>JAYUHO010000068.1:0-6478 GCA_043766915.1 Cypionkella sp.
TCTGAAATAAAGGTTATTTTTTATGACACTTCATTACGATCCGCTGCCGGATACATCTGGAAACCCCGTAGGAGCAATTTACATCTCGGCAAAGCCCCATGCCCGGACTGCTGGACGGGATGGCAAGAGTGCCGGGCAATCCGGCGTGTATCGCAACGCCTTTAAACGCGCCCTTGATATCTGCCTTGTGATCCTAGCCGCCCCGATCGTCCTGCTGGTGGTGGGCCTTTTGGCTGTTTGCATTGCCTTTGATGGCGCAAATCCGTTTTATGCACAGGCGCGCGTCGGTCACGGTGGGCGGCTTTACAAAATGTGGAAGCTGCGCTCGATGATCGTGAACGCGGATGCCCAACTGGAAACCTATCTGGCCACTGATCCGACCGCGCGCGCCGAATGGGACAGCACGCAGAAACTGAAGATTGATCCGCGCATCACCCGCTTTGGCCGCGTTTTGCGCAAATCCTCGCTGGATGAGTTGCCGCAGCTGTGGAACGTGCTGCTGGGGGATATGTCGCTGGTCGGTCCTCGTCCGATGATGCCGTGCCAGCGCGATTTGTATCCGGGATCGGCCTATTACCGTCTGCGCCCCGGCATCACTGGCCCATGGCAAGTGTCACGGCGCAATGAGAGCACGTTTGCGGACCGCGCGCGCTTTGACACGGATTATGATCAGACGCTGTCGCTTGGCACCGATCTTGGATTGCTGATCAGTACAGTGCGGGTGGTTGTGCGCGCCACAGGTTACTAAACGCGGCGGCTAACAAATGCCGCAAAATCCCTGTATAAGACTGTCACAGGCGGCCCATCCGGGCCGCCACCCATTATTCCGGACCCGGCCCATTATCATGATATCCTCTTTGCGCCTTGCGCTGTTGCCCCTGCTGATCGCCGCCACTCTGACGCTTGCGGGCTGTCAATCTGCCGAGGAAAAGGCCGAAAGCTATTACCAGTCGGGGCTGGCCCTGATGGCCGCGGGGGATGATGAACGCGCGCTTGTGGAATTCCGCAACACCTTTAAATACAATGGCTTTCACAAAGAGGCCCGGAAAACCTATGCGGATATTCTGATCAAGCAAGGCAAGGTCCAGGAGGCTTACAGCCAGTATCTGCGGCTGATCGAACAATATCCTGATACCCCCGATGTGCGTCAGTTGCTGGCTGAAATTGCCATCGAACGCGGCGATTGGGCCGAAGCGGAACGCCACGGCAAGGCTGCAATTGCGCTGACGCCGGATGCGCCGGGTGTGGTGGCCATCAAACTGGCGCTGGATTACCGGGCGGCTGTGCTGGCGCGCGATGAGACAGCACGCGACAGCATTGCTGCTGACGCCCGAAACCTGCTGAAAACCCAACCTGAAAACCTGCTGGCGCAACGCATCGCGATTGACCGCGCAATTTCAGGGCCTGATCCAATCACCGCCTTGCCGCTGGTTGAAGCAGCCATAAAACTTGATCCGAAAGCGTTGGAATTTCACATGCTGAAATTCCGCCTTCTGGCGCAATCCAATGACATCAAGGGCACTGGTGAGCAGTTAAAGGCGATGTTTGCGCTGTTTCCCGACAATCAGGATGTCAAATCGGCGCTGATCGGCTGGTATCTGGTGCAAAAGGATCTGGACGGTGCCGAGGCGTTTTTGCGGCAGTTGGCGGGCCCGCTGACTGCGACACCCGAAGGTCATCTGACCCTGGTGCAATTTTTGCAAGCCGCGCGCAGCCCCGATGCGGCGCGCGCCGAGTTGACCTCCCTGATCACCGCCAACGCAGGCACGCCCAACGCCGAGCTGTATGGTGCCCTTGCCGCCACGCTGGATTTTGAGGCCGGTCAGACCGCCCCTGCCATCACCGCCATGGAAACCATCGTCAAATCAGCCACCGCCTCGGATCAGACCCGCCGGATCAAGGCGATGTTGGCCCGCATGCTGGATGCCACCGAGAATCGGGTTGGCGCGCGCGCGCTGGTTGAGGAAATTCTGACCGAAGACCCCAGCAATGTCGAAGCGCTGAAACTGCGCGCAGGCTGGTTCATCGCCGAAGACAAGCCCGGCGATGCAATCGTCGATCTGCGTGCAGCACTGAATCAGACGCCGCGGGATGCGGCAATCCTGACGCTGATGGCGGCGGCGCATGAACGCGATGGCAGTCTTGATCTGGCGGGCGAACGGCTGGCACTGGCGGTCGAAGTATCGGGCGCTGCGCCGGATACATCGCTGCGTTATGCGCAATTTCTGATGCGTCAGGGCCGCCCGGAAGTGGCCGAAACCGTGCTGACCGACGCCCGCCGCACCAGTCCGGCCGATCCGTCGATCCTGCGGGCACTGGCGGAATACTACATCGGTCAATCCCTTTGGCCCCGCGCGGATGAAGCGGTTAATGCGCTGGCCGCCTTGAACCAACCCGAAATGCAAGCTGGTATTCAGGGCCTGCGCGCGGCCATTCTGTCGGGTCAAAACCGGATTGATGACAGTCTGGCCCTGCTGCAAGAACAGGTCGCCTCGGGCGATCAATCGGTGGCTGCCGCTGCGATGATCGTGCAAACTCAGGTGCGCGCGGGCAAGGTGGACGAGGCGCGCGCCTATCTGGACGGCGTGTTGAAAACCACGCCAAAAGACCCCGGCCTGCGCATTCTCAGCGCCAGTCTGGATGCGATGATGGGCAAGGCAGAGGCTGCCGAGGCGCAATATCGCAGCCTGCTGGCCGAGGATCCGACCGCCGAGCCGCCGTTGCGGCTGCTTTATGGCCAACTGGCGGCGGCGGGCCGTGAGGCCGAGGCCACAGCCGCGCTGGACGCGGGCCTGAAAGCCGCGCCAAAATCCGTCACGCTGCGCTGGATGAAGGCGGGTGAATTGGAGCGCGGCGGTGATATCGAGGGCGCGATTGCGGTTTATGACGCGCTTTATGCCGAAGACAGCAGCAACACCGTGGTGGCCAACAATCTGGCCAGCCTGATCACCGCGCATCACGATGATGCCGCCAGTCTGGAACGCGCCGAAGCCATCGCGCGGCGTCTGCGCGGATCGGACGTGCCCGCCTTTCAGGACACCTATGGCTGGATCGCCTTCCGGCGCGGCAACATGGATGAGGCCTTGGCCAATCTGGAACCCGCCGCAAAAGGCTTGCCGCAAGACCCGTTGACGCAATATCATCTGGGCATGGTTTACGCCAAACTGGACCGCCGCGATGACGCCATCCGCCAGTTCACCGCCGCCCTTGCGGTGGCAGGCGATACAGCCCTGCCGCAGATGCAGGATGCGCAAAAGCAGCTGGATGCCTTGAAAGCCGTCACGCCATGACGGGGCAAACCGTCCCCAAACTGTTGCCGCCGGGGCACGACCCCCTTGGCGCAACGACCCAACCCCGGCCCAGTGGGGAAATTATCCTTTTCGCCGTCGCAAATGCGCTTTAGTCTGATGTCTATAACGCAACAGTGCAGCACGGCAATTAAGCCCCGATGCCAACAGGAGATTGCGGACATGAAACGCCTGATTGCCACCCTGACTTTGATGGTCTTTGGCCTTGCCGCCCTGCTGTCGCCCGCCTATGCCGAAGGCTATGCGCTGCGTGCAGGCGATGTGGTGAAGATCGAAGTGCTGGAAGATCCCAGCCTGAACCGGTCGGTGCTGGTGGCGCCGGATGGCCGTATTTCGATCCCGCTGGTCGGCACGATCAAGGCCTCGGGCCTGTCGGTGGATGCGGTGGGCGCGGCAATCTCTGCGCGAATCGCGTCAAATTTCTCGGCCCCGCCGAATGTATTTGTCTCGCTGGAACGGCTGGCGGAACGCAGTGCAGGGGGCGGAACCGGCACAGGCAAAGCCGCAACCATCACCGTCTATGTCATGGGCGAAGCGGCCAAAGCCGGCAAACTTGAGGTCGCACCGGGCACCACCGTTCTGCAACTGTTTGCCGAAATGGGCGGCTTTAGCAAATTTGCCGCCACCCAACGCATTCAGCTGCGCCGCACCGATGCCAAAAGCAAAGCCGAAACCGTGTTCAAGCTGAACTATGACGCGATCGAAGCTGGCACCAGCAATAACGGCAATACCACGCTGAAATCGGGCGATGTGATCGTCATTCCACAGCGCAAACTGTTCGAGTAAGCACTGGTTTGAATACGCAACGGGGGTGCCATCCCCGTGCGACGCTCTGGGGGAGCATGGCCGTGAAGACTGTTTTATCCATTGCGGGCGTTGGTCCGGCTGTGTTGGTGCTGGCAGGTCTTTGCACGCCCGCACTGGCGCAGGATCAGGGCGGCCCGCAGTTGACCTTCGGCCTTAGCTTTCGTGCGGAAACCAACAGCAACGCAGATCTTGATCCGGTTTCGGCAGGTGCCACCAACAAAGCCTCGATTGGCCTGTCGTTCGGCCTTCTCAGCGAAACCAATATCAGCCGGTTGGCCTTTAATGCTTCGGCAAGGGCGCTGACGACGACAGGGGCGGGCAATCCGGCCACCGGCCTTGTTGATCCGACGCTGTCTTTCTCTTATTCCCGCGAGGCGGCAATCGCTGATTTCAGTTTTGACGCCAGCCTGACCGATTCTGACCTGACGGCGGCACGGGATGTAACGGATTTTGACGCGGGCCCCGGCACCCGCCGCACCGCCAGCCTGAACACGGGCCTGACCTGGGGTAAGACCGCGCCCTTGGGCTTTGGTGTCAGCGCCGGGATAACCGATGTAACCTACCGCGATGCGGCGGCTGATCAGATCGATAACCGTACCCAGCGCGCTGGCGTCACGCTGCGCGCCGATCTGTCCGACGTGTTGCGGCTGGATCTGGGTCTGCGCGCCAGCCAGTTCGAAAAGGCCGGATCCGCCACGCGCGACACGGTGGGGTTGGATGCAGGGATTACCCTTGCCCGGCCAGCCGGCGAGATCACGGTCCGCGCGGCGCTAGATGACACCCCCGATGGCGCGCGGCACAGCCTGACCGCCGGCCAAACCATCGAATTGCCCGATGCCGTGCTGTCTTACAGCCTTGGGGCGACCCGCGGCGTCAACAATGAAACCCGTTTGACCGGGGCGATGAATTACCAACGCGAGTTGCCCAACGGTGCGGTGACGCTTGGAGTGTCGCGCGCCGTCTCGTCGGGCAGCGAAACCGATAGCGAAACGGTGCTGTCTTCGGCTTCGGTCGGCTATCAAACCGGGCTGACCCCGCTGTCAAATCTGGCAGTATCGCTGGACTGGGCCGAAAGCCTTGACACCGCCAGTGCTCTGGGCACCACCAACACCAGCCTGTCCGCCACCTACAGCTATAACCTTGCGCAAGACTGGGCGTTGGATCTGGGGTATACGCACCGGCTGCGCGACAAAGACGGCATCGGAAGCGGCGCTTCTGACAGCCTGTTTCTGGAACTGCGCCGCGACTTTTCAATGCGGTTTTAAGGGCTGATGACGCCCTTGTCTGATCCCCAGCCTCGGACCGACAGAAACGCCACCCTTGATATTGCCCGCCTGCTTGCCGCCTTTGGCATTGTGCTGTTTCACGCCGGTGCACCGGGCCGCAGCATCGGCTATGCCGCGCTGCCGTTCTTTTTGATGTTGTTGATTGTGCTGGGCTTGCCCGCCGCCGCCGCGCGTCCCTTTGGCAGTTTTATGACGAATCGCGCGCGGCGGCTGTTGATACCGTGGGGGATATGGTCGGCACTATATGGGGCGGTAAAACTGTTGGAAGTGGGGTTCACCCAAAAAACCTATGCGCAGGAATTCACCCTTTCGATGCTGCTGACCGGTCCCGCGCTGCATCTGTGGTTTTTGCCTTTTGCTTTTGTGGCCAGCCTGACCTTGCCGCCGCTGGTGCGGCTATGGCCTGCCACCACTGCAGGGCAAAGCAGGATGCTGGGCCTGTTATTGGTCGCCAGTTTTGCCAGCCTTGCGCTGCAACAGGGCCCGCCCCTGTCGATACCCTTGGCGCAATGGGCCACCGCTTTGCCCGCGCTTGGGATTGGAGTGGCGCTGGGCCTTAGTCGAGGGAACACCGCTTTGACGATCGGCGCGGCATTGGGTATTTTCCTGCTGGGGACAGCGGCATTTGCCCTTGGCTGGACAACCGGGCTGCTGCAACTGGGGTTGGCCAGTGCCGCGTTGCTGCTGTGTCTGGCGGTGCAAAGCCGCGAAACCGCGCTGTCCCGGCTTTGCGCGCAAACATCCCTGACGGTTTATCTGGTGCATCCGCTGATCCTGTCGATCCTGCGCCGCAGCACCAATTTGGACGAGCATAGTCTGGCTACGGCGGGGGCCGCGATGATCGTGTCGCTTATGTTTGCCTATGGCCTGTTTCATGCCACACACCTTTGGCGCACAAGCGGCGTTAAAGGAACAACATAGCCCCCCAAGATTGTGCGCCTTCCCGCGACGGCCCCTTATAATGCGCGGGGATTCGTATCACTGGCCCCCTTCCTTTGCCGTAAGCCAGCTGCGGATGATGTCGCGGTGGCGCGCGCCGCCATAGCTTGGAAAATGCCCGCCATGCACCACCTGTAC
>JAYUHO010000069.1:0-17117 GCA_043766915.1 Cypionkella sp.
GGCGGCTGAGGCGCGCAAACAAGACACCCGCCGCGCCCACCTGCAAAGCTTCGTGGACCGCTTCAAGGCCAAAGCCTCCAAAGCCGCGCAGGCGCAGTCCCGCGTCAAGATGCTGGAGAAGATGACCCTGATCACCCCGCCCGAAGAAGCGCGGCAGGTCGTGTTCACATTCCCCGAACCCGAAGAGCTTGCTCCGCCGATCATCAACATGGACGCCTGTGCCGTGGGCTATGGCGGGCCGCCGGTCCTGAAAAAGCTGAACCTGCGGATTGATCAGGATGACCGGATCGCCCTTCTGGGCCGCAACGGGCAGGGCAAATCGACGCTGTCCAAGCTGCTGGCGGGCAAACTGCAAGCGTCAGACGGCAAGATCACAAGGTCCTCCAAGCTGCGCATCGGCTATTTCGCGCAGCATCAGGTGGATGAGTTGCACATTGATGAAACCCCCTTGCAGCACATCATGCGCCTGCGTCCCGCCGAGGGGCAACCGCGACTGCGTGCGCGGTTGGCTGGGTTTGGTCTGATGGCCGATCAGGCCGAAACCGTTGTGGGCCGCCTGTCGGGCGGGCAAAAGGCGCGGTTGTCGTTGCTGCTGGCCACCATTGATGCGCCGCATCTGCTGATTTTGGATGAACCGACCAACCATTTGGATATGGAAAGCCGCGAGGCGCTGGTTGAGGCGCTGACGCAATATTCGGGGGCTGTTATTCTGGTCAGCCACGATATGCACTTGTTGGGGTTGGTGGCAGATCGGTTGTGGCTGGTCAAAGGCGGCGCGGTGACTCCTTACACCGAAGACTTAGAGGCGTATCGCCGCCAGTTGCTGGCAGGCGATGACGATGCCAAACCCGTCGCAAAACCCGTTGAAAAGATGAAAAAGCTAAGTCAGGAAGACGTGAAAAGCCTGCGCGCCGAGGTTAAAAAATCAGAGCTGATCCTTAGCAAGCTGAATGAAATGCGCGACCGTTTGGCCAAAAAACTGGCCGACCCAGAGCTGTATGACGCGTCGCGCGTTGGCGAATTGGAAACCTGGAACAAGAAATACGCCGAGGTGATGAACGGGTTGGACCGCGCCGAGGCGCTGTGGCTGGCAAGCCAGGAAAAGCTGGAAGCGGCGGCGGCATAAGGCTCACCAATGATTTTCGGCGCATGATTTTCAACGTTGTGCCAAGCAGTCCGTTTCGCCATGGTGGGTGCACCCGAAAGTAAGGTCCAATGCCCGACAGTGCGTTTTTGATCACCGCCTTTGCAACGCTGTTTGTGGTGATTGATCCGCCCGGGCTGGTGCCCCTGTTCATTGCCCTGACCACCGGGATGGATGCCGGAAAACGCGCAGCCATGGCGCGGCGGGCCTGTATCATTGCCACTTTGCTGCTGCTGATGTTCGGATTGGCGGGGGAGACCGTGCTGGGGTTCATCGGCATCTCGATGCCGGCCTTCCGCATCGCGGGCGGGATTTTGCTGTTTCTGACAGCACTTGATATGCTTTTTGAACGCCGCACCCAGCGCCGGGAGGGCCAACATGCCGACCCTGATCATGACCCGTCGGTGTTCCCCTTGGCAACGCCGCTGATTGCGGGGCCCGGAGCGATTGCCACGATGATTTTGCTGGTCGGCCAATCCGGTCCCGGATGGGGTGGCACGGCGGCGGTGATGGGGTTGCTTCTGGTGATGATGCTGGCGACTTATTTGTTCTTGCTGGCCTCGCCGCCTTTGGAACGTCTGTTGGGCCGCACGGGCACCATCGTGATCACACGGCTGCTGGGCATGTTACTGGCGGCCCTGTCGGTGCAATTTGTCATCGACGGCGTGCGCGGAACGGGGTTGATCGGATGAATGACGATGGCTATGCGCGGTTGATTTATCTGGGGATTTTGCTGGCGGCTGTTATCGGCTGGGGGATGGCGGAATACCGCGGCCGGATGGGTCAGGCGCTGCGGGTGGCTCTGGCATGGGGGATGATTTTCATCGGGCTGATGGCGGGGTATGGCCTGTGGACTGACGTGAAAAACAGCGCCAAGCCACATCAAACCATTGGAGACGCCGGTGAATTGGTGGTGCCGCGCAGCCCGGACGGGCATTATTACCTGACGCTGACGATCAACGGCAAGGACATCATCTTTGTGGCCGATACCGGGGCCACCAATCTGGTGCTGACCCCCGACGATGCGGCGGCGGTTGGGATTAACGCCGCAGACCTGAAGTTCATGCATCAGGCCGAAACCGCCAATGGCACGGTTGATATCGCCCGCACGTCCCTGAACAGCGTGGTTCTGGGGCCATTCACTGACACCGATATCACCGCGTGGGTAAACGGTGCGGCGATGGAGGAGTCGTTGCTGGGGATGGATTATCTGGGGATGTTCGACATTCAGATCGCCGAGGATCGCATGGTTTTGCGGCGGTAGATTGATGTTTCTTTTGTTCGCTGGTTTGTTTCGTTAAGGCAGGCGGGGGTTTCACACCCCTGTCCCAGTCGTCAAGCGATTGGGCCTTCCCCAAGGAGGTATTTGAACCAAAGTGAAGGGCAAATTTTAATCAAATTGGATAGATCAATCTGGGATGCGTGATATTGAAAACATCACGAACGGATTTAGTGAGATGTATTCTATCACTTTTCTGCCTTTTTCTCCCACTTGCCCCCCTCTTCTGACCAGTATTGCGCGGACATCCCCGCACCCGTCAATCGGGTCCACAAGCCGCGCGCCTTGGCGACGGCGGCCTCATCTGCGCCATCAAACACCGCCCAGACCCGCTCTAGTCCCAGCGCCTCATCGGGCACAGTGTCGGCGCCATCGACCAGGACCAGCCCTTGGGCCACATTGCCAATTGCCCCGGTGCCCAGCAGGATCGGTTGATCGGCATCATGACCCCCGCCCGCCAGACCATGCGGCAGAAAGCCATCGTCCGGGCCTTGCCACAGCTGTGTATCCAGCCGATCCAGCGCGCCCTTATCGGTGCCGCGCACCATCACGTGCCAGCCTTGGCCAAGCGCGCGCGGCAAGATCATTGCCAGCGTTTGCACGGGCGTTGACCGGGTCAGATGATAGAACATCGCAGTTCCCATCAGCGCACACGTTCCTGCACAGATGTGCAACAAGCCATCAGCCTACTTCCCCTCAAACAAATCGCGGATCATCCGGTTCAGCGCCATCACGCCCCAACCTGTCGCGCCCTTGGGGGCCAAAGTGCTGTCGGATTTCAACAGCGCCGTGCCCGCGATATCCAGATGGCACCACGGCATATCGTCTTTGATGAACCGTTTCAGGAACTGTGCCGCCGTGATCGAGCCGCCATCACGTCCGCAGGAATTGACCATATCGGCAACGCGGGATTTCAGCTTTTCGTCATAGGCAGGCCCCATTGGCATCCGCCATGCGCCTTCGCCTTCTGCTGCGGCGGCCTTTAAGAACGCGTTGCACAGTGCATCATCGTTGGAAAACACGCCGGTATTTTCATGTCCCAAGGCCACGATAATCGCGCCCGTCAGCGTTGCCAGATTGATCACGCCGGTGGGTTTGAACCGCTCTTGGGCATACCAAAGCACGTCTGCCAGCACCAAACGGCCCTCGGCATCGGTGTTAATCACCTCGATGGTGTCGCCCTTCATGGACCTGACCACATCACCGGGGCGTTGCGCGCGTCCGTCGGGCATGTTTTCGACGATACCGACCAGCCCCACGACATTGGCCTTTGATTTGCGCAGGGCAAGCGTGCGCATCACCCCCGCCACCACGCCAGCGCCGCCCATGTCCATGGTCATGTCTTCCATGCCCCCGGCGGGCTTCATGGAAATGCCGCCGGTATCAAACACGACGCCCTTGCCGACCAAAGCAAACGGGGCCTCACCCTTGGGCCCGCCATGCCATTGCATGACCACCACTTTCGACGGGCTTTCCGAGCCTTGGCCGACGCCCAAGAGCGCGCGCATGCCCAGCTTTTCCAGCTGGTCCTCTTCCAGAATTTCCACATCCAGCCCCAGTTCCTGCATCGCGGCAAGGCGGGCGGCGAAATCATAGGTGGTCAGGATATTGGCCGGTTCATTGACCAGATCGCGGGTGAAAAACACGCCTTCGGCAACGGCGGCCATCGGGGCTGCGGCAGCGGCGACCGATTCCGGATGGGCCACGCTGAGTGTGACCGGGCCGATCACCTTGGCGGGGGCGGTTTTATGGGGGGCAAATTCATAGGCGCGCATCGCCAATCCAAACGAAATCTCGGCAGCCATTGGATGGGTTTCGGCATAAACCACCGCCCCTGCCACCCCCAACCCGCGCGCAATTGCGGCCCCTGCCTTGCGCGCATCGCAGATCGTAGATTTTCGTGGCAGGCGCACGAGTTGCACGGCTTCGGCGGCCAGCCCCGCGGGATAGGCCAGATCCATCGCCTCGCCCGTTTTCAACTTTGCAAAGGTGTCTGACGCCATCGCCCGGGCAAGAGCACCCCGCATCAGTTTGTTGACCAGTTTTGCCACAGGTGTGCCGGGGGCAGTGCCATCGACCACCAGCACAATGCGGCCCGCGACATTGGGCAACGCGGCCAGATCGGGCGATTGAAACTGAAGTGCTAAGGGGTGGGACATGGTGTTCTCCGATTAATCCAGGCGTTTGCACGCAAGCTTTCGCGCAAGGCTAGCGAAGGGGCTGGTGAAAGGCCAGATACCAGTTTTCCCCAGACCATATATCGGCTAGCGTCGCGGCAGTTTTCAAGGACACCCGCCCTGTGGCAAGATTCGACCGCTATCTTTTATCGCAACTGCTGGCCCTGTTCGGGTTTTTCTCGCTAGTGCTGGTGGCGGTTTATTGGGTGAACCGCGCGGTGGGGCTGTTTGATCAATTGATCGGCGACGGCCAGTCGGCGGTGGTGTTTTTAGAGTTTTCCCTGCTGACATTGCCCAATGTGATCCGGCTGGTCTTGCCTATATCGGCCTTTGCAGCGGCGGTTTATGTGGCCAATCGGTTGACGCAGGAAAGTGAGTTGGTGGTGATGCAGGCCACCGGGTTTTCCGCGTTTCGACTGGCGCGTCCGGTGGTGTATTTCGGGCTGATCGTGGCGGCGATGATGATGCTGTTGATGCATGTGCTTGTGCCCGCCAGCCGCACCGCGTTGGCCGATCGCAGCGCCGAGATTTCGCAAAACGTCACGGCGCGGTTTTTGAAGGACGGGCAGTTTTTGCATCCCGGCGACGGGATCACGCTTTATATCCGTGAGATTGCGGCAACCGGAGAACTGCTGGACCTGTTTCTGGCCGATGACCGCAAAGCGGACCTGCGCACCACGTATACTGCGCGGCGGGCCTTGTTTGTGCGCACCGATACCGGGCCAAAGATGTTGATGTTTGACGGTATGGTGCAGGTGCTGACGACCAAGACGGAAAGCCTTTCGATCACCCGGTTTGGCGATTTCACCTATGATCTGTCAGGGTTAATAGAGGCGCAAACCCGCGGACCGCGCACATCGGATGAGGCATCGACGTTTGAATTGCTGACCGCCTCGGCTGCGCTGATGGCCGAGACCAAAAAGACCCGTGCTGCGTTGATTTTTGCAGCCCATGACCGCTTGGCGCAACCGTTTTTGGCGGCGGCGGCGGCGCTGATCGGATTTGCGTCGTTGCTGTTGGGCGCGTTCAGCCGGTTTGGATTGTGGCGGCAGGTTTTGGTGGCGGTGGGATTGTTGATTGTGGTGCAGGCGATTGCCACGGTGGGCACAGGTTTGGGCAGTAATTCGGACGGTGGCTGGATTTGGGCCTATGCAGCCCCGGTTATCGGATTGGCGATTGGCACGTTCGAATTGTGGTGGTCACAGCGGCCCAAACGATTGCGGCGCGTCACGGCGGCCGTGGCATGATCCTGACCCTTTACATCGCCAAGCGGTTCGTCAGCATGTTCGCCCGGGTGTTTGCGATATTCTTTGGCATCATGATGCTGATCGAAACCATTGATCAGCTGCGGAAATATTCAGGCACCACACTGGGCTTAGGTGACGCGGTCTATATGGCGTCGCTGTCAGTGCCTGCCAGTTTGTATCGGATATTGCCGCTGATCGTCATTCTGGCGTCGATCTCGCTGTTTCTGGGGCTGGCGCGGTCGTCGGAACTGGTGGTGGTGCGGGCGGCGGGGCGGTCGGGATTGCGGTTTTTGCTGGCTCCGCTGGGGGCGGCTCTGGTGATCGGCATGTTGGCCGTGGCGGTGTTCAACCCATTGGTGGCGGCGACGTCGAAGAAGTATGATACGTTGTCGGCCATGTATGGGGGCACTGCCGGGGCGGTGATGTCGGTATCGGGAGATGGGTTGTGGATGCGTCAGGGCGACGCCGCAGGCCAATCTGTGATCAAGGCCGCGCGCGCGGACCCCGATGGCGTGGCCCTGCATGATGTAACCTTCCTGACCTTTTCGCCTGATGGCACGCCTGCGCAACGGATCGAGGCGAAAGACGCCGTCTTGCGCCCGGGCCAATGGGTGCTTTCAGGGGTGAAACGCTGGAATTTGGCGTCGGGCAATCCTGAACGTGATGCAACTGCCCTGCCTGATGGGCTGGTTCTGGCCACTGACCTTACCACCGACCGCATCCGCAACAGCTTTGGTGCGCCGTCCGCCGTGGCATTTTGGAACCTGCCCCGTTATATCGCCGATCTGGAACGGGCCGGCTTTTCCGCCCGCGCGCACCGGGTCTGGATGCAGATGGAACTGGCATTGCCACTGTTGTTGGCCTCGATGGTGCTGATCGCCGCCGGGTTCACCATGCGCCATGCGCGGTTTGGCAAAACCGGGTCGATGGTGCTGCTGGCGCTGTCGGGGGGATTCCTGATCTTTTTCCTGCGCAACTTCGCGCAGGTGTTGGGCGAAAACGGCCAGATCCCCATTCTGATCGCGGCGTGGATTCCGCCTTTGGCGGCAATCATGCTGGCCTTGGGGTTGTTATTGCATCTGGAGGATGGCTGATGCGCGTCCTTTGGAAACTGTCTGTGATGCTGGGTTTATGGCTGGGTCTGATGGGCACCGCCATCGCGCAGGACCGCGCCACGTTGGTGGCGGATAGTCTGCTGATTTCCGCACCAAACCAGCTGATTGCAGACGGCCATGTCGAGATATTTTTCAAAGGCCAACGCCTGACTGCGCAATCCGTGGTGTTTGACCGCGTGGCCAACACTCTGGTGATCACCGGACCGATTGTTCTGACCGACGGCAATGAAAATTACATTCTGGCCAGTCAGGCCGAGCTGAGCGCCGATCTGACCGATGGTATTCTGACATCGGCGCGGATGGTGATGAACCAGCAGCTGCAGCTGGCCGCGTCCGAGATCATGCGGGTGGGCGGACGCTATACCGCGTTGAACCGGGTTGTGGCGTCATCGTGCAAAATCTGTGCGGGCAGTCCGACGCCACTTTGGGAAATTCGCGCGTCCCGCGTGGTGCATGATCAACGCGAACAGCAGCTGTATTTCGAACATGCACAGCTGCGCTTTGGCGGCGTGCCGGTGCTTTACATCCCGCGACTGCGCCTGCCTGATCCAACGCTAAAGCGGGCTTCGGGGTTCTTGATGCCCAAACTGACGGGCAATTCAAACCTTGGCACCGGCGTTAAGCTGCCCTATTTTCTGAAACTTGGCGATCATCGCGATCTGACAATCACCCCCTATATCACCACCAATGGTGCGCGCACCGTTGATTTGCGCTATCGTCAGGCCTTTGCGACGGGTGATCTGACGATCAACGGTGCGTTTTCCCGGGATGCGCTTTTGCCGGGGGAAAGCCGCGGCTATGTTCTGGCCAACGGGCAATTTTCGCTTCCGAAAGGCTTTACGCTTGATCTGCGCGGCGAGGTGGTCAGTGACGACGCCTATCTGCTGGACTATGGCTATTCGGCGTCGGACCGACTGGACAGCCGCCTTGAGATCAGCCGTACCCGGCGGAATGAAACCATATCGGCGCGGCTGATCGGCTTTCATTCCATCCGGCAGGGGGATGATAACGGCACTCTGGCCGCCGTGGTGTCCGATCTGACCTATGCGCGGCGGGTCTCGCTGGGCAATTTGGGTGGCGAAGGCGGGTTGCGGTTTCAGACCCATGCGCATTACCGCCCGTCAACCTCGCCGCTGGACGGCGACAGCGATGGCATCGCCGATGGTCGCGATGTGCAGCGCGTGTCACTCAAGGCCGATTGGCGCCGGGATTGGATTTTCAACAACGGCATGATCGCAGCAGTTTTGGGCGAGGCAACGGGTGATTTCTATGTGATCGGCCAGGACGCGGTGTTTTCCGGATCAAAGGCCCGCTTTCATGGATCAATTGGCGCTGAACTGCGCTGGCCGCTGATCAAATCGGGCAAAAACGGCGTCACCCAAGTGGTCGAACCGGTCGTGCAACTGGTCTTTTCGCCGGGTGGCAGCGAAGCAATTCCCAATGAAGATTCGGCCCTGGTGGAGTTTGATGAGGGCAATTTGTTCGCATTAAACCGCTTTCCCGGATCGGACGCCACCGAACGCGGGGTGCGCGCCAATCTGGGCGTCAGTTATCTGCGCAATGATCCGGGTGGCTGGACGTTGGGCCTGACTGCAGGCCGGGTGCTGCGCGTGGATGATCTGGGGCAGTTCAGCGCGGGGTCCGGTCTGGCGGGGATCAATTCTGATTGGATGGCCAGTTGGCAGCTGACCAATGCAGGCGGGTTGGGAATAACCAACCGGCTGATTTTCAACGATGATCTCACGCTGACCAAGGGTGAATTTCTGGCGGCGGTGTCGGGTGATCGCTATGGCTTGGCCGCAGGCTATGTCTATGCCGTGGCCGATCTGGCGGAAAATCGCCCAGATCCCACGTCAGAGCTGAACATCTATTCGACCTATAAAATCACCTCAAACTGGACGGCACAATTTGCCAATCGCTATGATTTCACCGCCGAACGGGCCGCCAAGGCAGGGCTGGGCTTGACCTATCGTAACGAATGCCTGCTGGTCGATCTTTCTCTCTCGCGTCGGTTCACGTCATCGACTAGTGTAAAACCAACCACGGATTTCGGCCTTTCGGTCGAACTCCTGGGCTTTGGAGGCGGCTCTGCACCGGGGCCAGCGCGTCAGTGCCGCCGATGATCCATCGCCCGCAACGACACCCCGCGCCCCCGGGCGCGCGCAGCAGAAACGGACGACGGCGCACGATGATCACACGTCCCGCATTTTTCCCCATGGCCGCGTTGGTCTGCACCATTGCCTTCTGTTTGACGCCTTTCACGGCGGCACAGGCACAATTCACCCCGATCAAAATCGTCAACGAGCGCGCCATCAGCCAATATGAATACGACCAGCGCTTGTTGTTCATGCAGCTGTTGCGCCAGCCCGGCGATCTTGAACGGGAATCGATGAAGGGTCTGATCGACGACCGTCTGCGCCAGTTTGCCGCCGAACAGGCGGGCGTTGTGCTGACCCCCGAGGCGCTGAAGGCGGGCATGGAAGAGTTCGCCTCGCGCGCCAACCTGACCGCCGAAGAGTTTATCAAGGCGATCAATCAGGGCGGGGTTGATGCCGAAACCTACCGCGATTTTGTCTCGTCGGGTCTGGTGTGGCGCGATCTGGTGCGGGCCAAGTTTGGCCAGCGGGTGCAGATTTCCCAAGCCGCGATTGACCGCGCGGTGGCAAATTTCAAACCGACCACCGCGATCACAGTGCTGACATCAGAGATTGTCATTCCGGCCACGGGCGAGGGCCGCAGCAATGCTTTGGCGCTGGCGCGCAGGTTGGTCGCAGACCTGAAATCGGGTGGCGATTTTGCCGCTGCCGCGCGCAGCAATTCCTCTGGCCCTACGGCAGGCAGTGGCGGTGCGGTGGATTGGAAACGCCTTTCAGAATTTGCGCCCGATGCCGCGGTGGCGGTGCGCGCATTGGCGGCGGGGCAAGTGTCAAATCCGGTGATTTTGGATGACACCGTCGTGATCTATCTGCTGCGCGAGCAAGCTCAGGAAGAGATCGGCGCCGAGGGCAGCACCGTGGTGGATTACGCCGAGTACATCATTCCGAATGATGCCAGTGTCGCCGATACGGCGGCAAAAATTCGCGCGCAATCTGACAATTGTGATGATTTATACACCATCGCCCGGGGCCAGCCCGCTGACCGTTTGCGCCGCCAAACCGTGCCGCAAGGGCAACTGCCCGCCGATGTTGCGGGAGCGGTGGCGTTGCTGGATGCCGGCGAAAGTTCAACGGCGCTGACGCGCGGCGGTGCGCGGGTGTTCCTGATGCTGTGCAGCCGGGGGGCCGCCCCCGAAAACCAACCCTCGCGCGATGAGATCCGCCTGCAGCTGACCAACCAGCAACTGGGCACCCTGGCCGAGATCTATCTGGAAGAGCTGCGCAGCGAAGCCATTATCGTCGATCCGTAAGGTGGCAGCTATTGCCCCCATCGCACTGACCTGCGGCGAACCTGCAGGCATCGGCCCGGAATTGGCGGTGGCCGCGCGTCGGGTGCTGGGCACGGACGTGCCATTTTTCTGGATTGGCGATCCCCGGCATTTGCCGCAAGGCACCGCGATTGCGGAAATCAGCGATCCGGCGCAGGCCATTGCGGTGCAAGCAGATGTGCTGCCCGTACTGGTGCATCAATTTGCCGCGCCGAACAGGCCGGGCACCCCTGCCCCGGAAAATGCCGCAGGCGTAATCGCGGTGATCGAACGCAGTGTGGCTTTGGTGCTATCGGGACAAGCCTCGGCCATTTGTACCGCGCCGATCCATAAGAAAGCGTTGAAAGACGGTGCGGATTTTGCCTTTCCGGGCCATACCGAATTTCTGGCGCATCTGGCGGGCGCACGCCGCGGTGTGATGATGCTGGCCTGCGATACGCTGCGGGTGGTGCCTGTCACCATTCACATTCCGCTGGCCAATGTGGCCGCACAATTGACGCCCGATCTGCTGGCCGACACGATCCGCATTACCGCCGCCGGAATGATCCGCGATTTTGGGATCGCCACCCCGCGCATAGCTGTCGCAGGGCTGAACCCGCATGCGGGCGAAGGCGGGGCTATCGGGTGGGACGAAATCGACGTGATCATTCCGGTTCTGAACGGCCTGCGTGCCGAAGGCTATCAGATCAGCGGACCGCATTCTGCCGACACGATGTTTCACGCCCGCGCGCGGGGTGGCTATGATGTGGCGGTTTGCATGTATCATGATCAGGCGCTGATCCCGATCAAGACGCTGGATTTTGACGGTGGGGTGAACGTAACGCTTGGGCTGCCCTTTGTGCGCACCTCGCCTGATCACGGCACGGCGTTTGATATCGCGGGCAAAGGGATTGCCCGGCCTGACAGTCTGATTGCCGCTTTGCGCATGGCCGCGCGGATGGCTGAAAAACGTCGATGAACCGAGCTGATATGCGAAAATTTTTCGTCGAAAAATTTTCGTCCCCCGAAGATTTTTCGACGAAAAATCTTCTTTCAAAGGCGATTTGAATGTCCACAATCGACGGTCTGCCCCCCCTGCGTGAGGTGATCCGCGCGCATGCTCTGGTGGCCAAGCGCCAGTTGGGCCAGAACTTTTTGCTTGATCTGAACCTGACGGCCAAAATCGCGCGGTCTGCCGGCGATCTGACGGCCTGTGATGTGCTTGAGGTCGGCCCCGGCCCCGGCGGATTGACGCGCGGGTTGTTGGCCGAAGGCGCGCGGCATGTGCTGGCGGTGGAAAAGGATGCACGCTGTATTCCGGCGCTGACCCAGATCGCCGATGCGCATCCGGGGCGGTTGACCGTGATCCACGGCGATGCGCTTGATCTGGACCTGCTGGCGCATCTGACGCCGCCGGTGCGGATCGTGGCCAACCTGCCCTATAACATTGGCACCGAACTGCTGATCCGCTGGCTGACCCCCAAGATATGGCCGCCGATCTGGACCAGTCTGACCCTGATGTTTCAAAAAGAGGTCGCCGAACGTATTGTGGCAAAGCCCCGCACCGATCACTACGGGCGGTTGGCGCTGTTGGTGCAATGGCGCTGCGATGCCAAGATCGTGTTAACCTTGCCGCCAGAGGCGTTCACGCCTGCGCCGAAAGTGCATTCGGCGGTGGTGCATCTGACGCGGCTGGACGCGCCCAGATACCCGGCGAATGAGGCGGTGTTGAACCGGATCACCACGATGGCGTTTAATCAACGCCGCAAGATGCTGCGCTCAAGCCTGAAGGCAATGGGGCCGGATATTGAGGATCACATGGTGGCGGCGGGCATTGCACCCACGGCGCGGGCCGAAGAGATCAGCCTGGAGCAGTTCTGCACATTGGCACGGCTGGTCGCTGCGTAAAGAAAAGGCCCGCAATCGGCGGGCCTTTGTAAGGGTGTCTATTCAGCCGACCCAGAGCTATCGCCGCCTGCATCAACCTTGACCACAGGTTTGCGAACACGCGGTGCCCGGACGGGCTTGGGGGCTTCGGCGGCCACTGGTTCAGGCGCAGACACGCTGACCGGGGCCAAAGGTTCAACCTCAGCAACAACACGGGGTTCGCGCGGGCGTTCGACGCGCGGCTGATCGTTGCGGGGCTTTTCCGCGCGGGGTTGGTCATTGCGCGGCTGATCAGCACGGGGTTGATCGGTGCGGGGCCGATCTTCACGGCGCGGTTGGTCGCGGCGGGGCTGATCAGTGCGCTGTTGGTCCGCGCGGGGTTCGCGGGGGCGGTCGTCTGCACGGGCGTCTTCACGGGGACGGTTGTCGTCACGGGTGCGGTTGTCGTCGCGAGGGCGGTTATCATCGCGCGGGCGGTTGTCGTCGTCGCGACGCTGCTGATCTTGGCGGGGTTCGCGGGCGCGCGTATCATCACGACGGGTATCTTCACGGCGCGGCTCATCGCGGCGCTGTTGCGGGCGAACGGCTTCGGGCAACTCTACCAGACCGGCCTCTTCATCCCCCACAACGTGAAATCCGCTGCCAATCGGGGTATAGCCATCTACATCGGGTTGGTCGCCCCCGCGTTGATCGCCACGATAGTCGCCGCGGTCATTGCGATAATCGCGGTCGCCCGGACGATCCCGATTGCCATTCTGCGGGTTTGGATTTTGCTGATTTCCGTTCGGCTGACCGTTGTTCTGGCCATTCTGCTGGCCGCCGGTCTGCTGACCATACCCACCACCTTGCGGCGTATTTTGCTGATACTGCTGGCGGCTTTCCTGCTCGGCCGCCAATTCGCGGTTCGCTTCGGCCAACATGCGGGTGTAATGCTCGGCATGCTGCGAGAAATTCTCGGCAGCAACCCGGTCATTCGACAGCTGCGCATCGCGCGCCAACTGTTGATATTTCTCGATGATTTGCTGCGGTGTGCCGCGCACTTTGCCTTCGGGGCCAGAGCTGTCGAACACACGGTTGGTGATGTTGCCTAGGGTGCGCGGGCGGTTCGGTTTTGAACGCGAGCGAGACTTGGAAGAGCGCATCTTATCCTTTGGTCCAGATTGTCCGATCTGATTTGCGCCTGATCTTTTCGGGATCGTCAGCCGGTAACTGGCATGGCAGCATGATCGGGGTTGCGCGATACCAGGCCCCTGTTGGCACCCATGTCGCGTGGATCTGAATAATCACAGTGGCGACAGTCTAGCAAGCGGAATCTGTAAAAAGCGCTGCAATGGCACATTCTGTGACACAAGTTGGCGGTTCAGGCACAGGGGTGATCGTCGTCGCACACTGGCCCGTCCCCCGGCTTAACCGCCACAACCACCCGGTCCCGACCATCCAGATCACAGATCACCCGGATGCCGTCAAAACCCTGCTGCGCCAGAAGCGCCATCACGGCGGTGCCCTGGGTTGGCCCGATCTCAAGCAAAAGCCGCCCGCCCGCCATCAATCGCGCCCCTGCCCCTGCTGCGATACTGCGGTAGGCATCCAATCCATCACCGCCCGGAGACAGCGCCAGATGCGGCTCCCATTTGACGACATCGGGCGAAAGCCCGGCCATTTCATCGGAGGCGATATAGGGCGGGTTAGACACAATCAGATCGAAACGTCCCGGAGTGGCAGCAAACCAGTCCGATTGCAGAAATTGCACGCGGGCGGTCAGATCAAGGGCTGCGGCATTGGCCTGCGCCACGCCTAACGCTGCAGCCGAGATATCGCTGCCCACCCCCATAGCCATCGGCATATCGGCCAGACACGACAGCAAGATGCATCCCGTGCCGGTACCCAGATCCAGCATCTTCACAAAAGGCCGCGACAGGGCTTCGGCCACCAGAACCTCGGTTTCGGGGCGCGGATCAAGGGTGTCGCGGGTGACGGTGAACGTGCGGCCCCAGAACAGCCGATAGCCAATGATTTGCGCGACGGGCTGGTGGCCAGCGCGCGCAGCGATATGCGCATCAAATGCCGCTTGTGCGGCATCGGTCAGATCGTCGGGCAAATGCAGCGTAAGACGATCTGGGGCAATGCCCATGGCATCGGCCAGCAAAACGCGCGCATCACGGGCGGCATCGGGAATGCCCGCGTCTGCCAACCGCTTTACGGCGATACGCAACGCCTGCGCGGCCGTCATCCCTCCATCTCGGCCAGTTTAGTCGCCTGATCATGCGCCATCAGCGCGTTGACCACCTCGCCCAGATCGCCCGCCATCACTGCCGCCAGTGAATACAGCGTCAGGTTGATGCGGTGATCGGTCATCCGGCCCTGGGGAAAGTTATAGGTGCGGATGCGTTCGCTGCGATCGCCCGACCCCACCTGCGATTTGCGGTCAGCGGCACGTGCATCATCAACGCGGGCGCGTTCCAGATCGTAAAGCCGCGCGCGCAGCACCTGCATCGCCAGTTCTTTATTGCGGTGCTGCGATTTTTGCGCCGATGTCACAATCATTCCGGTGGGCAAATGGGTGATACGTACCGCAGAATCGGTGGTGTTCACGTGCTGGCCACCCGCACCCGACGCGCGCATGGTATCAATGCGCAGATCCGACGCCGGGATCACCAGATCAACCTCTTCAGCCTCGGGCAGCACAGCGACGGTGGCGGCAGAGGTATGCACCCGACCTTGCGATTCGGTTTCGGGCACACGTTGAACGCGATGCACCCCGGATTCAAACTTCAGCCGGGCAAAGACGCCCTCGCCCTTGATATGCACCGAGACGTCCTTGATCCCGCCCAGATCGCTGTCTTGCTGATCCATGATCTCAAACGTCCAGCCCATGGATTCGGAATAGCGCTGATACATTCGCAACAAATCAGCGGCAAAAAGCGCCGCCTCATCGCCGCCTGTGCCGGGACGAATTTCCAAAATCGCAGGCCGTGCATCGGCGGCATCTTTGGGCAGCAGTGCCAGTTGCAGACGGGTTTCCATTTCCGGAATGCGGGCGCGCAAGACGGGCAGTTCTTCCTCGGCCAGTGCCTTCATTTCGGGATCGGTCAGCAGAATTTCCGCCTCGGCCAGATCATCCAGCGCGCGGCGATAAGATGTGATCTCATCTGCCACAGGTTTGAGATCGGAGTATTCGCGCGACAGCGTGGCTATTTCAGCAGGCGATGCCCCTGCGTTCAGCCGGGCTTCGAGAAACTCGAACCGCTGGGTGATTTGGGCAAGTTTGTCTAACGGAACCATATCGGCGGTGTGCCGCGTTGGCGCGTTAGGGTCAAGGGGCCAGACGTGGGGGCGCTGCCCCCGTCTCAATTGCAAGCGCAATTGAGCCTCCCCCGGGATATTTGGACCAGAATGAAAGGTTAAAGAGGATTGCAGCAAATCTGATTCAGAGTGGCCGCACCCAAAGACAAACTGAGAGTGGGACTGTTGCGAGTTGCTTTCAATGGGGAGCACCCCATTGAAAGCAACTCGTTCTAAAGCGCAGTTAACCATCCGCGAAGGCGGGCGGCGTTGACGCCTGCATCAGACTTGCCAAACCGCAGGCGGGCAAAAATCTCGAGCCGGGTGCCTTCGGGCGTCTGGATGGCTTGGGCAGTGGTAAAGTCGGGAAACCCCCACAGGGCCGAGCGGGTGATCCAAGTGATGCGACCACTGGCGGCATCGCCCGCAAAGCGCCGTGTCCGGGTGGTGGTGGTGGCGATGGCGTCAAGGTTTGCAAGCACACTCACCGCAGGGTCACTCAACAGGCACACCGCCCGGGCCGACGCCGTCGATACGGTGATCTGATCGACACAGGCCCCCGGTTTGGCAGGTAAAGCGCTTGCGATATCACCATGCCAGCGGGCCGGATCATTCGGTGACAGCCGGACATAGGCGGCAAAGACGACCCCAATCAGCAGCAACCCAATCGCAAGCGTCGTGGTAATCGTCATGCGGGTCATCCTTTACCGCTGTGTCCGGGCCCAATGGTACAGGCAAATCAGCTCATACGCCACATGCGCCCCGGCAATCGCCGTGGCCCCGGTGGTGTCATAGGGCGGTGAGACTTCTACCACGTCGCCACCCACCATGTTGATGCCCGCCAGATCCCGCAACATCGCCGCCGCTTGCCAGCTGTGCAGCCCGCCCCAGACCGGCGTGCCGGTGCCGGGGGCTACCGAGGGATCAAGGGCGTCGATGTCGAACGTCACATAAGTCGGATGATCGCCCACAATCGCGCGCGCCTTTGCCACGGCAGCCGCGATACCGCTTTCATGCACTTCGCGCGCGTCGATCACATTCACGCCAAGGTAATCTTCGGTCGTGGTGCGAATACCGATCTGAACCGACCGTTTGGCATCCACCAGCCCGGTTTTAACCGCCTTATACAGCATCGTGCCATGATCGATCCGGGTCAGATCATCGTCGGGCCACAGATCGGAATGCGCGTCAAAATGGATCACCGCCAGCGGGCCGAACTTTTCGGCATAGGCGCGCAGAATGGGGAAGGTGATGTAATGATCGCCGCCAAGGGTGATCGTGCCGGCACCTGCCTTCAGGATGGTGGCGATATGCGCGGTCAGGGTGGCGGGGAATTCGGACGTCTTGGCATAATCGAAGGCCAGATCGCCATAGTCGATGATGTTCATATCTTCCAGCGGGTTGGTGGGCCAGCCGTAGGGCGGATCATAGGGCTGCAAGGTTGATGCCTCCCGGATCGCACGTGGCCCGAAACGGGTGCCGGGGCGGTGGGTGACCGCCTGATCAAACGGCACGCCGGTGATTGCCAGATCAACGCCGGTCAGGTCTTTGGTATAGCTGCGGCGCAGGAACGACGTGGCCCC
>JAYUHO010000070.1:0-2403 GCA_043766915.1 Cypionkella sp.
CGGGCTGGTGTCCGACGGGATGAAGATCGCCACATGGTCGCGCGATGTCATCGTTGTCCAGTCCACCTCGGGGCCGTTGCGCTTGGCTTTATATTCGGCAAACGACTGCACGCGCGGCACCACGAAACAGGCGGCCATCGGCACCACGCGCTGCATCTGGGCGCGGGGCTGAAAATCTATCGTGACGGACGGGTTTTCACCGGGCTCTGCGGTGCGGATGTCCATACCCGCCTCGGAGCGGAACCGCCCGATCAGTTTGGCCAGCTCGCCGGGGGCAGAGGCGGGCACATCGCCGCTGAAGGCCACGGTGATGGTGCCCGTAAAGCGCGAGAAAGCCGGCAGGGCCCGTCCGCTTTCCATCCTGAATTCCAGATCCAGAAAATCGCGGGCAATTTCGGTGTTTGATTTGGCCGAGTTCAGCGATGTGGTGCCGGTAAACCCCTGCATTGCGGGCAACATGGCCCCCGACGTGGCGTCTTCGGGATAGCTTTTGGTCACTTCGGCCTGCGGTGCAGGGGCGCAGGCGGTGAGGCCGGCGAGGGCGATCAATGGGAACAGGCGCATGGCTTGGCAGCTCTTTACTAATAATCAGGGGTTGGGCGCCCCTTGAGGATGACAAAGCACCGCAGACGCCCGCCATCCCTGGATCAGATCCCCCAAAATCGGTGCCCCCGCACCAATTCTGGGAGTATCCTCTGACCCGGAAAGCAAAGCTTGCCACCGTACCAGCAACCAATCACAACCCATTGCCACCAAAGCAGATTGGCAGATATGGCCCATCACTGGCCCGAATTCGGCACCAAAGCACGCGTCCCACCGCGCCTTCACCGCCTGAAGGTCGCGTTTGATTGCGGTGCATTTCCGGCGCGCGGATCCCGCACACCTGCGGCCAACAACCCGGTTTCGCATGGAAATCTGGCATCGTCGCACCAGTATCCTTGCAAGGCCGCCGCTGTCCTTGCCCCCCGCAGAAGGGGGCATTGACACCGGATCGACACCTGATTGTTCGCCTGAAAACCCAGTTGAACCAAACGCTCACTCTAGGGGTGAGACAACAGGGGATCAGTGTCAGGATATAGGCGCGCTTGTGTCAATCTTTGGATTTTTGCGTCCAATCGCCGAATCTACCCATGGATGGTTTCCAACCCGGCAACGCCAGATTTTCCATTATAGACTCACGTAATATTACAATATATTTCAATAAATCTCAAATTCGTGATGTAATTACGGCAAGACTGTGGCCAAACCTAGGCAAACATGTCCGATTCGGGAAAAATGCCTAGCGCCCGGCTCGGTTCAGAAAGGCCAGTCGTTCGAACAATTGCACGTCTTGTTCATTCTTCAACAGCGCACCGTGAAGACGCGGCAAGGCGGTTTTGGCATCACGGCGCAGGTCTTCGGGGGCTAAATCCTCGGCCAACAGCAATTTCAGCCAGTCCAGCACCTCAGAGGTTGAAGGCTTCTTGCGCAGTCCGGGCGTGTCACGGATTTCAAAGAACTGCGTCAGTGCGGCGGTCAGCAGCGCCGGTTTGATATCAGGAAAATGCACCCGCACGATTGCCGCCAGAACATCGGTGTCGGGAAAGCGGATGTAATGGAAAAAACAACGCCGCAAAAACGCGTCGGGCAGTTCTTTTTCGTTGTTCGACGTGATGATCACGACGGGCCGGTGCCGTGCTACAATCGTCTCGCCGGTTTCATAGACGTGAAATTCCATCCGGTCCAATTCCTGCAACAGATCGTTGGGAAATTCGATATCGGCTTTGTCGATCTCATCAATCAGCAGCACCACGCGGGCAGGGGCATCAAACGCCGTCCATAATTTGCCGCGCCGGATGTAGTTTTTCACATCGTTCAACCGTGCGTCACCCAACTGGCTGTCGCGCAGGCGGCTGACGGCATCATATTCGTAAAGCCCCTGCTGGGCTTTGGTGGTGGATTTTACATGCCACTCGATCAATGGCATATCCAAGGCCATCGCCACCTGCCGTGCCAATTCAGTTTTGCCGGTGCCGGGCTCACCCTTTACCAACAAGGGCCGCTGCAACGTTACGGCGGCATTCACGGCGATTTGCAGATCATCAGCGACGATATAGCGGTCGGTCGAGGCGAATTTCATAAATATTCCAAGGCGCTGGAGGACGGGTTTCGGCAATCTTAACGATCCGGGAAATTTGTCGCAACCGCTAGTGACAACGCTGCGCCTTTGGGCTAAATGCCGTTCCATGCAGGAGCGTGCCATCATGAATGCCCACCTGGAGAAGCGCCCCTTGAACCTGGAGAGTGCTGGAATGAAAGCCGAAACCTTCCTGCCGGAAGATTATCGCCCCGCCGAAACCGAACCTTTTATGAACGATCGGCACCTGGAATACTTCCGCCGCAAGCTGATTGTCTGGAAGCAAG
>JAYUHO010000071.1:0-6450 GCA_043766915.1 Cypionkella sp.
GTGCGCACCTATTGGGCCGACCCGTCGGAACTGGCGCAGTTGATGAAGACCGGTGAAGTCATCGTCTCATGGTCGTGGAATGATGGCGTGGCGAACATGCGGCGTGAAAATGTGCCGGTTGCCTTTAACCGCACGCCAAAAGAAGGCGTCGCCAGCTGGTTCTGCGGCTATGTCAATTTCAAAGACGCGCCGGGGTCGGAAGACAAAGCCTATGACTTTATCAACGCCTGGCTTGATCACGGGTCGGCCAAAGGGTTGCTGGCGAATTTTGGCTATGCCCATGCCAATGACGTGGCGATGAAAGACATCCCGCAGGCCGATCTTGTGGCAGGCGATGTCGATGCGGTGAACGGCACCTTGCTGTCGCAAGTGCCGATTGATCCGGCGATGCGCGACCGGATGACGCAAGAGTTTGAGCTGATCAAGTCGGGGTTCTGATTTGCAACGATCGCTGATCTGACGTAGCCGCCCAAAGCCCATCCCGGCTTTGGGCGGTTTGCTTTGGGACAGGCCTTATGTGGGCGGTCACACTTGTGTAAACCCGCCTAACCTTCTATATTGGTGTTGTCATGGGCTTGCTTGTGACTATGGCGATAAACGCACCCATAATAAACGGCTCGGACCCGGGGGCGGTACCCGGCGACTCCACCAATTCTCCCTTTCATTTGGGGCGTGTGGGGTCGAAATAGGATCGACGAACGTCTAAAGGGGCCAGCTTTTGCTCGGTGAGGCACTACCGTTATCGGTCCAATTGTACAGTTGCAAATGACAACCGTGCTCCGGCAATGGCTTTGGCTGCGTAAGCAGTTCGAGTCGCCGAAACTAAGTCCTTGCGCTTAGCAGCGTAAGGCGGGGTTCGCAGGCACCTGGCAACAGAAGCCTGCACTTAATCCCACGCCCCGCTTCAAAATCCTTCGAAGGATTTTGCAAATTTTTTTGAAAAATTTGAACGGGATCGCCCCCCTTGACCCACCCATCAGAATTTCCTACCAAAGCTTATGGGGTTCGCGACCACCCCTCGAGGCGGCAGCCCAAGCATCGCATCCCCGATTAACCCCAAGGATGCCCCGATGCCGCAGCCCAATCAAATCACCCCTGCGCAGTTGATGCGCCTGATCGGAACTCCAGATGCGCCGCACATCGTTGACGTGCGCATCGCCGACGATATCGCCGCCGATCCACGCTTGATTCCCGCCAGC
The DNA here is from genome assembly GCA_043766915.1 of Cypionkella sp. Lineage (GTDB taxonomy): Bacteria > Pseudomonadota > Alphaproteobacteria > Rhodobacterales > Rhodobacteraceae > JANNAT01. The sequence continues at coordinate 1,200 of JAYUHO010000071.1, forward strand.
CGCACGATTCCGCATGATCAATTCGATCCGGCCACAGCGCATCTGATCGGCCAACACGTTGTTGTTACTTGTCAAAAGGGCCGAAAACTGTCCGAAGGTGTGGCCGCCCTTCTGCGTTTGCAAGGGATATCCGCCGAGGTGCTGGAGGGTGGATCGCTGGCCTGGGCCGCAGCCAACCTGCCGATGGTGCCCATCGCGGCCCTGCCAGCCACAAACCTGTGGGTCACCCGCCACCGCCCCAAGATCGACCGCATCGCCTGCCCTTGGCTGATCCGCCGCTTTGTTGATCCCACCGCGCGATTTTTGTTTGTGGCCCCCGGCGAAGTGCCCGCCGTGGCCGAGAGATTCAACGCAACGCCCTTTGATATCGAAGGCACGTTCTGGTCGCATCGCGGGGATACCTGCACGTTTGACACCATGATTGCCGAATTTGGCCTTACATCCGAGGCGCTGGCGCGCCTGGCTTTGGTGGTGCGGGCGGCTGACACAGACCGCCATGATCTGTCCCCCCAAGCCGCCGGTTTGCTGGCGATGTCCGTGGGCCTTTCACGCCAATACCGCGACGATCTTGCCCAATTACAGGCGGGCATGGGCGTTTACGACGCGCTGTATCGGTGGGCCCGCGACGGGTTTGAAGAATCACATGACTGGCCCGCAGGGCGCATCGCATGACACCCACCCTGCCCGACCTGACCCGCGCCTTTGCCCGCATTGGCCTGCTGTCGTTCGGCGGCCCCGCCGCCCAAATCGCCCTGATGCACCGCGAAATTGTAGAAGACCGCCAATGGGTGACTGAAAAGGACTACCTCTCGGCCCTGTCGTTTTGCATGCTGCTGCCGGGGCCAGAGGCGATGCAACTGGCCACCTGGATCGGCTGGCAAAAACATGGCACGCTTGGCGGGTTGATCGCGGGCGGTTTGTTCGTGCTGCCCGGTGCAATCGTGGTGCTGGCGCTGTCGATGATCTATGCGGCATGGGGCCAAGTGCCGGTTGTTGCTGCTCTTTTCACCGGCGTGCAGGCCGCCGTTCTGGCCGTTGTGATCGAAGCCCTGCTGCGTGTTTCAAAACGCGCGCTAAAACAGCGCAGCCATTGGATCATCGCCATCGCTGCGTTTCTGGCGCTTTTCCTGTTCGCTGTCCCCTTCCCGGCCATCATTCTGAGCGCTGGGATCTGGGGCTATCTTACCACCCCCCCGACTGGCGCTGTCGCAGCGATCGGCCCAGCGCCGTGGCGGCAAAGCCTTTGGGCTGCCTGCGTTTGGGGCGCGATCTGGCTGCTGCCCCTGGCCTATCTGCAGCTGTTTCACCCCGGTATTCTGGCCGAAATCGCGCTGTTTTTCTCAAAACTCGCGGTGCTTACCTTTGGCGGAGCGTACGCCGTTCTGACATGGATGGCCCAGGATGTGGTACAGCAAAAGGGTTGGCTGACCCTGCCGCAGATGATCGACGGGTTGGGATTGGCAGAAACCACGCCGGGGCCGCTGATCCTGGTGACCGAGTTTGTCGGCTATCTGGCGGCGTTCAAACAGGGCGGTATGTGGCTGGGTGTCGCAGGCGCGCTCATCACGCTGTGGATGACCTTTGTTCCGTGCTTTTTGTGGATCTTCGCAGGGGCGCCCTGGATTGCCCGCCTGACAGCAGCCCCCCGGCTGTCAGGGGCGCTGCAGGCAATTACAGCGGCAGTGGTTGGGGTGATTGCCAATCTTTCCCTGTGGTTCGCCCTGCATGTGCTGTTTGGTAATCTCTTTGCGATCCGCATTGGCCCCTTGCAGTTGCAGCTTCCCGACGTGACATCGATCAACCCGCTGGCAACCGCCCTTGCCATCACCGCCGGATATCTGCTGCTGCGCCGCCATTGGCCGCTGCCGATTGTTCTGGGGCTTTGCGCCGTTACCTCGGCTGCGGTCGCAGCAATTTAGGGCCGCCCCCTTCCCTTCAGGGGCGAATCCCTTATGGTGGGCACCATTCGAAGGGGATGCCGATGACCAAGTCGATTGATTACGGAAACCTGATGCACCGCGCCATGCGGGGGCTGATCCAGACCGTTCTCAAGGATGTGGCGGCCAACGGCCTGCCCGGGGCGCATCATTTCTTTATCACCTTCGACACCACCACCGAAGGCGTCGAAATGGCGTCGTGGCTGCGGTCGCGCTATCCGGCGGAAATGACGCTGGTGATCCAGCATTGGTTCGAAGATCTGACAGTCACCGAGGACGGGTTTTCGATCACTCTGAACTTTGGCAATCAACCAGAACCATTGGTCATTCCTTTTGATGCGGTGCGCACGTTTGTCGATCCATCGGTGGAATTTGGCCTGCGGTTTGAAACCCATGACGACAGCGATGACGAAGACGAGGATCCCGAAGATGATCCGCCACCACCGCAGGGCGAGGCGCAGATCGTGCGGCTGGATAAATTCCGCAAGCAGTAAACTGCCGAACTCAACCATCTGATATGTATCAATTTTGCAGGAGGCTGCCGTGGCCAATGAAGCACTTCTGTTCTTGCGACAACTGCTGGCCAGACCCGGCCAGGTTTCGGCTATATCGCCATCCTCGCGCTGGCTGGCCCGGGCGATGGCGCAGGGTCTGGGGCCGCATACGGGGCGGGTGGTGGAATTTGGCCCTGGCACGGGGCAGCTGACACGCGGTATTCTGGCGGCGGGGGTCGCGGCAAAAGACCTGACCCTGTTCGAGATGAACCCCGATTTCGTCACGCATTTGCGGGCAGAGTTTCCGGGCGTAACGGTGCATCGGGGCGCGGCCCAAATTGCCAACAGCTATGTGGCCAACGGCGTTGGCGCGGTGATTTCAGGCCTGCCCCTGCTGTCGATGCCGCCGCAGATTTGCCAGACCATTTTGCAGGCGGCCCATGATATTCTGGCACCTGACGGCGTTTATGTGCAGTTCACCTACGGCCCGCGCCCGCCCGTATCGCCCGAAGTGTTGGCTGCCGTTGGCTTTACCGCCGAAGCGGGCCCCAAGGTTTGGGCTAATCTTCCGCCAGCCCGTGTTTATTACTTTCGCAAAAAGCTCTAGTCCAATCCCGGTTTTACTCCGTTGCAGATTGAGTCCTTACCCAATTTCCCCTAGACCGCCGCCAATCCATACCGAAAGGCCATCCTATGTCTGCGATCCGCGTCGAAACTGACAGCTTCGGCCCCTTGGACGTGCCCGCCGATAAATATTGGGGGGCGCAAACCCAGCGCTCGATCCAGAATTTCCCCATCGGGTGGGAACGTCAGCCGATTGCCATCGTGCGCGCCTTGGGCGTGATCAAAAAGGCCTGCGCCTTGGTCAATATTGATCAGGGTGATATTGATGCGGGGCTGGGACTGGCCATCGCCAATGCGGCGACCGAGGTGATTGACGGCAAATTTGACGACAACTTTCCCTTGGTGGTGTGGCAGACCGGCTCTGGCACGCAATCGAACATGAACGCCAATGAGGTGATTTCCAACCGCGCGATCGAAGTGTTGGGCGGGGTGATGGGCAGCAAAAAGCCGGTGCATCCCAATGATCACGTCAACATGGGGCAATCGTCAAACGATACGTTCCCCACCGCAATGCATGTGGCCATCGGCATGATGGCGCGCGATGTGCTGTTGCCGGGGCTGGAAAAGCTGCACGCGGCGCTGCTGGTCAAAGTGGAAGAATTCAAAGATATCATAAAGATAGGCCGCACCCATACGCAGGATGCCACACCGTTGACTTTGGGGCAGGAATTTTCCGGCTATGCCCATCAGGTGGCCCAAGGCATCATGCGGGTGCGCAAAATCCTGCCCGAAATTTATGAGCTGGCCCAAGGCGGCACCGCGGTGGGCACCGGGCTGAACACCCGCGTGGGGTGGGACGTGCGGGTGGCTGCGAAAATCGCCGCCATCACCGGCCTGCCCTTCGTCACCGCGCCGAACAAGTTTGAGGCGTTGGCCGCCCATGACGCGATGGTGATGTTTTCGGGCGCGCTGAAAACCGTTGCCGTGTCGCTGTTCAAAATCGCCAATGACATGCGGTTTTTGGGGTCTGGCCCGCGGTCCGGTCTGGGGGAGCTAAGCCTACCCGAGAACGAGCCGGGCAGTTCCATCATGCCGGGCAAAGTGAACCCGACCCAAGCCGAAGCCCTGACGATGGTCTGCGCGCAAGTGATGGGCAACGATGCCGCGGTGGGCTTTGCCGGAAGTCAGGGGCACTTTGAGCTGAACGTGTTCAATCCGGTGATGTCGTATAACGTGCTGCAATCCATGCAGCTTTTGGGCGATGCTGCGGGCAGCTTCACCGATAACATGGTGGTTGGCACCACGGCGAACGTGGCGCGGATCGAAAAGCTGATGCAGGAATCCCTGATGTTGGTCACCGCACTGACCCCGACAATAGGCTATGATGCGGCAACGAAAGTCGCAAAAACCGCGCATAAGAACGGCACCACTCTGCGGGCCGAGGCGATTGCCCTGGGCTATGTCGATGGCGAAACCTTTGACCGCGTTGTACGGCCCGAAGAGATGATCGGGCCAAAGGGCTGAAATGGGTGACGTGGTTAATCTGCGCGCGGCACGCAAAACCGTTGCTCGCAAAGCAGCTGCCCAAAAGGCAACCGGGAACGCGGTGAAATTTGGCCGCAGCCAAGCCGAGAAAACCCTGCAGGTCACTCTGGCCGAAAAAGCCAGGCGCGATCTTGACGGAAAGCGGATCGAATGAGCGGCAGGCCCGTCAAACATTCGCTAACCCTGCGCGGCCACCGCACGTCGGTGTCGTTAGAGCAGGCGTTTTGGGATGGGTTTCGCGATATCGCCGCGACACGCGGGCAAACCATAAATGCGCTGGCGGTTGAGATTGACGCAGGCCGCGACGATATCGGTCTGGCTTCGGCGATCCGGGTATTTGTGCTGCAGGCAGTGCGGCGTTAGGGTTGAGTTAACCTATCTGTTTCAAAGTGCGGCAAAGAGGTGCACCATGAAAGACCTGCCAGCAGTCATTTCTCCGGATCGATGGATCATTCAGATATTCAGCGCGCGCGCCGCGGCCGAAGGTGGCATCTTGCGCCGCAAAGTTGCCGACGTTGAACGTTTAATCGGGCGTGAACGTTTCTACTCTGAAGTTAAGCGCCGCGGCTATCACCTGATTGAAAACTCTGGCCAGTTTCTGGTTCTCTGCAATCAGGATCCTGTGCTTCTGATCCAATAGTCTTCAAATTTCTTCGAAGAAATTTGCAAAAATTTTCGAAAATTTTTGCAATAGATCAACGTTTTGTTACC
>JAYUHO010000072.1:0-17095 GCA_043766915.1 Cypionkella sp.
GATCGGGACCAGCTTGGGCAAAACCGGCACGGCTTTGGCCGCCACGCCCCTGCTGGCGCAGGATTTGAGCAAAGATATCGGACGGATCTGCGAAATCACTGAACCCCGCGCCCTGACTGAACCCTTGCCCCGGCGCATCGGCATGATCGCGATAATACGTCCGGCGCGCGCGTTCGGCCCCCGTCGCATCAATCTCACCCGCATCAAACCGGGCGCGGGTGGCGGGGTCTTTCAGCAGATCATGCGCAGCCGTCACCGTCTTGAACCGTGCCTCGGCCCCCGCATCATCGGGATGCAGATCGGGATGCGAGGTGCGCACCAGACGGCGGTAAGCTTTCTTGATATCCGCCGCTGTGGCGGTCTTGGTCAGACCAAGGGCTGCATATGGATCGTCGCTCATGTGGTCCCTGACGCAGGCGAAACTGTGCCAAGCCCTACACCGATTTTGCATGCGCGCCTTGACTCAGATCAGTGCGCGGGCGCCAAACTGACCTGTATCAAGGACAGCGCCAGCCCAACGCATATTGTTGGCGCATAAGATCAGGAAAGGTCATGCGATTATGTATGGATATGATATGGGTTACGGCGGAATGTGGATGATCGTCATGGGTGTCATTGCCATTTTGGCCATCGCAGCACTGGTCAAGTATCTGCGCAAATGACGCTTGATCAGGTGGCGCGACAGGGGCCCCCCGAGATTACCGCCATCGACCCGGTCTGCGGCATGACGGTGGTGCTGAAACCAGACACCCGCACCGAGGCGTTTGGCGGCAAGGCATACCATTTCTGTTCCGAAACGTGCCAGACAAAGTTCAAGGCCGATCCGTGGTTTTATGCCACTGGCAAGGCCCCGGACAAAGGCCATACACTCACGGCGGCCACGCAATACACCTGTCCGATGCACCCGCAGATCTTGCAGGATACACCGGGCAACTGCCCGATTTGCGGCATGACGCTGGAACCTGTGGTGGCAACCGATGCACCTTCGCCGGAACTGGCCAATTTCACCCGGCGCATGTGGATATCATCCGCCGCCGCAGTGCCGCTGGTGATCCTGACGATGGGCGCGCTGGTGGGGTTGCCGGTGCGCGACTGGATCGGCCACCGGCTGGCGGGCTATCTGGAATTTGCGCTGGCGACGCCGATCGTGTTGTGGGCGGCATGGCCGTTCTTTCAGCGCGGCTGGGCGTCGATTGCCAATCGCAGCCCCAACATGTGGACGCTGATTTCCATCGGGGTGGCTGCGGCCTACGGCTATTCCGTCGTGGCGACCTTTCTGCCGGGGGTGTTTCCTGCGGCCTATCAGATGGGCATGGGCGTCGGCACCTATTACGAGGCTGCCGTGGTGATTGTGGCCTTGGTGTTCGTGGGGCAGGTGCTGGAGTTGCGCGCCCGCGAACGCACCGGGGATGCGATCCGGGCCTTGCTGGACCTTGCCCCGAAAACCGCGCGGCGCATTCTGCCCGATGGCACGGAATATGACGCGCCCCTTGCCAATATCATGACGGGTGACCGTTTGCGCGTGCGCCCCGGAGATGCGGTGCCGGTGGACGGGGTGATTGAGCAAGGCGCGTCTTCAGTCGATGAAAGCCTGATGACGGGCGAGGCGATGCCGGTGGAAAAGGGCGTCGGTGATCTGGTGACGGGCGGCACGATCAACAAGAACGGCTCGCTGGTGATGACAGCAGGGCGGGTTGGGGCCGAAACGGTGCTGGCGCAGATCGTTGCCATGGTGTCGAACGCCAAACGATCCCGCGCGCCGATCCAGGGGGTTGCTGACAAGATTTCAGCGGTGTTCGTGCCGGTGGTGCTGATTGTCTCGGTGGCGGCTTTTGCGACATGGATGTTTTGGGGGCCAGCCCCCGCACTGGCCTATGCGATCACGGCGGCGGTGTCGGTTCTGATCATCGCCTGCCCCTGCGCGCTGGGGTTGGCCACGCCAATTTCCATCACCACCGCGGCTGGGCGCGGGGCGCAGGCGGGGGTGCTGATCAAGGACGCCGAGGCGTTAGAGCGGATGGCGGGGGTGGACACGCTGATCGTGGACAAGACCGGCACGCTGACCGTGGGCAGACCCGCATTGACCGATGTGGTGGTGCTGGCGGGGATCGACGAGGCGCAGGTGCTGACGCTGGCCGCCGCGCTGGAAAAAGGCTCGGAACACCCGCTGGCCGAGGCGATTGTGGCCGGGGCCAAGGCCAAGGCCAAAGGGATCGAAGCGGGCGACACGGTGGGGTTTGAGGCGGTGACGGGCAAGGGCGTGCAGGGCACGGTGGCGGGGCGCAAAGTGGCGCTGGGCAATGCGGCGATGATGCTGGATCTGGGCCTGTCAACAGCTGCCGCTGAGGCGCAGGCAGATGCCTTGCGCGTCATGGGCAAGACCGCGATGTATGTGGCGGTGGATGGCGTTTTGGCGGGAATTGTCGCGGTGGCCGATCCGGTGCGCCCGACAACCGCCGCCGCGATCAGGGAACTGCACGCGCAAGGGTTGCGTATCATCATGGCAACAGGCGACAATGAACGCACAGCCAGGGCAGTGGCAGGGGCTTTGGGCATTGATGAGGTGCGCGCAGGCGTGCTGCCTGATGACAAACGGGCACTGATCGAAAGCTTGCGAAAAGCGGGAAAAAAGGTGGCGATGGCGGGCGACGGGGTGAACGACGCGCCAGCGCTCGCTGCCGCTGACGTGGGCATCGCAATGGGAACCGGGGCCGATGTGGCGGTTGAAAGTGCGGGGCTGACGCTGCTGGGTGGTGATCTGATGGGCATTGTGCGGGCGCGCAAACTGGCCCGTGCAACCGTGCGCAATATCAAGCAGAATCTGTTTTTTGCCTTTGCCTATAACGTCATAGGCATCCCCGTTGCGGCCGGGGTTCTGTATCCTTTCACCGGAACGCTGCTGTCCCCGATGATCGCAGCCGCCGCGATGAGCCTGTCCTCTGTCTCGGTTATCACCAACGCGCTGCGGTTGCGGCGGGTAGATCTTTAACCGCAGATGCCCACACCAAACGATCTGTCTGTCGCGTCTTACAATATCCACAAAGGGATTGGCACCGACCGTCGGCGCGATCTGGTGCGGACGGCGGCGGTGATCGCCGAAATCGGCGCGGATATTCTGGCCCTGCAAGAAGCGGATACGCGCTTTGGCACCCGCACGGGACTGCTGGACCTTGACCGCATCCGCCGTGATCTGGGGTTGATTGCCGTGCCGATGGACGGGGTGGGTGCGGCGCATGGCTGGCATGGCAACCTGCTTTTGGTGCGCAACGCCTTGGTGCAGGAGGTGCATCAGCTGATCCTGCCGGGGCTGGAGCCGCGCGGTGCGCTGGTTACCGATATCGTGATTGCGGGCCAACCCCTGCGCATCGTGAATGCGCATCTTGGGCTGCTTCCGGCCTCGCGGGCGGCACAGGCCCGGATGCTGATCGACAAGATCGCCCAGCTGCCAGGCCGTCCAACGCTGCTGATGGGTGATTTGAATGAGTGGCGGGGGCAGGGGGCGGCGCTGCAAACGCTGGGCAAGCACTTTCAGATTGCCGACGCCCGTGCCAGCTTTCCGTCGCGCTATCCGCTGCTGGCACTGGACCGGATGATGTTGTCGCACCACGGTGAACTCTTGGATGTGGCTGCGCATGACAGTCCGCTGTCACGGCGCGCCTCTGACCATCTGCCGATCAAGGCCCGGCTGCGGCTTGGCACATCGCCAATGGCGGTGCGGGCATGATCCATCACAGCGTATGGGTTGGGCTGTGGATCGCTGGCATTGCCGCGCTGATAGCCGTTGCCTCATGGCAGGCGCGTCGCTCATACCTGCGCTTTTTGAAAAAGATGCGCGGCCCTGCATCGGCGGCGTTGCCCGTTGATGCCGCCCAAACCCCGTTGGACAAACTTCTGGCCCCACTGGAGGCGCAGCATGCGGCGCAAAGTGGGCTGCTGCTGCTGCTGGACAATGCCGACGCGTTTGCTGCGCGCGCATTGTCGGCCGCGCAGACCGGGCGCAGTCTGGACCTGATGTATTACATCTGGCGCACCGATCTGGCGGGGTGGCTACTGATCGAGCATCTGGTTGCGGCGGCAGACCGGGGGGTGCGTGTCCGCCTGTTGCTTGATGATGTGAATGTGCAGGGCTTTGATCCGGCATTTCTGGCGCTCAGCCAGCATCCGCTGATCGAGGTGCGGCTGTTCAACCCGACGCGCGAACGCGGCCATATTGTGCGGCGCATGGTGGAAATGGCCCTGGGCTTGTCACGCTTTAACCGCCGGATGCACGGCAAGCTGTGGATCGCTGACGGGCGGCTGGCGATACTGGGCGGGCGCAATATTGGCGACACCTATTTTGGCGCAGACGAAGGGAACCGGACCTCTGTTGATGCGGATGTGATGCTGGTCGGGCCAAAAGTGGCGGATGTCTCCACCGTGTTCGACGGGTATTGGAACCTTGGCCTGTCATTGCCGATCGTAGCACTTTGGCCCGCGTTCAAGGCGAACAAACCTGCCTTTCGCCGGCGGTTGGCGCGTCATGTCCAGTCTGCTTTATCGCGCCAGTTCATGGCAGAAATTCTGAAGGGAAAATCGCATGACAGCTTTCTGACCCAGCGGTTGCGCTGGACCGGTCAGGTCCAACTGCTGGCCGACCCACCTGACAAAGCCTATGGCATGCGCACAGAGCCGTGGATGGACACAGCCATCGCCAGCATCCTGGACGATGCGAAAACCGACGTGCGGCTGATCACGCCGTATTTCGTGCCCGGCACAGAGGGCATTGCCGGGCTGACCAAGTTGACGACGCGCGGGGTTAAGGTGTCTTTGGTGACAAATGCGCTGTCTGCCACCGATTTGATAACGGTTCATGGGGCGTACCGCTATTATCGCGGCCCGCTGCTTGCGATTGGGGCCAGCGTTTATGAATTTTCAAAACCGGCCCTGCCGGGACGTAAACGCGACGTGCTGCATTCCAAGGTATTCGTCATCGACAGCCAGCGCGCCATCGTCGGTTCGCTGAATTTTGATCTGCGGTCTGCCTACATCAATACAGAGGTGGGGTTGCTGTTCGAAGAGCCGCAGCTTGTGGCCGAGCTTCTTGCCATGCTCGACACGCTGACGTCACCCGCCCAGGCCTACCGCGTCACCTGCGAAGGCCGGGCGCTGCGGTGGGCGGTGGCCCGACCGGGCCTGCCTGCCGTGATGACCGTAGAACCAGAGGCAGGCTGGTCCCGGCGCGCGGTGTCGTGGATCGTGGGGCGGTTGCCGATCAAGTCTTATCTGTGATGTCGCGCAATGGTGCGTGTCATCTTGACATACAATGGGCTGATCAGCGCCGAAAGACAGCGCTGCGCGACGCAGCTGCCGGTCTGGCGTGCGGGTATCATCGAGCGGTTCAGGGTTGTCTGGCTTCGGAATTCGCTGCCCCTCGCTGCGCTCGAATGCAATTTCCGATGTCCATGTTTCCGTCAAAACCTGCACCCCAAGACAAACCGAGACTGGGAATGTTGCGTGTTGCTTTCGATGCGGCGAACCCCATTGAAAGCAACATGCTTTAGTCAAATCATTGTCATCGGGATTGCCTTCTTCTGTGGTCCGGGTCATCAGGACAGCATGCTGATACTGCGACAAATGATATGCTTTGTGTTGATCATCATGATGTTGCCCTGGGCCGCACATGCTGCGGCTTTTGCGGCCTCTGCGCGCAGCGGTCCGGCTGCAGCGATTTCAGAGCCGAACGATCTTGCCGCCGGACAGGACCGGGCAGCACCGCAGACCACCAGCCAGACCAAGGTATTTGCCCCAAGAAAATGCCGCACCGCGATTTTGCCAGGCTTTTCGTGCAGCCCTGACCCGGCAATAGAATTGATCCCCTGCCCGCAGTGGCAAGAGCCGCTGAAAGCCGTTTTTTTCCTCAGCGGTCAATGGGCCGGGCGCGCACGTGCGGACCCGCCGCCAAGGATTCCTCCCCGCTCTTTCTGATCGGATTGCCGGCGCCTTGCGCCACTGCCTTCACGAACAGAGACAAAAGGAAAATGTTATGTTGACCAGACGCAGCTTCGTCGCCCTTGGGGCGATGGCAGGCCTTGCCGCCTGCGCCCAATCCCCGGCGGCATCCGTCACCCGCGCGGTGCCGCCGCCCCCGGTTTACCCGCCCCTGCCTGACTTTTATGGGGCAATCACGGATGAGCCGTTTCCCATTGCTGCCATCGAGGAGGGGACGCTGTCGCCGGAATACTGGCGCACCGAGGTTGCCAATCCGTGGCCCAGCACTGCGCCGGGCACGATTGTGGTCGACCCTGACGCCGCGATCCTGCATTTCGTGGCAACACCCGAAACGGCGATGCGCTACGGCGTCAGCGTCGGCGCGGCGGGATTTGCCTGGGAGGGTACGGCGCGGTTGCAGTTCAGCCGCAAATGGCCACGCTGGAACGTCCCCGACACCATGATCGCCAGAAAGCCGGAACTGGAGCCCTATTCCGTGGCGAACGGCGGGATGGACCCGGGGCCAAACAATCCCCTTGGCGCGCGCGCACTTTACCTTTTCCAAGATGGTTTAGACACCCTGTACCGCATCCACGGGAATGCCAACCCGCGGGAATTGGGGCGGGCGGTGTCATCGGGATGCATCCGGATGCTCGATCAAGATGCCATCGACCTTTACAACCGCGCCATTCACGGTGCTCAGGTCATCGTTCGGCCATCGATAATGCCGAAAGGACTGGCTGAACTTTATTAAACTCGCCTCTGGACGTGACCGAGTTGCATAAAATTGGTCACGTCCCAAATGGCGATGCATAGGGGGTATCTTGCGCACTGTAATAATACGCCCGTGGATCCGTAGGCGTTTCACCGCGTCGGCTGCTCGTTACCTCTAAATTGCATTCAAAGCGGCCGTCCGGGATGCAAGAAAAGCGTTCCAGGCGACTTTCTGAAACTTCGTCCGCGGGTTCGGTGCCGTCCCAAGCGGATGAATATAATGAGAGCTTGGCGCCCAATACTCAATGATATCTGTGGTATCGAATTCGTAGGGAAAGGCAATCTCCTGGCCGGTATTCAGAGTGCCGTTATGGCTCCAATAGGTTGTGTTGGCAGGAACCCGAAACACATAGCAGTGCCCGTCGTAACCCCATAACTGTCCTACGGCAGGGGGTTTCGCGGCATTGGCGGGCAACCCGTTTCCTGCGCAGACGCCGAATGTGAAAATCATCCTGCCACCTGCTATGGGTGCGTTATTGTTATCAACAAGATATTCCGTTGACCGCGAAGGCGAGATGACAGTTCGATGAACTTCGGCAGGTTGCATTGTGGTGCCATGAACAAAGTAGGACAAAACGTTGGTCTGCCCCTGCTGCCAATTCATTTTCTGTTGCGTGATCAAAGTGCCCTGAACGCCCTGATATTGGTATGGAGTCATTTCACGTCCCTCCGGTTGAATGATTTAGTCTTGAATAGGGCCGAATTTTAGAACGGGTGTCTGGTTGTTAACGTCTGCAGATATTTAATGGACGGTTTGCCACACGGTACTGCCGCGGGCGTTGCTTGCTGCCAATTGATGCTCGATAATGATTAAATTGATCCGCTTAAGTTGTCGAGCATTACATTTGGTCGCGCGTTGCTGGTGGTTGGCAACCGGCGCAGTGTTAAAAACACCTCTTAAATATTGGCTTGCTCTTGTGTTGTCTCTGTTCGCGGACTGCTGTTGAAGCCAAGTCTGGATGCTTCCGCCATTCGACGTTTACGCAAGGTAACACGCACCATCGCCGCGCGTCGCGCTTTGTTGCGGCAAGGGCAGTTCGATTTGGGGCGAGGCGTGCCAAAGCGCCTGTCTGACGTCAGCCTGACGCCACTGCGGCAACCCGAAGCGGCGCGCGGCACGTTACTTGCCATAAGGGTCAAAAGCCCCCGGCGCGCAATTGCCCGCGCCCCTCATCGTCTCATGCCAACATCTTCACCAACGCCTCGGCTGCCGCTTTGGATGAGGCGGGGTTCTGCCCTGTCACCAGCTTGCCGTCGATAACCACATGCGATGCCCAATCAGCCCCCTTGGTGTAGATGCCGCCATTGGCCACCAGCATATCTTCCACCAAAAACGGCACCACATCGGTCAGGCCTGCTGCGGCCTCTTCGGTGTTGGTGAACCCGGTGACATTGCGGCCCGAAACCAGCGGCTTGCCATTGGCACCCTTGGTGTAGCGAAAGATTGCGGGGGCGTGGCAGACGGCGGCGATGGGCCGCCCGCCGCTGGCGAAATATTCGATCAGGTGGATGTTGGCAGGGTCTTCGGCCAGATCCCACAGCGGGCCGTGGCCACCGGGAAAAAAGACGGCGTCAAAGGCGTTCAGGTCGAGATCGGCCAGCTTCACTGTCGCCGCCAGTGCCGCGCGGGCAGTCGCATCGCCTTTAAAGCGGCGGGTGTCGTCGGTCTGCGCATTGGCGGCATCACTGGTCGGGTCGATGGGGGGCTGACCACCTTTGGGCGAGGCCAGCGTGATCTTTGCCCTTGCATCCGCCATCACGTAATAGGGTGCTGCAAACTCTTCCAGCCAGAAGCCGGTCTTTTTGCCGGTATCGCCCAGCTTGTCATGCGAGGTCAGGATCATCAGGATATTCATGTACGGCTCTCCTTGTTTTCGATCATTTTCGCGGCCCCCACATGGATCACCCGCTTGCCAAAGTTTTCACCGCGCAACAGGCCGATAAACGCGGCCGGGGCGGCTTCCAGCCCTTCGATCACCTCTTCGACGTACTGCATCTTGCCAGCCGCCAGCCAGTCGCCCATGGCCTTTGCAAACTGCGGATAAAGCGGACCGAAATCCTGAAAGATGATGAACCCGCGCATCGTCAGCCGCTTTCGCAGGATCTGACCCATCAACCAGCCCAGTCTGTCCGGTCCTGCGGGCAGCTCGGTGGCGTTGTAGCCCGAGATAAGGCCGCACACCGGAATGCGCGCGGCGGTGTTCAGCAAAGGCACCACAGCGTCAAACACCGCACCGCCGACATTCTCAAAATAAACGTCAATCCCTTTGGGCGCTGCGGCGGCCAGCTTGGCCACGAAATCTGCAGATTTGTGATCAATACAGGCGTCAAACCCCAGTGTTTTCACCGCATAGGCACATTTTTCTGGCCCACCCGCGATGCCCACCGCCCTGCACCCCATCAGCTTGGCAATCTGCCCGACGGTGGCCCCTACCGGCCCGGTTGCTGCGGCCACGCAGACGGTTTCACCAGGCTTTGGCATCCCGATCTGCGTCAACCCGGCCCAGGCAGTGAACCCCGGCATTCCCATGATCCCCAGCGCCCACGAGGCGTGTGCCGGATCGGTGCCAAGCGGCGTCACTCCGGTGCCGTCCGACAAGGCATAATCCTGCCAGCCGTTAAAGCTAAGCACCCAGTCGCCAGCCGCAAAGCCGGCACGATGAGAGGTGACAACCTGTGCCACCGTGCCCCCTTCCATCACCGCGCCCACCGCCACCGGGGCGGCATATGATGGCGCGTCGCTCATCCGGCCCCGCATATAGGGGTCAAGCGACAGATATTCGGTGCGCAGCAGCATCTGTCCCGGCGCCGGGGATGGCACGGCGGCAGTCTCAAGGCGCAGGGTGTCGGCTGTCGGCTCGCCCTTTGGTCGGGCGGCCAGCACCAGACGACGATTGAGGGTCAGGGATTGAGGCATCGGTTTCTCCGGTTCAGTTACGCAAGACCAAGCGACAGACGCACCAGCGCGGGCAGGGATGTGGCCCCTGTCCGCCGCATGATGGCGGCGCGGTGATTTTCGACCGTGCGCTGGCTGATGTTCAGATCGGCGGCGATGTTCTTGCTGGGGTGTCCTTCCAGTACAAGGGCCATAACCTGTTGCTGGCGCGGGGTCAGGCCAGAGATAACCGAGGATGAGCCCGTCGGCAGACCCGCCATACCCGTTGTTGACTGTCCGTTCTGCACGGCATGGGAACCAGCGTATGCAGGCAGCCCGCTGACGCACGCACTGCTGTTTTCGGACAATGGCAGGGCCGTATCGTCGCGAAAGCGATGACTGCGTCCGGCGAATTCCTTGAAATGAGCGATGTCACTCGGCATGGGCGGTTCCTTTCATAACGCGTATCGCAACGGTCACCACGATTCCTGTCGACAGTGTGTCCTACTCAACCATCGCGGCACTAACCTTGGTCAACCGAGCGTGGCCTGAGTAGTTTCCGACCCTTTCGGCAGTAACCGTCTGCTTGGTAGGGTAACGCCAACGGATGCCGGGCGGTTCCCCCAGTTCCACGCCCAAAAGCGTCGCCGCGGCCTTTGCCTCCCGTGAGGGTCGCACCCGGCATCCGCCACCCGGATTTTCAGCCATCAAAGGATCAACAACCCATGCATCAAACGCACAACACCCTGTCCGAGAACATCCGCACCCAATCCGTCGCGGCTTTGAACAAACATCTGGCGGCGGCGATTGATCTGCATGGGCAGATCAAGCAGGCGCATTGGAACGTGCGCGGTCCCACATTCATCGCCATTCACAAACTATTCGATGAGGTAGCTGCCACGGCGCTGGACGCATCAGATCTGCTTGCCGAGCGCGCGGCGGGATTGGGTGGCACTGCGGAAGGCACCATACAGGTTGCCAGCGCAAAGTCATACCTTGTGCCCTATGCGGTTGGCGTGGCCGATGAGGCAAAGCACGTCTTTGCGGTCTCCGCCGCTTTGGCAGCCTTTGGTCAGTCCATCCGCGAGGCGGCGGTCTTGTCAACGACGCAAGGCGATGTGACCACGGCGGATCTTTTCACCGAAATCTCACGGGGGATCGACCAGCAGCTGTGGTTCGTCGAATCCCACCGTGTGCCCGCCTAGCGTTCAGCGACTGCGTCGCTGTCGGCCCGGACGGAACCAAAACTGATCCGTTCCACGCCTGAGTAGTTTCCGAGGCTACCCGCCCGGTGCAGACGCCGATACCCTGTCGTCAGCCCGTGTGCCAAACGGTGCGGGCTGATCCACAGTCATTGAAGGCCATGCAAATGCCGTCCAAAGCCGCGTCAAACGCCATCGTTGTCATCGACCACGCAAGCGCGAACGTGTTTCGCACCCAGCCCGCACGGGCCGGGGCGTCGGCCAATGAAATCGCCCCGGATGCGCCGCAGCATTTTCGCCATCAGATCGACCGCGAAGAACAGGACGCCGACCGCGAAGAGACATATCCGCAGGCCATGGCTTTCTTTGAACAAATCGCGGCGGCATGCAAAGCGGCAGAGCGCATCGTGCTGATCGGGCGCGGTAAGGGCCAAAGCAATGAGGCGCATCATCTTAACAGTTATCTTGCGTCGCATCATCCCGATGTGGCGGCGCGGGTGCTGCCGATCCTGACGGCAGACCTGTCGCATATCACCGACGGAGAACTGATCAAACTCGGCCATCACGCGCTGCATCCGGCAGCGTCTGGCTAAGATAACAAGCCGCCCTGCGCGCCCAAAGGTGCATCACGACCAAGCAATTGACGCTTCTCAATCTTGCGCGAGCGATGTGCAATGGCCGGCCGGGTCTGCTGTTCGAGGCAGCGGTCGCGGATTGTGCGGCCAGTTTTGCCCCGGCGCATTTCGCCGATGTCAGGGGCAATGCCTTTCTTGCGTATAACCGGCAGGAATAGCTGCGATGTCAGTCGCCAGTGTTGTCTGTGACCGTTCGCAGGGTGCATGGGACGATTGCGCCAATCCAGTGGCCGAACGCAGCCGGGCTGTGCAGGTTGGCCGGTGAAGATTGGCGCGGCGGCGCGGTGCAAAGGTTCGGGTCGGTCCGTCGCAGCGTCTTGACCGTGACGGTCCCGTGGCCGCAGTATCGGCGACAGATCGCCCGCTGCCGGACATAGTGGCGACGCTGCTGATCCCGCTTTCGTCGGACGGAAACCCGATTAATCCTTACTCTCAAAGCCCTTAGGGATCAGGCGGATGTCGTCAATTTGCAGACCTGCGTCTTGCAGCAAATCCTCTGCCATTGCATCTGCGTTGGGTCCGACTTGCGAAAGCTGGTGCCAGATCGCACGAACGGCGGGTGCAATCCGGGGTTCGGTGACGGCACGGGCGGTATGCAGCCAGATCACAAGGCCGTCGCTGCTGTCGTACTCACGCTGTTTGCGCAGGGCCGCGATTTTGGTTTCTGACGTGGTTGCAAATCGTGCTACTGCGGCGGGCTTCCAATTCATCAAATCATGCAGGTTCAGCCCCGTCGAAAGATGAAAGGCGGCCCAGAACTGCGCTGTGGCGGCATAGCTGTCTAAAACATGCGGCTTTGCGGCAACCAGTTTGTCTGACAGGGCCTGAGCCTCGTCAACCAGCGCGGCCGTGGCCTTTTCTTGCTTCCAGGTGTTGAACATCGTGTCCTCCTGCGGTTTTTATGGGTCAGAACGCCAGAGAGGAAAACAGGCATTTTGAACAGGGGCCATAGCACGGGTGGTGGTGGGCGGTGAACCGGGCAATCAGCGTGGTTTGCAAAAGCTTTGCGGCCTTTCGCATCGCGCGACCGTGTTTGCGGCATGTGTCGAACCGCCCGGCGCCAATCAAGCAAGGCCTCGCTGGCTGGCTGGCCGCTCTGGTTTGCTTAACAGAAGGGAATCCAGCACGGCGACAAGCACTGCCGCAGCAATTGCCCCGGAACTGGTCAACAGAATACGCATGATCGCGGCATAGGCGGGCGATTGATTGGACAACGCACTTGCGACCAGTGCCACCGTGACAGACAGCGCATATTGATAGACCATACTGGGGTGATAGCCGTGCATCATCCGCAGCCCAAAGAACAAACCAGCCAGCGCGATAAGGCACAAAAGCAGGGCAAAATGCCCGACCCATGCGACGGCAACCAAAATGATCAGCGCGGCCAGCGTGCCATAGGCGGTTGCCAGACTGCGTTCTTTGGCCTCGGTAAAGGCCTGCTCGCCCGTGGGAAAGACCAGAACATAGATCGCGGCGAAGGCAAGGATCATGTCGGATGCAGGCATCACGGCATAAAGCCAGAAACAAAGCAGCATCAATACGCTGGCCCGGATCAGCGATCCGGCACCGTGGTGGTCTTCTGCCACGGCGGGGATCCGGACATGCGGGTGGGATGAGGCGGGTGGGATGATCCAGTACAGCACAGGGATCGCCACCGTTCCCAGTATCGCTGCCTGCGTGAAGCCGTCCCGAAACGCGAACAACAGCGCGGGGTTTTTCAACCCCATGATCGACATGATCGCTGCGGCGACCAGCAACAGCATCCCGACCGGGCTTCCAGTGCGCCGGATCACATAAAATGCGGCCGTAAAGATGCCAAAGGCGGTGGACAGCAGCAGCACCGGCGTCTCGCGGGTCAATTCGACGATCAGCGTCATCAGCCAGATCGACACGATAAATGTGCCCCCTGCAGCCATGGCGAGGAAAGGGTCAAAACGTTTGCGCTGGGCCGCCAGCAGACCAATCGGCAACGAGACGATAAGGGCGGGAAAGACGGGCCTGATCCACTGCACCGCAGCAAAACAAACGACGCAAAGAACAGCCAGCCGGACGGCAAACCACGGATCGTCGGCAAGCAGGGGGCGTGGCGCGACGTACATCTGATGCGCCTTAGTAAAGAGCGGTCAAAAGCGACTGGAGACGCTGGAACCCCGAAGCAACCACCGAGACAAAGCCGCCCCCGGTAGCATGCACCACGACAGAGACGCTGCCACCAACACGCGCCTTGGGCGGCCAGGGGGCAGCGCCTTTGACCATTTCAATGCGCACGGGCATGCGGCGCGCTGGTTCAAACCACTGGGTTGAGGGGGCGTTGACGGGCAGCCCGCCCACTTCGGCCCGGCCCAGATTAATCCCCCAGCCAATACTTTCCACAGACCCTTCGAAAACCTGCCCGGGGGCTGCGTCAAACACCATCGTCACCCGATCCCCGTTGTCGATCTCGACCAACTGGTTCTCACGGAAATCTGCCGTTACCCAGACACCTTCATCCTCGACAAAGGTCAGGGCTGGTTGACCGGCAGCGACGAACTGGCCAATCCCCATCCGAAGGTTGGTCACAACGCCGCGCGTCGGGGCAACCACTTTGGTCGATAACAAATCATATTCAGCCTGTTCAAGTGCCAGCTGGGCCGCCTTGATCTGCGGATTGTCATCGCCCACAACACCAAGCGTCCGCTCGGCACTTAGGGCCTGCGCCTGCGCGGCCTGCAGATCGGCCTCGGCCGTTGCCAGCAAAGTCTGGGACGATTCTAGGCTTGCGTCCGAAACCCGCCCGCGCTCGGCCAGTGTTACAATGCGGGCGTTTTCCGACCGCACGTTGTCGAGTTTGGCGCGCGCCTGCGTGACCTTGGCATAGGCACCTGCAAGCTGGGCCGACGAGGCATCAAACGACTGCGCCGCCAACTCCAGCTGCGCCCGTGCTTTCTCGGTGGCGATAACAAAGGGACGTTCATCAATCGCAAACAACAACTTGCCTGCCGGGACCACTTCGTTGTCCGATACCGCCACCGCTGTGACGCGACCCGCAACCCTTGCCGCGATCTGCACGACATTCGATGAAACCACGCCGCGCGACGTGCTGGGGGCATATCTGTCTGATGCAGCATACCATCCGGCGATCAGAACCGCCCCAACGACAATGACCACAGCAAAGGGCTTTGCGGGATTGCGGTTTTGTGGGTGCGGGCCTTGTATGACTTGATCCTGTTCGTTCCGCTCTGTGGGTATATCGGTCAATCATCCATCTCCCACAGGGCGTGGACCAGCTTAAACGCCAGAACCAGAATGTGAGTTAACGCGGCGAGCGGAAATCGGTTCCCCGGCTTTTCTGAAAACATCATCACAGTGCCGGCGTGTTGCCAAAGCGTTCAGGGTTTGCCGGAAACTGGCAGGTCGGAAACCATGGTCAGGCATAGGCGCGTATTCGGAAGATCAGATCGGCTTTGACTGGTATGCGGGCCTCTGACGCGCGTCAGATTTCGGGCCGGTCGGTGCGGCGCGGAAGTATGAGCGGTGCAATCAAAATGGGGCAACGAACGGCGTTAACGATCACCCAGCCTCAGTCCGTCGGCGGAGTTTTTCCCGGTTCGAGAATTTCGAACATCTCCTGGATCAGGGGGGCAATCGCGCGTTCCATCTGCAGGCAAAGGGCAGCCGGAACGTCAGAACCGACGACATGAGCCAAGTTTATATCTTCGACCCTTCCGGCAAGCACGCCAAGTTGAGGGAAGCCGAACGTATCGGCGGTTCCACATATTTTATGGGCCAGATCGCGAACGGATTTCATCGCAGCGGCGGTATCTTGTCGATTCAGGATGGCTTGCCGATACGCTTTGATCTCTGCAAGACGGCTTCGCGTTTGCGCTAAGAAAAACGGCAGCAGACTTTGCAGATCATCGTCGTCCAGACCAGAGTTCCTGTCCGTCATCTGGCTGTCCTTGGGGTAGACAAGTCGTCTGCGGTCGTTGCCGAGTCTTGCGACCGGACTGCGCCCAGGGCGCGCTCTAGCATACCCTTTACCATCGATACCGAGAATAATCCGGCATAGTGCGGCGTTCCGATGATCACAACAGGGATCGGCAGGCCAAGATCATCGTAGTTTGCGCGCATCGTTTGCAGATGGACCGATATCGTCTGCTGCAGCTCTTGCCAGTCAATCGGTTGGCGTCGGTTCAGGATGCAGACGAATTCGCCATTTCCTGCATGGGCCAGCATGAATGTCTGCCGTTTAAGTGCGATAGCAATCGCTCTGCCAACCTCGGCCATATAGTCCAGATATTCAATCCGGCTCAGGCGGTAAAACATCTGCGAAGCACTGACGACCTTGAAGGCAACGGCCCAGTGCCCGTTCAACTGCAACCTGCCCAGCGTGAGCAGATGATTCTGCAGCGCCAGATAGTCGATCATCGACGCTCCGACCGGCAGGGGCACAGCATCATCAAAGCTGAATCCAATGCCGGGAAGATCTGAAAGCGACGCCATATTTTGCTCAAGTGCTGTGGCCCGGCGGCTTTCCAACACCAGCCGGTCCATCATGCCAAGACGTGCATCCAGCTCAATTTTCTCAAGCGGCTTGGTCAGGTAGTCTGTGGCACCCGCCGCAAAGGCATCATCGACAAAATTCCGGCCCGTCAGCGTTGTGATCATCATGATCGGCGTTGCGCGGTGGTGCGGCAATTGTCTGATCCGCCGACACGTCTCTATTCCGTCGATCCCGGGCATCTGTATATCAAGCAAAATGCAGTCGAAGTGAACGCTGTTGTCCCGAAGCAGTGTGACCGCCTTGGTCCCCGAAGACACTGTCGTGGGCGCGGCGTAGCCCAGTGCCACCATCATTTGAGACAGCACCGCCAAGAAAACGGGATCGTCATCAATCGCCAAAAAAGCAGGTTCAGTTTGCAATGCGACCACTAAATGTTGTTCTAGCCGATGTCAGCGCGGCCCTTGGATGTATTTTAAGCGAGATACGCCATAACTAGAAGCACAATCTTTGGCGGTCAGGTGTCCAGCAGCCGTTTCACAACGTTTAGCAGGTCGATTGCCTGGACCGGTTTGGGCACAGTTGCATCGGCGAAGGCCGTTGACCCGTGTCGAACCGTCACGCGGTCGGCATCGGCGGTGAACTGGATAATCGGGGTGCCGCTGTTGATCGTCTGCGCGGCTTTCAGGTGGCGGATAACCCTGTCGCCAGGGATATGCGGCATGTTGCGATCAAAGATCATCAGATCAAAGCGTCGTTCCAACGCGCTTTCAAGCGCCGCCCGTCCATCACTGACGACCACCAGTTCAAGGCCCTCGATGCGCGAAAGGATCTGGCGCACAATCTCTTGATTGATCGGATCGTCCTCTGCCAAAAGAATGACTTTGGGCCGATTTATTTCCGGTTCCGACATAAATACGCTCCCGCGATATCGCTGGCTTGGAATTAAGCTGTAGGGGTCTTACCGCGTCTTTCTGGATCTGAATTGACGCAGCAGTGTGGATACCCTGACGGATCCTAACAGATAATCAATGTCAATGTTTCAACGATAATCGCTGGTCAGCGCAAAGCGGGTGCTGACCACCGGAAATTCACCGCCGCGCGCTTTAGAAAGCGGGTTGCAGCCAATCTGATCTTTGGGGCCGTTCGCTAAAGCGAGTTG
>JAYUHO010000073.1:0-16795 GCA_043766915.1 Cypionkella sp.
CACCCCCAAGATCGAGCAGCTCACCGAGCTCGGCCCCGGCGAAATCGGCTTCATCACCGCGCAGATCAAGGAAGTCGCGCAGGCCAAGGTCGGCGACACCATCACCACGGTCAAGCAAGGCGCGGTCAAGGCGCTGCCGGGCTTCAAGGAAGTCCAGCCGGTGGTATTCTGCGGGCTCTTTCCCGTCGACGCCGCGGACTTCGAAAAACTGCGCGAGTCCATCGCCCGCCTGCGCCTCAACGACGCCAGCTTCACCTTCGAAATGGAAAGCAGCGCCGCGCTGGGCTTCGGCTTTCGCTGCGGGTTGCGCTGGCGGGCGATATCAACATCGATCTTACCAAAGCCCCGCTTGGCACGGCGCATAACGGACGGCACGTCTATCTGAAAGACATCTGGCCCAGCAACGCCGAGATTGCCGCGATCGTTGAGGCCACCGTCACGCGCGCCGCATTCATCAAGAAATATGCTGACGTATTCAAAGGCGATGAAAAATGGCAAGCGGTCGAGATCACCGATTCCGAAACCTATGACTGGCCCGCAGCCTCGACCTATATCCAGAATCCCCCCTATTTTAAGGGCATGGCAAAAACCCCCGGCACGATCAGCAATATCCATGGCGCGCGGATTTTGGCGCTGTTGGGCGACATGATCACCACCGATCACATCAGCCCGGCAGGTTCATTTAAACTATCAACTCCGGCGGGTAAGTATCTGACAGACAGGCAGGTTCCGGTTTCCGAGTTCAATTCGTATGGCGCACGGCGGGGCAACCACGAGGTGATGATGCGCGGCACCTTCGCCAACATCCGCATCAAGAATGAAATGCTGAATGGCGTCGAGGGCGGCTATACCTTGGGCCCGGACGGCACGCAGACCAGCATTTATGACGCCTCGATGGCCTATCAGGCGGCGGGCACGCCCTTGGTCATCTTTGGCGGGATTGAATACGGTGCCGGGTCATCCCGCGATTGGGCGGCCAAGGGCACAGCGCTGTTGGGGGTCAGGGCGGTTATCGCGGAATCGTTTGAACGCATCCATCGGTCAAACCTTGTCGGCATGGGGGTTATTCCGTTTGAATTCACCGGCGGAGCAACCCGCAAGTCGTTGAATCTGACGGGCGATGAGGTGATTTCAATCGACGGTCTGGATGGCGATCTGAAGCCGCTGTCATCCGTGCAATGTCATATCACCTACAGCGATGGCAAGATCCGGACGATTCAAATCAAATGCCGGATAGATACCGAGATAGAGATCGAATACGTCGAACACGGCGGTGTTCTGCACTATGTTCTGCGCGATTTGGCGGCACGCTAGGGCAGTTAAGGATTGATTCAGCACGGCATTCGCGGCCTTTTGATGCGCTTGATCGCGAATTTCGCCACCATTGGTTCTGTCAGAACCTGAACAGCGCCAACGGCTGGCGGCAAATTTTTACAAAAAGGGCCCGGGTGATCCCGGGCCTTATGTTCTTGTTAAGTTCTTGCGTGCAGACTGCGGAAGTCGAACCAATGGAGTCCTCTATGCACCGGTTTCCACACCTGCCCGCCCCGGAACCTGCCCGCGCCGTGGCAAAATCACTGCCGCTGCCATCGCTGCCATGGGCAGAGATCACTGTGTTCGGGATGATGGCCTTGGTGTTGGCGCTGTCGTGACACCTACTCTGGCATTTCCGCGCCCATCGCCTTGGCCAACTCCGGACGAAAGCGCTGTTCGTAGTCGCTGCCCACCAAAGGGCCGATAAATTTGTAGGCGACCGTGCCATCTCCGCGCAGAATGAACGTCTCGGGCGGGGCTGTTACGCCCCAATCCAACCGGGTTTTGCCCTTGGGATCGGCGCTGATCCCCGAAAACGGATTGCCCGCTTCGGTCAGAAACGCCACTGCATTTTCGGGGTCGTCCATCATATTGACGCCAAACACCCGGATGCCTTCGGCTTTCAACGCCATCAGGGTCGGGTGTTCCGCGCGGCACGGCGGGCACCAGCTGGCCCAGAAATTCACCACCACCACATCACCGCGCCGCAGATCAGCATCCACCACACCGGGAAAACCGGGTAAGGTCAGCGGGCCGAGGCCCGGGGCCTGCGCATTGATGAACACCGATGGCAGCGCCGACGGATCGTCGCGCTGCATGCCTGCCCAAAACATCACCGCCAGCCCTGCAAACAGCAGGGGCGGGATAAACATCAACCATCTGATCATCCGATCTTCCCCTGCCGTGCTTCGGCCTGCTGCAGGGCAAGTCGCACCCGCCGCCCCTGCCAGACCGACAGCGCAATCAGGGCAACAATCAATGCAAGAGTTGCCACATAAGACCCGATCACCGCCCCCGCATATTTTCCCAACTCCGGCATCATACCGCCCTTTCCCGTGCCAACAACGCCACCAAACGCCGCGCCCTGATTTCCGTCCGCGTGCGCGCCAGCACCAGCGCCACGAACAGCAATGCAAAGCCCGCGATGCAGATCACCAACGGCTGCCAATAAACGTCAGAGACGTTTTCTTTCTTGTCCAGCGACAAAGACGCGCCTTGATGCAGGCCCTGATTCCAAAACAGCACCGCATAGCGCGACAAAACCGCAAACACCGATCCCACGATGCACAAAACCGATGTCAGATCGGCGGCAGTATCGGCATCCTCAATCGCCCGCCACAGCGCGATATAACCCAGATAAAACAGCGTCAGGATCAAAAACGCGGTCAAACGCGGATCCCATGCCCACCAGGTGCCCCACATCGGTTGGCCCCAGATCGCCCCCGTCACAAGGCCAATGATGGTAAAGGTTAACCCCACAGGCGCAGCCGCCTTGGCCGCCAGAACACTGACATGATGGCGGCGGATCAACCAGATCAGCGACGTCACCAGCATCATCATCCAGGCAGAGGTGGCCATCGTGGCCGCAGGCACATGCAGATAAATGATTTTCACCGTGCTGCCAAACCGATCGGCATCGGGGGTAAAGAAAAATCCCCAGGTCAGCCCGACACTTAAAGCCACCCCGGCCAGCGCCGCCACCCAAGGCAGCACAAAACCCGATGTTTGCATAAACCGCTTGGGGTTCGCATATTCCCAGATTGACATCCGCCTTGCCACACTCGCCCCCAGCGCCTTAGCGCAGATTAATTCGTAACGCCGCAGCCGCCGCAAAGGGCAACAGCGCCAGCACACCTGCCGTGATCCCTGCCAACAACGCCAGCGGCGTGCCAACGGCCACCCCGACAGCCCCGCGCTTGATCACCTCGGCCCCGAAGATCAAAGTCGGCAGATACATCGGCACCACCAGCAACCCAAGCAACAATCCCCCCCGCCGCACTCCAACCGTCAGCGCCGCCCCGAACGCCCCGATCATCGACAGCGCGGGCGTGCCAACAGTCAGACCAATCACCAACCAAATATAGCCTTGCGGGGCAAGGTTTAACAGCACCGCCAGTGCCGGTGCCACCGCTACAAGCGGCAGGCCGGTCACAATCCAGTGCGCAAGGGCCTTGATCAGCACCACGCCCTCTAACGGAATGGGCGCGGTGGCCAGCAGATCAAGCGAGCCATCCTCAAAATCAAGAGCGAACAGCCGGTCCAGCGACAGCAGGCATGACAACAGCGCCCCAACCCAAAGAATTCCGGGCGCAATTTTCGCCAAAACTGCCGGGTCCGGGCCTACGCCCAGCGGCACCAACACCGCGATCAGCAGGTAAAATGACAGCCCCATGCCAAAGCCGCCGCCCGCGCGAAACGCCAGCCGAATATCGCGGAGCAGCAGGGCAATCATCCAAACGCCTCGTCAAAGGCGCCCAGGCTGGCATTGGGTTTGGCGCGGTATGGGGTCAGGTCCAGCTGATCGGCGTTTAACGCCAAATCCACATGCGTGGCGATCAGGGCCGATCCCCCCGACGCCAGATGCGCCGCGATCACAGCCGCAAAAAGCTGTACCGAAGCCGCGTCAAGCGACACGGTCGGCTCATCCAGCGCCCAAATCGGGCGGCCCGTCACCAACAGCCGCGCCAGCCCAAGGCGGCGTTTCTGGCCCGCCGACAGATGCGCCGCGGGACGGTCGGTCAAGGGTTTCAGATTGAACGCCGCTATCGCTTGGGTGACGTTTTGGGTGCCATACACCGCCGCCCAAAAACCCAGATTTTCGGCCACCGTCAGCGTGGACTTCACACCATCGGCATGGGCGCTGTAGGCCACCGCCTGATCATCCACCGAAATTTGCCCCGACAAGGCAGGTTGCAGCCCCGCGACAGTGCGCAACAGCGTGGTCTTGCCGATGCCATTCGGCCCGCGCAAAATCAATGCATGACCCGGATCAAGCCGCAAGGTAACGCCTTCCAACACCGCAATTCCAGCGCGGGCAACCGAAAGGTTTGTGGTGGTCAGTTCCATAGGATCAGCTTTACCCGATGCCGCCTGCATCGAAAAGGGGGCGCATGCGCATGGTATAGTCCGCACGGTGCCGCTATGATCAGGGCAGAAAACAGGAGAATTCAAATGCCGCTTTCCACCCGCAGTTTCGGCCGCACCGGCCACACCCCGTCAGCCATCGGTTTTGGCGCTTGGGCGATTGGGGGCACTTGGGGTGAAGTGACGGAAAGCGACGCCACAGCCACGCTGCACGCCGCCCTTGATGCCGGGATGACCTTTATCGACACCGCAGATGTTTATGGCGATGGGCGGTCAGAACGCATCATCCGCGATGTTTTAGCAACCCGCGATGGCCCTCGCCCGTTTGTGGCAACCAAGGCCGGGCGGCGGTTGAACCCCCACACGGCAGATGCCTATACCGGGACGGCGATAGAGGCGTTCATTGATCGCAGCCTACAAAACCTTGGGGTCGAATGCCTTGATCTGGTGCAATTGCATTGCCCACCCACCGCCGTTTATTCCAACCCGGCGATGTTTGCAGCGCTGGACGCGATCCAGTCCAAGGGCAAGATTGCGAACTATGGCGTGTCGGTTGAAACCATCGCCGAGGCGCGCACGGCCATTTTGAACCCCGGCGTTCAATCGGTGCAGATCATCTACAACCTGTTCCGCCAACGTCCTGCCGAAGTGTTCTTTCAAGAAGCCATGGCCGCCAACGTGGCCGTCATTGCCCGCGTTCCGCTGGCTTCGGGCCTGCTGACGGGTAAGATGAGCGCGCAAAGCCAGTTTGCCGCTGACGATCACCGCAGCTTTAACCGCAACGGTGAAGCCTTTGATAAAGGCGAAACATTCTCGGGTGTGCCGTTTGACGTGGCGCTGGCTGCGGTGGAGAGTTTGCGAAAACTGGTGCCAGTCGGGGCGACGATGGCCGAATTTGCGCTGCGGTGGATTTTGATGGAACCTGCGGTGTCAGTGGTTATTCCGGGTGCGAAAACGCCGGAACAATCGCGTGCCAATGCAAAAGCCGATGGTCTGGCCGCACTATCCGCAGATACAATGGCCGCCGCGCGCGAGGTTTATGCAAAGCAAATCGCGCCGCACGTCCATCATCTTTGGTAAGATTAAGGGACAGGCAACAGGGCCGCTGCCACGCGGCGGCCCTCGCCCAGCAACACGTTATAAGTGCGACAGGCGGCGGGGGAATTCATTGGTTCCACCCCAATGCCCGCTGCCTCTAGTGCGTCACGGAAATCACGCGGGATGGGGGCAATATCGGCCCCGGTCCCCAACAGCAGCACGTCGATCTTACCAATCAGCGACAACGGCCCCGCCGTATCGGCAAACCCGCCCCAGGCACCTGCGTCCCACGGCGTTACCAGACAGGCCCCCCGCAAAACATGGGTGCCAACCCGAAAAAACCCCGGCCCATAGCCTTCGATCGCCAGTGCCGATCCATAGGTGATCTCAGTCAGCCGCATCGCAGATTACGCATCCACATTGGCAAATTCATGATCCGCAGGCTTGCCGGATTTGGGTTTGTCACTGCGATCCAGCCCGATCATCAGCACGATGTTTTTGGCGACATAGACCGACGAATAGGTGCCAAGAACCACCCCGATGAAGATCGCAAACGAAAAGCCCCGGATCACGTCGCCGCCAAACACCATCATCGAGCCGACGGCGATCAGTGTGGTCACAGATGTCATCAGCGTCCGGCTTAGGGTTTCGTTGACCGACAGGTTCATCACATCGCGCAGCGGCATGGTTTTGTATTTGACCAGGTTTTCGCGCAACCGGTCAAACACCACCACCGTGTCATTGATTGAATAGCCCAGAATCGTCAGCAAGGCCGCCACGATAGACAGGTCAAACTTCAACTGAAACAGCGCAAATATGCCCACCGTGATGAACACATCATGCAACAGCGCCAGCACCCCGCCCACCGCAAACTGCCATTCAAATCGCAACCAGATATACAGCATGATCAAGATGCTGGTCACCGTCACCGCCAGAACCGAGGTATAGACCAGTTCGCCCGACACCTTCGGCCCCACCGACTCGACCGACACAAACTTGATCGCCGGGTCCATCTTTTTCAGGGCAGCCTCGGCACTGGCCAGAACTTCGGGCGTTACCGCTTCGGACCCCTCCAAAGACGACAGCCGGATCATTGCCACATGCTGATCGGCGCGGAACGACGGGTCAAACACCTCGGTGATCACCACATCGCCCAGTTCCTGCCCTGCCATCGCCGTCCGGTAATTGCCGACATCAACGGCCAGCGTCGATTCGGTGCGCAGCGTGGTGCCGCCCTTGAAATCAATGCCATAATTCAACCCCATCGTGCCCCAAAAGAAGAACGCAAGGAACATCAGCGCGATAGAGCCGCCAAAGGTAATCCACTGGGCGCGGAAAAAGTCGATGTTGGTCTTTTCGGGTGCAAGTCGCAAACGCCAGGCCATGATATGCTCCTTACAGGAAAAGGGTTTTGGGACGCCGCAGGGCATACCAGGCTTCAATAATCAGGCGCGTGCCATAAATCGCAGTGAACACCGATGTGATAATACCGACGCCCAAGGCAATCGCAAAACCGCGCACCGGCCCCGCGCCCAGCATGAACAGCACCATCGCGGTGATCAGCGTGGTCAGGTTGGCGTCAACAATGGCACTTAACGCGCGTTCATAGCCGATCTCAATCGCGCGGGCCGGGTTCTTTTGCACCCGCAATTCCTCGCGTATCCGTTCGTAAACCAACACATTGGCATCCACAGCCATACCGATGGTCAACACGATCCCCGCGATACCCGGCAAGGTTAACGTGCCGCCGATTGTGGACAGCACCGCAAAGATCAGCGCCATGTTCACCACCAGCGCCACGTTGGCAAATAGGCCAAACAGCCCATAAGACGCCCACATGAACAAGGCCACCGCGACCATCCCGATGATCGCTGCCACTTTGCCTGCATCAATGCTGTCTTGCCCCAATTCAGGGCCAATCGTGCGTTCTTCC
The DNA here is from genome assembly GCA_043766915.1 of Cypionkella sp. Classification (GTDB taxonomy): domain Bacteria; phylum Pseudomonadota; class Alphaproteobacteria; order Rhodobacterales; family Rhodobacteraceae; genus JANNAT01. Next base: position 7,370 of record JAYUHO010000073.1, read on the forward strand.
AGAAAGTTCATCTTGGCGGGCAACGCGCCTGCCCGCAGCAGCACCGACAGTTGCGTCGATTCCTCGATGGTGAAATTGCCGGTTATGATGCCCGACCCGCCCGCGATATGGCTTTGAATGGTGGGGGCCGAAATCACCTCGTCATCCAGCACAATCGCAAACGGTTCGCCGATATTTTCCGCCGTATAATCCCCAAACGCCCGCGCTCCGCTGGCGTTAAAGCGGAAATTTACCGCGGGGCGACCATTTTGATCGAACGCCGGCTGCGCATCGGTCAGGTCTTCGCCGCCCACCACCGGGGTTTGTTCGACGATGTAATAGACGTCTTTTTCGGTCATATCCGGCAGCAGCAGGTTGCGCGGGCCCGGATCGGCGCTGGCGTCAGAGGTGCGGCCTACCACGGCATTGAAGGTCAGCTTGGCGGTGGTGCCGATGATTGCTTTCAACTCGGCGGCTGATCCGATGCCCGGCACCTGAATCAGAATACGGTCTACGCCTTGGCGTTGAATGGTGGGTTCGCGCGTTCCGACCTCATCGACCCGGCGGCGGATGATCTCAAGGCTTTGCTGAATGGTGCGGCTGTCGGTGGCGGCGCGTTCAGCCTCGGACAGTTGCACGACGATCTCTTTGCCTTCAACCGTCACTTCGATATCGCTCTGGCCCACGCCCGTCACCGTCACCAGGGGCTGCGCCAGCGCTTTGACCTTTTCCAAAGCCACGGCCATCGCTTCGGGTTTGGAAATGGCCACCCGCAACACGCCGGGAACCGACGGCTCACGCCGCACCGATCCCACCTGATCGCGCACATCGCGCAGGGCGTCGCGCACATCGGGCCAAAGGCTGTCTATGCGTTGGGCATAGACGTCGGCCACCTGCACTTCGGCCAGCAAATGCGCCCCGCCCCGCAAATCAAGCCCCAGATTAACCAGGGCCGAGGGCAGATACGTTGGCCAGTTGTCCAGCGCCGCCTGATCGGTCTCACTGGCAAAGCCCGCCTTTTCAATGGCAGCGGCGGCATCATTATGCGCCTCAACCTTTGTATAAAACAGGTTGGGCATAGCCGCCACAATCCCCCAACCACAGATGGCAAGGATCAACAGGCGTTTCCACAAGGGCGTTTGCAGCATGAAATTTCCGTTTCAGACACAAGCAAAATATAAGGCAACGACGACCAGATCAGGCCGCTGCGGCAGGTTCGGTCTTGTTCATCACCTGCGTGATGGTGTGCTTCAGCACTTTAACCCGCACACCCTCGGCAATTTCCACTTCCAACACGCCATCATCGCCAACCTTGTGAACTTTGCCCAGAATGCCGCCACTGGTCAGCACCTGATCGCCGCGCCGCAGCGCCTCGACCATGGCTTTCATGTCTTTCATCTTTTTCTGCTGTGGACGGATCAACAGGAAATACATGATTGCAAAGATCAAAACCAAGGGGAAGATCGAGGTAAACAGGCTGCCGGGGCCGGCGCCAACGGCTTGGGCATAGGCGGGGGTCACGAACATGGGTGGCCTTTCTGTATGGGGGGTTTGCACCCCTATTTGTCGGCGGGCACCCTACAGGCGGGCGCGGGGATAGGCAAGGCAGGCCAAAGACCCGCACTGTGCTGATCCGATGTAGGAAGCAACGGCCAAATTGCCAGACCCTGCGGTCAGCAAAATCGGTTTAAAACCGGCAGCCGATGAAAGACCGCCGTCGCCGCCCAAGCCGCGAAAAACGTGAACAAGGCGGCAAAGCTGCGATCAACATCAACGCCAAAAACCTTGAACGCCACCAACATGAACGCCGGGTGCATCAGATAAATTCCAAAGGCATAGCTGGCCAGTTTGGTTGGCCACGTGCCGGTAATGGTCACGCGCCAGACCAACTCAAACACCAAAGCCGCAAGGATCATCTGCAGCGACGCGAATTCAGGTGCCGCCATCAGCAACGCCGCCGAAATCACCGCAGCCGTTGCCAGTGGCATCCATGCGACACCCATGCGATGCCCCGCCGCCGCCAGCGCGCCATAAAGAAAAATTGGCAGCGAATAATACCATTGCGGCAAGGGCTGCGGGGCATCGGCCATGCTGATGAACCAGCCCGCCAAACCCACATCAGCATGCAGCCAGCCCAACGGCAGTGCCACCACCGGCAGCAATAAACAGGCAATCAGCAAATCACGCGGCGTGCGCAGCCAATTTGACAAAATAGGTATCAGCAACAACGCGATCATATCAAACGGCAAAAACCACAGATGGATCGACGGACCGATCAACAGCGAGAATGGCTCTGACAACAGGGCGAACGGCTCATCCGACACCACTTCGTAGATTATGCGATAGACCACGCACCAAAACAGCCATGGGATTGCGATGCGCTTTGCGCGGGTGGCCCAAAATCCGGGGCCGCCGTTGCGCTCATACGATCCCATACCAAGAAAAGAGGCCAACACCAGAAACAGTGCCAACGCGGTATAACCGACATCGGCGTAGGGTGCGCGGGCATGATCCCAGACGATGCCAAAGGCCGCGACGAATCGCGCCAGGTCTAACGATCGCCGATAGCCGGGTTTCGCCCCGCTTTGGTTCATTGCACATTCCCATCACACCCACCTGATCCGCTATCCCATTTCGCACCGGGCGCAAAGCCCTTGCCTGCGAAACTGTGCGTTTCAGTATTGGTCAAAGCTTGCAGATCGACAGCCCTGCCCACTCTTTCCCCCAAAGGTCAAATCGGGCATAACGCAGCCAATCTTTTGCACATGAGGCCACCTATGCACGACATCCGCGCCATCCGCGAAAATCCCGCCGCTTTTGACGGCGCTTTGGCGCGCCGGGGGCTGGAGGGGATGTCACCTGCGATTTTGACGATAGACAGTGCGCGGCGCGAGAAAATTCTGGCCGCCGAAACCGCACAAGCCGCGCAAAATGCTGCGTCAAAACAGGCGGGTGCCGCGAAGGGCCGCGGCGACGAGGCTGAATTTGACCGCCTGCGCAGCGTTGTAACCGAAACCAAAGCCCAGATTGGCCGTCTGAATGACGAGGCGGCCCTGCAGGACGTGGCGCTGCGCGACCTGCTGTTGGGCATCCCGAACCTGCCTTTGGACGACGTGCCCAGCGGCGCGGATGAGACGGGCAATATCGAGATCAAACGCTGGGGCAATCCGCGCAATTTTGACTTCACCCCGCGCGAACACTATGAAATTCCCGGTGCCGTGCCGGGGCTGGATTTCACCACGGCCGCAAAACTTTCTGGCGCGCGATTTGTCGTTCTGAAGGGCGCAATGATCCGGGTGCATCGCGCGTTGGGCCAGTTCATGCTGGACACCCATATCACCGCCCACGCCCTGACCGAGGTGTGGACGCCTGTGTTGGTGAAGGAAGAGGCGATGTATGGCACCAATCAGCTGCCGAAATTCGCCGAAGACAGCTATCAAACCACCAATGGCTGGTGGCTGATCCCGACGGCCGAGGTGACGCTGACCAATTCGGTGGCAAATGAAGTGCTTGACGCCGCCACCTTGCCCTTGCGCATGACCGCGCTGACGCAGTGTTTCAGATCCGAAGCAGGCTCTGCGGGGCGCGATACGTCGGGCATGCTGCGCCAGCATCAGTTTGAAAAGGTGGAAATGGTCACCATCTGCGCCCCCGATCAGGCCCTGGCCGAACATGACCGGATGACCAAATGCGCCGAAGCGATCCTTGAGGCGCTGGACATCCCCTACCGCACCATGGTGCTGTGCACCGGCGACATGGGGTTCGGCGCGCAAAAAACCCATGATCTTGAGTCGTGGATGCCCGGCCAGAACAAATACCGTGAGATTTCGTCGGTTTCCACCTGCGGCAACTTTCAGGCCCGCCGGATGAATGCACGGTTCAAGGTGGCGGGCGGCAAGCCTGACTATGTGGCAACTTTAAATGGATCCGGATTGGCGGTTGGGCGTTGTCTGATTGCGGTCGTGGAAAACGGGCAAAACGCGGACGGGTCCATTGACCTGCCCGCCGCGTTGCACCCCTATCTGGGCGGCAAGACCCGCATTTCCGCGGCAGGGGAGTTGATGTGATTTTATCCGGACGCAGCTGCGCGATAGGTGTGGCACTTGCAGTGGCCGCTTTTGGCATCGCCCCCTTTGTGACCCCCCCCTTCACCGGCTATGATCCGGCGATCTTTCCCGTCAACATCCCGCGCCCTGCTATTCAGCCTGCGGGCTATGCGTTTGCGATCTGGGGCGTGATCTATGGCTGGCTGGGCGTTCATGGCATCGCAGGCCTGTTTGCCCGTGCCGATCATCCGGCATGGCAGGCGCACCGGATTTATCTGGCCCTCTCGGTGCTGCTGGGGGCCGGATGGCTGGCAATCGCGCCATTTTATCCAATTCTGGCCACCATCGTCATCCTGATCATGGCCGCAACAGCAATAGCCGCATTCCTGATCGCCCCCGCCACGCCAGACCGCTGGCTGCTGTCGGCCCCGTTGGCGATTTACGCAGGATGGGTGACGGCGGCCTGTTTGGTATCCACCGGTGTGGTTTTAGCGGGATACGGGTGGCTGAGCGATACGGCGTCAGCACTGGTTATGCTGGGGCTGGTGTTGATGGGGGCGATTTTTGTGCAATCCCGCAAACCGGCGATGCCAATTTACGGAGCGACGGTGGTTTGGGCGATTGTCGGGATTGTGGTGGTGAATTGGGGCGACAATGCCACGGTGGCCTACGCGGCGGTTGTGGGGGCGCTGGCTATGGCGGGGGCTACCGCAGTTTTGGTGCGGCAGCGCTGATCCTTGGCCGACGACAGCCGGGGGTTTCACACCCCCGGACCCCCCGTGGGATATTTGGGAACAGAAAAAGCGCAATTTTAGATAAATTGTAACGGCTTAGTCTTTTTTCACCTGATGCCCGATATGTTTGCGCAACCGGCTTGGGGTGTGGAACTTTGGGTTCCTGAACGGGTTTTTGTCGGCCTGGCTGCGGAAGGTCAGCCGGATCGGCGTGCCCGGCATATCGAAATGTTCGCGCAAGCCGTTCACCAGATACCGGCGATAGCTGTCGGCCAACTCATCGGGGTGGCTGCACATCACGATAAACCCCGGTGGGCGTTGTTTCACTTGGGTCATATAGCGCAGCTTGATCCGCTTGCCGCCGGGGGCCGGTGGCGGGTGCGCTTCGGTCATCGCCCCCAGCCAGGTGTTCAGCCGGTTGGTGGTGATGCGGCGGTTCCAGACGTCATGGGCCGAGCGGATAGCATCGTGCAGACGGTCAAGCCCGCGGCCGGTTTTGCCCGACACTGTGATCAAGGGCGCTCCGCGCAACTGCGGAAGCGAGCGTTCGAACATTTCTTTCAGCTCAGCCAGTTTTTCTTGTTTCTCGCCTTCCAGATCCCATTTGTTCACCGCAATCACCACCGCACGGCCTTCGGATTCGGCGAAATCGGCGATGCGCAGGTCTTGCACTTCGAACGGGATATTCACATCGAGCAGCACCACCACCACTTCGGCAAAGCGCACGGCACGGATGCCGTCGGACACCGACAACTTTTCCAGTTTTTCGGAAATCCGGGCCTTCTTGCGCATACCGGCGGTGTCAAATATCCGGATCGGCGTGCCTTGCCAGTCGGCGCGCACCGAAATCGCGTCACGGGTGATGCCCGGCTCTGGCCCGGTCAGCAGTCGGTCATAACCCAATATCTTGTTGATCAGCGTCGATTTACCGGCATTGGGCCGCCCGATCACCGCGATTTGCAAAGGGCGTTTGTCGGAGGGTTTGTAGGCGTCCGCATCGGCTTCAACCTCGGCCTCTTCCTCGGACACATCCAGATCGGTCAGCGGCGTGTTTTCAGCCTCACGCGCCGCAAATTCGCCGACCAGCGGGCGCAGCAGATGGTAAAGATCATCCATGCCTTCGCCATGTTCGGCCGACATCCGGATCGGCTCGCCCAAGCCCAGCGACCAGCCTTCGATCGCCCCGCCATCACCGGCGCGGCCTTCGGCTTTGTTCACCCCCAAAATCACCCGCGCGCCTTTTTTGCGCAAGATATCTGCAAAAACCAGATCGGACGGGGTTACGCCGACGCGGCCATCCATCAGGAACAGGCTGACATCGGCCATATCGACGGCGCGTTCAGTCAAACGGCGCATCCGGCCTTGCAGGGAATCGTCGGTAACCTCTTCCAGACCCGCCGTATCAATCACGGTAAAGCGCATGTCGTACAGCTTGGCTTCCCCTTCGCGCAGATCTCGGGTGACGCCGGGTTGGTCATCGACCAGCGCCAGACGGCGGCCAACCAGCCGGTTAAACAGCGTGGATTTGCCCACATTGGGGCGGCCAACGATGGCAAGGGTAAAGCTCATTTTACGTGGTCCGGGTTAAGAAGCGTTCCCCTTACACCCAGCGCCGCTTAACGGAAAGCGTGAAGTTGCCCGTTACCGCCCACCACAAACAACAACCCTTGGGCCAAGGCAGGGGCCGAGGCCGCACCGCCCGGAATATCCACCGAAGCCACCATAGCGCCATTGGTCGGATCAAACAGCCGCAGCGACCCATCGCCAGAGGCCACAACAATCCGCCCGCCCGCCAGAACCGGGCCATAATGGGCATAGATGCCTTTGCGTTTCTTGGCTTTGTCCTTGATGAAATAGGGCATCTCAACCGACCAGATCACATCGCCCGTGCCGCCATCCAACCGCACCAGTCGCGCCTCATCGTTGACCACAAACACCGATCCGCCCACCACCAAGGGTGGGTTCAGCGCGCCTTCGTTGGCTGTCCAGAGGCGCATGCCTGTTGCGGCCTCGATTGCCACAGTGCGGCCTGCGGCGGTTCCGGCATAAATCACGCCATTCGAAATCACCGGATCGCCGGTGATATCCCCCACCACGGCATAGGCCCGGCCCAAGCGTTTGCCCGCAACCGCAGCGCCCCAGGCACGTTCGCCGCCATCTTTGCCAACGGCCGCTATTTCACCGCTGGCGAAGGGGAAATACACCTCGCCGTCGCCAATTGCAGGCGAGGATGCGCCGATCATGCCGCTGGCCGAAGTGGTGCCCGGCACTTGCCACAGGATGCGCCCGGTATCTACCGCCACTGCCGCCGCCGATCCATCGCGGCCCACCACATACACGGCATTGCCCTCAACGGCGGGGGCACCCGTCAGCGGGGCATCAAGGCGCTGCCGCCAGACAATGGCCCCCGAACCTGCATCCAATGCCACCAATTCGCCAAAGCCCGTCGTGGCGAACACCCGACCTGCCTGCACCGCCAGGCCGCCGCCAGACACATCGCCGCCGCGATCAAAACCGGCGGTCAGATCGACACTCCACTGCACAGCACCCGACGTGGAAACTGCCGTCAGTTTGGTGCCCGAATCCATTGCAAACACCCGGCCATTCGAGACAACAGGCGAGGCTGAAACCCGCTGCCGTTTGGAATTGCCCGATCCGATGTTCACACTCCACACCCGGGCCGGGTTGGCAGACAGGCTGGCATTGGGGGCTGTGTGGCGGGCGTTGCCGCCGCGATGCGACCATTCGCCCAACGATTGCGCCGCCCCGACGGCGATGGAAACAGCGGTGTTTATCGGCGCGTCAGCAGGGGCGACGGGGCTGGGTTGGCCTTCTATGGCGACCGATGCCTCGAGCGGCGCGCGAACGGGGAACCGTTCGCCGTCAAGGATGACATCTTTTTCGCAAGCTGCAAGCAGACTGCACAGTACCAGCCCAGCGGCCACACCTTTGATCGACATTTTGCCTGCCATTCTCACCGCATCGGCCTCCACTATCGCCTGTCGTTCGCGCGGTGGCCCAAAGGCCGTTTGCCCGCGTTAGCCTTCATTCGCAGCCGGTGCCTTTTCGGGCAAAGTGCCGCCCAATGCGGTGATCATCTGCCCTGACCGCGCGCGCAATCCCTGCGGGGCGTCCTGATCTTGCATCAAAGCGGAAAATGCGGCAATCGCCGCATCGGCTTTGCCTTCTTCAACCAGCAGATAGGCCAGTTGCTCGGCGGCCAGCGGGCGGAACGCGGCACCGGGGCCTGCAATTGCCGTCAACGCCGTGCGCCTGTCGGCCAGCGCCATATCGCTGCCCGCCGCAATCACCCGGCGCAGACTGGCCAGGTCGCGGTAAAGCTGTGGTTGGGTTTTATCGGCAATCAATCCATCCAAGGCCGCCAGCGTGCCCGCCTTATCGGCAGTCGGATCTGCCGCCAGCACCAATGCCTTCAGGGCCACTTCACTGCCATCCGCAGGAATGGCCGCAAGTGCGGCTTTGCGATCTTCGGGCGCGCCCAAATCCATCGCATCCAGCGCCGCATCGCCAAAACCTTGGGCGCGCGCCGCAGCGGTGGACTTTTGCCATTCGCTATAGGCAGCCCCCCCCACAACGCCCACCACCAGCAAGGCACCGATCCAGCCATATTTGCGATAGATCGCAAACAGGCGGTCGCGGCGGACCTCTTCGGTAACCTCGTCAATAAAGCTGTCGGGATTGCTCAAGGGACTGTCTCCGTTCTGTTGCACCCGTCTTACACGCAAGGCCAATCACTTGCCAAGGGCCGCAACCGATAAGACCGCGTTCAAAGGAAAACAGCGGGTGCAAATCTGCCGGCATCGGCGTCTGCCGTGCGATCGTCGTCAGACAGGCTTGCGCCGCGAGGGCTTTCCTCTTCGGCAGATTGCCGCGCCCACATTGCAGCATACCGCCCGCCGCGCGCCAGCAGCAGCTCGTGCGTGCCCTGTTCGGTTACGACACCCTCTTCCAGCACCAGGATCAGATCCGCGTCGGCGATGGTAGACAGGCGGTGCGCAATGGTGATCACCGACCGTCCCTGCCCCATTTCCAGCAGACTGTCCTGAATGTCGCGTTCAGTCTGGGTATCCAGCGCCGAGGTCGCCTCATCCAGAATCAGGATCGGCGGGTTTTTCAGCAATGTGCGCGCAATCCCCACCCGCTGCTTTTCGCCGCCCGACAGTTTCAGGCCGCGTTCGCCCACCGTGGTTTGATAGCCATCGGGCAAAGACACGATAAAATCATGGATTTTGGCCGCCCGCGCGGCGTCTTCAATCTCGGCTTTGGTGGCGTCATGGCGACCGTAGGCGATGTTGTAATAGACAGTATCGTTGAACAGCACCGTATCTTGCGGCACCACCCCGATCATCTGATGCAAGGACGTTTGGGTGACATCACGAATGTCCTGCCCGTCAATCCGGATCGCCCCGCCGGTGACATCATAAAACCGGAACAAAATCCGCCCGATGGTGGATTTGCCCGACCCTGACGGCCCCACAAGGGCGATGCGCTGCCCCGGAGCCACCCGCAACGACACGCCCTTGAGAATGGCTCGGGTTGGCTCATAGGCGAAGGAGACGTTGTCAAACACCACCTCGCCCCCCGTCACCACCAGATCAGGGGCACCGGGTTTGTCGTTCACTTCAGACGGTTGCCCCAACAGGCCA
>JAYUHO010000074.1:0-2354 GCA_043766915.1 Cypionkella sp.
CGGGTGTGGTGACCACCCTACCGATGATGTTGCTGGGGCTGGTGATCCGCAAATATCTGGTGACCGGCATGACGATGGGTGCCGTCAAGGAATAGCGCCTGATCCTTAATAGGCTTGGGCAATTTTAAGAATATACCGGGGGGCCAGATGGCACGGATTTCGATCAACAAGGTGTGGAAGTATTACGGGACCAGTCCTGCGGTACGCGAGTTGAACCTTGAATGCGACGATGGCAGCTTTGTCAGCATTCTGGGCCCGTCGGGGTGCGGCAAGTCTTCCACCATGCGGATGATTGCGGGGCTGGAGCATATCAGCGCAGGCGATATTTTGTTTGACGGTCAGCGGATCAACGATCTGCCGCCCAAAGACCGCGACGTGGCGATGGTGTTTGAAAACTATGCGCTTTATCCGCATAAATCGGTGTTCGACAATATCGCCAACCCGCTGCGTCTGCGTGGCTTTGCTGCGGACAAGATCAAAGAACGTGTCACCTCTGCCACCAAACTGCTGGAGATTGACCATTTGCTGAACCGCCGTCCATCCGAACTGTCGGGCGGCCAGAAACAGCGGGTGGCCATAGGGCGCGCAATTGTGCGTGAGCCGAAGCTGTTTTTGTTCGATGAACCCATCGCCCACCTTGATGCCAAACTGCGCGCGCACATGCGCGGCGAGATCAAGCATTTACAGCGCAGCCTTGGCACCACGATGATCTATGTGACGCATGATCAGCTGGAAGCGCTGTCGATGGCCGATATGATCGCGGTGATGCATGACGGTGAATTGCAGCAATGGGGCACACCCAGCGAGATTTTCAACCGACCCGTCAATGCCTGGGTTGCGGGGTTTGTGGGCGAACCCGCGATGAATTTCCTGTCGGCAGAACTGCGCACCGAAGGCGGCGACGCCGTGCTAACCCATCCGAATTTCAGCATTCCGCTGCTGCCGCAACAGGTGGCGCTGGTCAACGGCGCGGGCAAACGCGAAATGCGGATGGGCGTGCGTCCCGACGCGCTGAGCATTTCAACCACGCGCCCCGACGGCCCGGTGATCGAGGGCAAGATTTACGTGACCGAACTGTTGGGCGGCGATATGCTGGTGGATGTGCAACTGACCGATGCCCGGATCAGGGTAAAAACCAGCACCGAATTTGCGGGCGTGGCCGATGATGCGTGTTATATGACGGTCAACCGCGACAAGTGGCATCTGTTTGATATCGACGATGGCCATGCTTATTTCTGACGCCACAACACCCTATGATCTGGCACTGGATGCGTTCGCCACCAGCCACGGCGCGCAGGACGTGCCGGGCATTTATCATGCCGTGCGCAAACTTGGCTATTTTTCCAGTGGTGATCGGTCTCCCGAGGCGGTGATGCACAGCGGGCGCGGCGCTTGCACCGCCAAGCACATCCTGTTGCGCGATCTGTTGCGCAGGCGCGGCGAAGTGGCCGAGGTCGTCTTGGTTTCGGGCGATTTTGCCGACGGCATTCCTCAGGCCGCGTCGATGCCAGCACCCTTGCGCGCTATGATCCGCGATGCCGGGGTTGCCGATTTTCATTGCTATGTCGTCTGGCAGAACGCCGGACACGCGGTTCGGCTGGATGCAACATGGCCCGACGCGCTGCTACCTTACGGGTTTCCGGTTAACGCAGGATGGGCGGGTATTGACGATACGGTGCTGGCGATCAGTCCCAATGCGGCCATGCAGCGGGCCGAACAGGTGATCACCGCCAAGGCACAGCTGCTGCTGGGTCTAAGTGTTGATCAGGCCGCTAAACGCTTGCGGTTTTTGAAACTGCTGTCGGACTGGATTGCGACTATTTCCTGAGAGAGGACTAAAGATGGCCACGAAACGCGCCTTTGTCGGGATTGATGCCGGGACCACCGGCTGCATGGTGATCGTGTTCGACGAGGTCGGCAATGCGGTCGGGCAAGGCTACCGCGAATACGACTGCACCTCGCCCCAGCCTGGCTGGATTGAACAGGACATGGATGCGGTCTGGCGCGGCATTTGTGCGGCCACCAAACAGGCGGTGGCCAAGGCTGACTTGCCGCCCCAGGCCTATCATTCGGTGGGCCTGTCCAGTCAACGCGGCACCTTTGGCCTGCTGGATGAAAACCGCCGCCCCCTGATGAATTCGCTGGTCTGGAACTGTGGCCGTGCGCTGAAAAGCGTCGAGGCGATTTCGGCGAAGTTCACGCCCGAGGAACACCAGAAACACACCGGCATGCAAATCAGCCCGCTGTGGTCGGCGGCCAAGATCATCTGGCAGCGCGAAAATCAGCCGGACCTGTTTGATGCCGCGCGCTGGTTCGTGAACGGGCAGGAATACTTTCTGTGGCGCATGGGGGCC
>JAYUHO010000075.1:0-2350 GCA_043766915.1 Cypionkella sp.
CCATCGTCATCGCCTCGATCTGGTCATGCGTGACATACAGCATCGTCGCGCCCAAATCGGCTTGCACGCGTTTCAATTCCACCCGCAGATCGGCGCGCAGTTTGGCGTCCAGCGACGACAGCGGCTCATCCATCAGATAGATCGCGGGGTCACGCACCAGGGCGCGGCCGATTGACACCCGCTGCATTTCACCGCCCGACAGGTTGGTGGCTTTGTTGTCCAGCTTGTGGCTGATCCGCAAAACCTCGGCCACTGCCGCCACTTTGGCGGCAATTTCGGCGGCAGGGGTACGCAGCATTGGCGATTTCAGCGGGAATTCCAGGTTTTGGCGCACCGTCAAATGCGGATAAAGCGAGTATTGCTGAAACACCATCGCCACGTTGCGCTCGGCCGGGGTGACTTTGGCGACATCTTCGCCGCCAATGCTGATGCTGCCCGCTTCGGGCGATTCCAGCCCTGCAATCAGCCGCAGCACCGTGGTTTTTCCAGCACCTGATGGGCCCAGCAGCACCACAAACGCACCGTCTGGGACAGTCAGATTGATGTTGTCCGATGCCTTTGTTGTCCCGAAACTCTTGCTAACGCCCGATAAGATAACCTCAGCCATGACGCAGCCCCTCATGCAAGCTGGACCGCAACGCGCGACCCGTGGTTTCTGCAAACACCGTGATGGTTGATGGGTTGAACCGCAGCCCCACGGTTTCCCCCGCCCGCGCCACCTGCCCCGATGGAATGCGCGCCTTGATCGCCCCGTTACCGGTTTCAATCGTCACAATCTGGGTGGTGCCCAGATATTCAGTGGCCAATATCCGGCCCCGATACCCCGCCGCATCATCCAGTGTGATATGTTCAGGCCGCACCCCGAACACCAGCTTACCACCCTCATCCGTCATCTGGCGCGGCACGGCATGATCGGTATCGCCCAAGCGAACCGATGTTTCATCAGGCCGCACCCGGCCCTCGAACCGCAGGAAATTCATGCAGGGACTGCCGATAAACTCGGCCACAAACATCGATTCCGGGCGGTCGTAGATATCTTGCGGGCGGCCAAACTGTTCGATGACGCCGTGGTTCATCACCACGATCTTGTCGCCCATCTGCATCGATTCAAGCTGATCATGGGTCACGTAAACCGTGGTGGCCCCCATCCGGTCATGCAATGCACGCAATTCCACCGCCATATGTTCGCGAAATTCGGCGTCCAGCGCGCCCAACGGCTCATCCATCATGAACGCCTTGGGATTGCGCACGATGGCACGGCCCAAGGCCACCCGCTGACGATCTCCGCCTGAAAGACCACCAACGGGGCGGTTCAGGATGTCTTCGATCCCCAAAATCGCCGCAACTTCGGCGACTTTGGCGCGGACCTGATCCTTTGGCATGCCTTGGGAGATTAACGGATAGCTGATATTTCCGCGCACATTCAGATGCGGATAAAGTGCAAACATCTGGAACACAAAGGCGATGTCACGTTTGCTCGCAGGCTTTTGCGCGACTTCCTCGCCATCAATCCAGATCTCACCCGAAGTCGGTAATTCCAGCCCCGCGATCATCCGCAAGGTGGTGGTTTTGCCGCAACCCGACGGGCCCAGCAGCATGAAAAACTCACCGTCCTCAACGGTGAAGCTGGAGGATTTGACGGCGGTGAATGCGCCGAATTCCTTGCGGATGTTTTTGATGACTATTTCGGCCATGCGCCTATTCCGGGAAATGGCTGACGATGATGAACATCACCGTGCCGATCAAAGTGACAACGAAAGACCATGTGAACATCCACAGCGCAAACGGCTGCATCAGCATGAACACACCCGTTGCGATGAAAATGGTGGCCAGGATTTCCCACGCACCACGGCGCAGGTGCATAAGGCCGTTGAAAAACCCGCTCATTTGCGCACCGCCCCGAATGTAATTCCCCGCAACAGATGCTTGCGCAGCAGGATGGTGAAAATCATCACGGGCATCAGGAAGATCGTGGCCCCTGCCGCAACAGCGGGCCAGTCAAGACCGCCAATGCCGATGATGGTGGGAATGAACGGTGGGGCGGTCTGGGCATTGCCCGAGGTCAGCAGCACCGCAAAGGCATATTCATTCCAGGCAAAAATCAGACAGAAAATCGCGGTCGATGCGATGCCCGTCGCCGCTTGTGGCAGCACCACTTTGACGAACGCCTGAAACCGGGTGTAGCCGTCAATCAACGCCGCCTCTTCATATTCGCGCGGAATCTCGTCGATAAAGCCTTTCAGCAGCCAAACCGCCAGACTGATGTTCACCGCCGTATAAAGCAGGATCATGCCCAGATGCGTGTCAGACAAGCCCAGTGGCCGATACATCAGGAAGATCGGGATGGCGA
>JAYUHO010000076.1:0-6309 GCA_043766915.1 Cypionkella sp.
CACCTTAGAACCATTCCAATCTTGACTTCCCCGCCCCCAGGGCGCATATCCGAGTGGAATAGTCGGAGATATGCAGATGTTCATCCAGACCGAATCCACGCCAAACCCTGCCACGCTGAAATTCCTGCCGGGGCAATCCGTGCTGGATATGGGCACGGCTGATTTTCCGTCCTTGGAATCGGCGGAAAAATCGCCCTTGGCCAAACGGATTTTCGCGACGGGTCAAGTGACCGGTGTGTTCTTTGGCACCGATTTTGTGACCGTGACCAAAGCCGATGCCGCCGAATGGCAGCATATCAAACCCGCGATCCTGGGTGCGATTATGGAGCATTATCAATCCGGTGCCGCCGTGATGGAGGGGGATGCGCAATCTGCGCACGCCACCCATGATGGCCCGGACGGTGACATTGTGCGCCAGATCAAGGAACTGCTGGACAGCCGGGTGCGCCCCGCCGTGGCGCAGGATGGCGGCGATATCACCTTTCATGGTTTTGACCGGGGCATCGTCTATCTGCACATGAAGGGGGCCTGCGCGGGCTGCCCGTCATCGACGCTGACGCTGAAAATGGGCATCGAAAACCTGCTGCGCCACTATATTCCCGAAGTGTTGGAAGTGCGGCCTGTCGCAGCCTGATCGCCTGCAGCCTTTGGCAAAGTGAGCTCTGGTGACACCGAACATCACTCTTTTGGCTTTTGATACATCGGCGGCGCATTGTGCCGCCGCTTTGCTGTGCAACGGACAGGTTTTTCATCATCTGGAAGAAATGCAAAAAGGTCAGGCCGAACGGCTGATCCCGATGCTGGAACAGATTTTGGCCGGTGCCGGCATCCGCTGGCCTGATCTGGATGCGCTGGCCGTCGGCACGGGCCCCGGAAACTTTACCGGCGTGCGCATCGCGGTTGCGGCGGCGCGAGGGCTGGCGCTGGGTTTGGACATTCCCGCGCTTGGCGTGACGCGGCTGGAGGCTTTGGCACATGGCCTGCAGCGTCCCGTCACCGTGATAGAAGACGCAAGGCGCGGCGCTGCCTATGTGCAAAGCTTTGATACGAACGCCGAAACACCCCGCCTTGTTGACATTGATAACGTCGGTCCGGTCTATCCATCCCTGACAGGCAGTGCCGCAGGTCCGGGGGCCTTACCCGCTGCCATGCCATTGGCAGAGGCAATCTTGCGGATTGCGGCCTCTCGGTTTGACCAAGAAATTCACCCCCGGCCATCGCCATTCTATCTGCGCGGCGCGGACGCGGCCCCACCATCAGACCCGCCACCGGTGATTTTGCCATGACCGACGACAGCACCGCCCCAATGACGCCAGAGACGATGGCCATCCTGCATGCTGCGTGCTTTTCCACGCCGCGCCCGTGGTCTGCCACTGAAATCACGGGTCTTCTGAACAGCCCGTTGTGCTTTTTGCTAACCGAACCCGCCGGGTTTCTGATTGGCAGGGTCGCGGCGGGTGAAGCCGAACTGCTGACCCTCGCGGTGGACCCAAAGGCACGCCAACGCGGCACGGGTGGGCGGTTGGTGGATGCATTTTTGGCCGAGGTGCAGGCACGTGGGGCCGAATCGGCATTTCTAGAGGTGTCAGCGGCAAATCTGCCCGCGCAAAGCCTGTATGCCCGCAAAGGTTTCGCCCAGAAGGGCCGCCGTGCGGGATATTACCACACGCCAGATGGCAAGCGGCTGGACGCACTTTTGCTGGTTCGGGCGATTTAAGCCGCATTCGCGACCAAAAAACCTGATCAAATGGTCGGTTTTTTATCACCGGATAAAACTGCCCGCGATTCCCATCAGATTCCTGTTGACCCTTTCCCAATCCTTGCCCCTAAATCGAGCACGATCTTGCCGCGAATGGCCGTAAGCCCGACTATGGACAGGCAGGAAAACCAAATTGAAAACCGGGAGACCACGATGACACTAATGAAACACCTGCTGGGTGCGGCGGCGACGCTGGCGCTGACCTCTGGCGTGGTGATGGCCGAACCCGCCATCATCTTCGACCTTGGCGGCAAGTTTGACAAATCTTTCAACGAAGCCGCCTTTAACGGTGCCGAGCGTTGGGCCAAAGAAACCGGCGGCACCTATAAAGAGCTGGAAATGCAATCCGAAGCCCAGCGCGAACAGGCGCTGCGCCGTCTGGCCGAAGCCGGATCAAACCCCATCGTCATGACGGGCTTTGCGTTTGGCGATGTGCTGAACCTTGTGGCCCCAGACTTTCCCGACACCAAATTTGCCATCGTTGACATGGTCGTTGATCAGCCCAACGTGAAATCGGTGGTCTTTACCGAGCATGAAGGCAGCTATCTGGTCGGTATGATGGCCGGTCTGGCATCGAAAACCGGGACCGTTGGTTTCATCGGCGGCATGGATATTCCGCTGATCCGTCGCTTTGGCTGCGGCTATGCGCAAGGCGTGATGGCAGCCAATCCGGCGGCCAAAGTCATTCTGAACATGACGGGCACTACGCCAGCGGCATGGAATGATCCGGTCAAGGGCGCAGAACTGGCCAAATCGCAGAAATCGCAAGGCGCTGACGTGATTTACGCAGCGGCTGGCGGCACCGGTGTTGGCGTGCTGCAAGCAGCCGCCGATGAAGGCATTCTGTCGATCGGCGTGGACAGCAACCAGAACGGCATGCACCCCGGTCAGGTTCTGACCTCGATGATGAAGCGGGTGGATAACGCGGTTTATGCCGCCTTCACCGAAGGCACCGCTTTGACCTCTGGCATCAACGTGATGGATTTGAAATCCGAAGGCGTGGGTTACGCCATGGATGACAACAACAAGGCGTTGGTGACGGCCGAAATGCAGGCAACGGTAGATGCGGCTGCCGAGAAAATCAAATCCGGTGAGTTGGTTGTTCACGACTATATGTCCGACAACACCTGCCCAGCGGCGACTTTTTAATGGCGACAGCCGCACCAAGGGGGCGGCAGGCAACTGCCGCCCCAACTTCACCCTATGCGATTGAACTTATTGGTATTTCCAAAGCTTTTGGCCCGGTTCAGGCCAACAAAGACATCAATGTCGCGGTGCCACGCGGCACTATCCACGGCATCATCGGCGAAAACGGCGCGGGCAAATCGACGCTGATGTCGATCTTGTATGGATTTTACAAAGCCGATGCTGGTCAGATTTTGATCAACGACAAACCCACCGCCATTCCCGACAGCCAAAGCGCCATTCGTGCAGGCATCGGCATGGTGTTTCAGCACTTCAAGCTGGTGCAGAATTTCACCGTGCTGGAAAACGTAATCCTTGGCGCGGAAGAAGGCGGTTTGCTGAACAAATCGCTGGCCAAGGCGCGGCGGGTGTTGGGCGATCTTAGCCGCGAATATGAGTTGGACGTGGACCCGGATGCCCTGATCGAAGATCTGTCGGTCGGCCATCAGCAACGCGTGGAAATTCTTAAGGCGCTGTACCGTCAGGCCGATATTCTGATTTTGGATGAACCGACCGGCGTGTTAACCCCCGATGAGGCCGATCATCTGTTCCGCATTCTGCGCGGTCTGCGTGATCAGGGCAAAACCATTGTCCTGATTACGCATAAGTTGCGCGAGATCATGGAGGCCACCGATAACGTCAGCGTCATGCGGCGCGGCACCATGGTGGGCACGGTCAAAACCGCCGACACCAGCCCCGAGGCCCTGGCCGAATTGATGGTGGGTCGAAAGGTATTGTTAGAGGTTGAAAAAGGCCCGGCCACGCTGGGCGATGTTGTGTTGTCGGTGCAAAATCTTGTGGTCAAGGACGAACATGGGGTCACGCGACTGAAGGGCGTCTCATTTGATATCCGTGCGGGCGAGATTTTAGGCATCGCGGGCGTGGCCGGGAACGGCCAGTCCGAATTGCTGCAGGCATTGGGCGGCATCGCGCGGGCAACCGGCGCGATTGTGCTGAACGGCGCAAATCTGCCCCTGACCGGCGCGCACAACAACGGCCAGACCCGCCGCGCCGCAGGTATCGCGCATGTGCCCGAAGACCGTCAGGCGTTGGGGCTGATCATGGATTTCTCGGCTTGGGAAAACGTGGCCTTCGGCTATCACAACGCGCCGGAATACCAAAAGAACGCGCTGTTCATGGATAACGACGCGCTGCGCGCCGACACCGTGCGCAAGATGGAAACCTTTGACGTGCGCCCGCCGATCCCCACATTGGCGGCCAAAAATTTCTCTGGCGGCAACCAGCAAAAGATCGTTGTGGCGCGCGAGATGGAGCGTAACCCAGACCTGCTGCTGATCGGTCAACCCACGCGCGGCGTCGATATTGGCGCGATTGAGTTTATCCACAAACAGATCGTGGCCCTGCGCGATCAGGGCAAGGCGATCTTGCTGGTGTCGGTCGAACTGGATGAGATCATGTCGCTGTCCGACCGCATCGGCGTGATGTTTGATGGCAAAATCATGGGCTTTCGTGATCCTGACGTCACCAATGAACGCGAATTGGGGCTGATGATGGCGGGCATGACCCCCGACTCCAAACCCAAAGGGGCCGCCGCATGACCAAACTTCCCGTCTGGGCCGATGTGGTTCTCGTGCCGCTGATCAGCTTGGCTCTGGCGGCCATCGTCTCGGCGCTGGTGCTGTTATCCATCGGCCAAAGCCCGGTTGAGGCGTTTACGGTGATGGTCGAGGGCGCGCTCGGCTCGCCCTATGCCTGGGGCTATACGCTGTATTATGCCACCAGCTTTATCTTCACCGGGCTTGCGGTGACGGTGGCGTTTCATGGCGGGTTGTTCAACATCGGCGGCGAAGGGCAGGCGCAATTGGGCGGGCTGGGCGTGGCGCTGGTCTGTCTGGCGCTGCCTTGGCCACACTGGACGCTGGCGCTGCTGGCCGCGATGATCGGCGGGGCGGCGTTTGGGGCGGCTTGGGCGGCGATCCCCGCGTGGTTACAGGCCAAACGCGGCAGTCATATTGTGATCACCACGATCATGTTCAACTATATTGCCGCGGCGTTGCTGATCTATGTGCTGGTCAATGTGCTGCGCCCCGATGGCCAGATGGATCCGGCCTCGGCCCGGTTTCCCGAAGGGGCGAAGCTGCCGCAGTTTCAGGATATTCCGCTGCTGCAAAACCTGTTCCTGAAATACACCCCTGATGGCGTGGTGAAGCTGGGCAAAGACGGCTTGGCGGCCTATGAAAAAGTGCCCGCGAATGTGACGTTTTTCATCGCTTGCGCTGCGTGCGTGATGGTTTGGGCCCTGATGTGGCGCACCCGGTTGGGCTATGAGATCAGGGCTTTTGGCAAATCGGAAAAGGCCGCGACTTATGCGGGGATTTCATCGTTCAAAATCATCATGGTGGCGATGCTGATTTCGGGCGGATTGTCGGGCCTGATGGCGATCAACAACGTGATGGGCGAAAGTGAGCGGTTGTTGCAAAACTCTGCCGAAGGAGCGGGGTTTATCGGCATCGCCGTGGCGCTGATGGGGCGCAATCATCCGTTGGGGGTGTTTCTGGCGGCGATCCTGTTTGGGTTTCTGTTTCAGGGCGGCGCGGAATTGGGGCTGTGGACATCTATCCCGATTGAATTGCGCACTGTGGTGCAGGGGCTGGTGATCTTGTTTACCGGCGCGCTGGATCAGATGGTGCGAATGATGCTGGGGGTGTTCTTTCGCCCCGGACCGAAAGGGGCCGCGTGATGGATTACGCGACACTGCTGCAAATTCTGGACACCACGCTGCGGCTGGCAACGCCACTGCTGCTGGCGTGCCTCGCGGGACTATATTCCGAACGCGCGGGTATCTTCGACATCGGGCTGGAAGGCAAAATGCTGATGGCCGCGATGAGTTCGGCTGCCGTCGCCGCGCTGACCGGATCGGTTTGGATCGGGTTGTTGGCAGGTATCGGCGGGTCGATGCTGTTTGCGCTGGTGCATGGGCTGGCCTCGATCACCTTTCGTGGCAATCAACTGATTTCGGGTGTCGCGCTTAACTTTGTCGCCTCTGGCATCACGGTTCTGGTGGCGCAGGATTTGTTCGGGCAAGGCGGGCGCACAGCGCCATTGGAAGGGGCGGCGCGCTTTGTGCCGATTGATTTGCCGTTCGCAGAACCTCTGCGCGGGGTGCCAATCTTTGGTCCGTTCTATGCCGACGTATTCTCAGGCCATACCATTCTGGTCTATGTCGGCTTGCTCTTGGTGCCCCTGTCGTGGTGGATCCTCTATCGCACCCGGTTCGGCCTGCGCCTGCGCGCGGTGGGTGAAAACCCGGCTTCGGTCGATACTGCGGGCGTGTCGGTGGTGCGGCTGCGCTTTGCGGCGGTCATGATCACGGGCGTTTTGTGCGGGTTGGCCGGGGCCTATAT
>JAYUHO010000077.1:0-2348 GCA_043766915.1 Cypionkella sp.
CCGCGATCTCGCTGGGCGCGCCGGTGCTGGCGGTCTACCGCGCGGCGAGCCTTTCGGCGGCGGAGGCCTTCGGCCTGAAGGATCGTGGGCTGATCGCACCGGGCAAGCGGGCGGATATCGTGGTTCTGGACAGTTTGGCGACCTGTGGCGTGCAGGCGGTTTACAGCGGTGGCGTGCGGGTCTGTGATGCGGCCTTTGCGGGGCGGCAGCTGATCGCGCCGGTGGCGCGGCATTCGGTGCAGGCGGGGCTGGTGACGGCTGCGGATTTCAGGACGGCGGGCAATAAGGTCGAGACGCCGGTGATCGGAATTATCCCGGGCAAGATCATCACCGAACACCTGACCTTTGAGATTGCGCCAGAGGATGGCGACAAAAGGCCGGATGTGGCACGCGATCTGGTGAAGATTGCGGTGATTGAACGGCATGGCGTGAACGGCAACCGCTCCACCGGGTTCCTGACCGGGTTCGGGCTGCAAAGGGGGGCGATCGGCTCGACGGTGTGCCACGATCACCACAATATCGCGGTGGTCGGCGTGGATTACGCCGATATGGCGCTGGCGGCGAATAGGCTGGGGCAGATCGAGGGCGGCTTTGTGGTGGTTGAGAATGGGGTGGTGCTGGCGGAGCTGGCGCTGCCGGTGGCGGGGTTGATGAGCCTGCTGAGTTTCGAGGAGGTGCGGGCCGGGCTGGTCGCCTTACGGGCGGCGGCACGGTCGCTGGGGGTCACGCTGGACGAGCCGTTCTTGCAGCTGGCGTTCCTGTGCCTGCCGGTGATCCCGCATCTGAAGATCACCGATATGGGGATGGTGGATGTCGACCGGTTCGAGCTGAACTAGGGCGTCCAGATCTGGACGGATTGAGGACGTGTGGGATATCAAGGGGTTAGGTGGGAAGAAATTAAGGTCTGGTTCAGGACTGCGGAGAGTAGGAGTGAACCACGATCTATATTGTGCGCCTAGGGCGGTGTCGCGCGGGCAATCAATTCCTGAACAACGGGCAGCATTTTGGCGACAATGATGGCTTCGCCCTGTGCGTTGGGGTGGTCGCCGTCGTATTGCAACAACTCCGGATGATCACTGACACTATCCTTGAAATCGCGGTAATAGAGATCGCCGTATTGATCGGCGAGGTCGGAAAATACCCTGACGTATTCGGCCTTGTAATTCGGGTTGGCAGCGCCTTCACAATCGTCATAAGCCGAGGTTCCAACAATGAGCACGGGAATGCGTTTGTCAGAAAATGTCGCCAGAATGTGGGATAGGTTGGCGCGGGTCTTATCAATGCCCATCACCTTGCAGTCATTTGATCCCACCTCAAGGATCACCACTGGGTTCGCCGCTAGGGGAAAATACTTCGGCACCGTGAAGAAAGACTCGAGCCGCTCATCCGTCGAAACGCTGTTCTGATTGAATCCGGTGTCGATGATATAGACCGTCAATCCCTTGGCGTTCAACAGTGCCTGTATCCCGTCTTTGAACTGGTCGCCCGCGTGGATGCCGTGGCCAATGAGATAACTATCGCCAATCAGAACGATGGAAACCGGGGTGGTTGCGGCAACGCCGGTATCGGCAGACGCAGCCGACGCGGAAAGTGTTAGAAAGCCGAGGATACACAGGCGCACCGTGTTTTGCATTTGACTCTCCGGTTTCAGCGACTGCTTTCATAGCACACTTTCCCATTTCAAGAAAGCTGCGCCATGAATGCGCACCCTACACCCCATCCCGCCTTAACGGCGTCGTCGCGCAATGTATCCCGCCGCCGTTCTGGTGCATGGCGGCGAAGGGGATCGTGGTCCACGTCACGCCATGCCGCGCCAGAGCGTCCAGCGTGAGGTTGCCAGCCCCCTCGGGCATCAGGAGTTTGCCGGGGGCCAGGGCGAGGGAGTTGATGATCATCGGATTGTCGGCTGGTTCAATCTCGATCAGAGTCACGCCGCGCGATTTGAGGTCTTGCATGAACCGGTAAGGCAGGCCCATCGGGTTGACCAAAGCACGGTCGCGGTCGATCATCACGAAGGAAAAGTCGAGGTGAAGGTCGTAGCCGGGCAGTTCAACCACCAGCAACTCCACCCCTTGGCGCCGCAGCACTTCGCCGACCTGATCGGCACCTTCGCGGTTGACGCGAACGCCCACCCCGATGGCACAGGTTTTGGCGTTGATCCAGGCAAAGCTGCCACCTTCCATCGTGCCTGTGCCGGTGATCGTGCGCAGGATCGGAATCCCGAGGTTGAGCAGCGTACGGGCGGTTGCGCGTTCTTCTCCACGCCGGACGAGTGCCCCCATGCGGCCGATAATGGCCCCGCCTTTCACCATGATCAGCGGGTCGCGGGTGTAGCACCGTTTGAGCCG
>JAYUHO010000078.1:0-2334 GCA_043766915.1 Cypionkella sp.
TATCCCGGGGAACAGGTTTGGCCCGCCAAACCTGTGGGGCAGAGCCCCCCTTGCGTTTGATCACACCCTTTGGCACCCTGTCGTAATGACCCAACCCGCAAAAATTGGTGATGTTTCCTTTTGGTACGCCGATATCGGCCTGCCGAAACTCCGCCCTGCGCTGGCGGGGGATACTCAGTCGGACATCTGTATCATTGGCGCGGGCTACACTGGGCTATGGACGGCCTACTATCTGAAAAGTGCAAATCCTGCGCTGAATATCCAGATTATCGAGAAGGAATTCGCAGGTTTTGGTGCATCGGGGCGCAATGGCGGCTGGTTGACGGGCGGTTTTGCCTGGAATCACGACCGCTATTTGCGCAGCAGTTCCGAAGCCGGCGTCCGTGCCATGGTCAGCGCGATAAACGGCACAGTAGAGGAAGTTATCCGCGTGGCTGCCGCCCACGGCATTGATGCCGATATCCTGCGCACCGATGAGTTGATGGTCGCCACCAACCCCGCCCAGATGGCCCGCATGCACGCCGAAGTGCGGCACCGCCAACAGTGGGGAGAGGCAGATCGTGTGTCTGCGATCCCCGCCGATCAAGCCCGCGCGCGGGTGAATATTCCCGGTGTTCTGGGCGGCATGATCGTGTCCGGGGTGGCGCGGATACAGCCTGCCAAACTGGTGCGCGGGTTGGCAGAGGCGGTGGAACGCATGGGCGTCAGGATTGCCGAAGCCACCACCGTGACCGCGATAAACCCCGGCCATGTTGTCACCGATCACGGAACGGTGCGGGCGCCGATTATCCTGCGCTGCACCGAAGGCTTTACTGCCACCCTGCCGGGCGTGAGACGCCAATGGCTGCCGCTGAATTCTGCGCAGATCGTGACAGAGCCGCTGCCGCAGCAGGTTTGGGATCAAATCGGCTGGCAAGGCCATGAAATACTGGGTGATTTCAACAATGCCTATTGCTATTGCCAGCGCACCCGGGAAGGCCGGATTGCGGTTGGTGCGCGCGGGCTGCCCTATAAATACGGGTCGGCCATTGATACAAATGGCATTCCTGATCCCGCAACCATCTGCAACCTGACGGGCATTTTACATCGCCATTTCCCTGCCACCATTCCGCACAAAATTGATCACGCCTGGTGCGGCGTTTTGGCTGTGCCGCGCGATTGGTGTGCGACGGTGGGGCTTGATCCGGCCACCGGTATCGGCTGGGCGGGCGGGTATGTGGGGGTTGGGGTATCCACCTCTAACCTTGCTGGACGCACGCTGGCCGATCTGGCAATGGGGCGGCAAACTGCGCTGACCGCCCTGCCTTGGGTCAACCGCCAAGTGCGCAACTGGGAGCCTGAGCCCTTGCGCTGGCTGGGCGTGCGGGGCATGTACGGGCTGCTGAACATGGCCGACCGAGCCGAACGCCGGGGCGGCGGGCCATCGGTTTTGGGGAAAATCGGCAACTGGCTGACTGGCCGTTAAGGCCGACCACTATCCAGCCTTACCACATTTAGCAGCTTCCTCCGATCACCCCCCTGAGTCCTGCCCGCCACAGTTTTTAATCTATATGCAGTGTCTTGCATTTGCCTCTGGCGATAGGCTGTGGCGTTGCGCTAGGGTCTGCGCATAACCCGGGGGCATAACCCGGGACCGATGGCAGGAACAAATCAAGCAAGGAGGTGGCTGATGCGCTGCCCATTCTGCGGTAATATTGATACCCAAGTAAAGGACAGCCGCCCCGCCGAGGATCATGTTTCGATCCGGCGCAGGCGCTTTTGTCCGGCCTGTGGGGGGCGTTTTACCACCTATGAACGCGTGCAGTTGCGCGATCTGGTGGTGATCAAATCATCCGGCAAACGTGAAGACTTTGACCGCACCAAGCTGGAACGGTCGATCCGCATCGCCATGCAGAAACGCCCGATAGATCCCGAGCGGATTGATCAGATGATTTCAGGCATCGTGCGGCGGCTGGAAAGTCTTGGTGATACCGATATCTCATCCAAGGTGATCGGTGAGATTGTGATGGAATCTCTGGCGCGGATTGATACCGTGGCCTATGTCCGATTTGCCAGTGTTTACAAGAACTTCCAAGCGGCGGATGACTTTGACCGTTTCGTGTCGGAACTGCGCCCCGGCACATCGCAAGAAGAGTGACCGAGCAGGATCACATGGCCCACGCCCTGCGCATCGCTGCGCGGGGCTTGGGTCATGTCTGGCCCAATCCGGCGGTGGGCTGTGTGATCGTTAAAGATGACGTGATCGTAGGGCGGGGCTGGACTGCGCCCGGCGGTCGCCCCCATGCCGAAACTATGGCTTTGGCGCAGGCCGGGGCAGCGGCGCGCGGGGCCACC
>JAYUHO010000079.1:0-6262 GCA_043766915.1 Cypionkella sp.
AGGCCAAAAGCGGCGCGCGCGCACAGGAACATGCCGGTTATGTTGACGTTGTTGACGGCAAGCCATTGATCGACAGGGATTTCATCAATAGGGGCAGCGGGCGCAGACATGCCTGCGTTGTTGAACAACACGTCCAAGCCGCCCCACGCAGATTTCAGCACCGCAAAGGCCGCCTCGACTTGCCCCGGATCGCTGACATCAGCGGGCAGAACAAGAGCGTCCGACTGACCGGCAGTTTCCCGCAAAGGCCCGGCCCTGCGGCCCAACAATGCCACGCGCCAGCCTGCAGATATGAAACAGCGGGCGGTGGCGCGGCCAATGCCAGAGCCTGCGCCCGTGATCAGAATGGATTTTTGCGGCATATCGGGTTCCGGCGTGATTGCGTGCGCAGCATGGCGGGGCCGCTGGCAAAGGGCAAGCCTGAGAGGGACTGGAAACAGAAAAAGCCGTCTTTGATGGACCGGCATGCACACCGGTGGCCGCAGCAATCGGATAAGATAGTCAGGGTAAATACGGTGCGTGCGGTGACCGCCCTGCAGTTCCGGTCATCCCCTTGTCATAGCGACAGTCTGCTTGGTTTATCCTGTCCCACGGTCTTTTTTCGTGGGACACTTTAGGTTTACAACGGGTTGAAAATGTGGGGTAATTTTATGTGGTGGTGCCCCCATACGGACTCGAACCGCAGACCCTCTGATTACAAATCAGATGCTCTACCAACTGAGCTATAGGGGCAACCTGTGGCGGTAAATACCGATGTGTCACGGGTGGTGCAAGGGGGGTGGCGCGGATTTTTCGCTCAGGTGCCGTTAGCGGTCCCGCGTGGCCCGGGCCAACAGGCCCACGGCAATCAGGCCCATCGCCACCACCACCAATGCCGCAGGCGCGGCTTTGGACAGTTGCTCAAGGCTGGCCAGTTCATAGACACGCGTGGACAGGGTGTTGAAATTGAACGGGCGCAGCAGCAGGGTGGCCGGCAGTTCCTTGACACAATCGACAAACACCACCAACAGGCTTGCGGCCACCGACCCGCGCATCAACGGCAGATAAACCGCCGCCAACGTGCCCCCCGCCCCGCGCCCAAGACTGCGGGCTGCCATCGGCAGGCTGGGCGAAATTCGGCCAAAGGCGGTGTCAATGGCACCTTGGGCAATGCCGAAAAACCGCACGAGATAGGCCAGCACAATCGCCGCCGCCGTCCCCGTCAGCAAAAGCCCCGGATCGCGGCCGGTTAGGGTTTGGATGGCATCAGCCACGCGATGATCCAGTGCGGCCAGCGGCACCAACAGCCCCAAGGCCAGCACAGCGCCCGGTGCAGCATATCCCAGCGTTGTCACGGGCAGCACCAGACGCGCCATCTTGCGCCCCGCCATCCGCACGCCGTAAACCAAAAACAGCGCCGCACTTACCGTCAGCACCGCGGCACTCCCCGCCACAAGTGCTGTGTTCAAAGCCGCCGCCGCCAATCCCGGTTCAGCCCATACCCCGGGGTTGGCAATGCCATGACCCGCCATCACCGCGACCGGCAGCACAAAACCCAACCCAAACGGAATAAGGCAAGCGATCAGCGCGATGATCCCCTGCCCGCGCGACATTTGCATCGGATCAACCGGACGCGTCGCTCGGCTTTGGCCGTGAAACCGGGCATGGCGGCGCGATCTGCGCTCTATCGCCACCAGACCAAGGATCAGCACCAGGATAACTCCGGCTATTTGCGCCGCACCGCCCGCGTTATTGCCATTCAGCCAGGTTGAAAACACCCCCGTCGTCAGGGTTTGCACACCAAAATGCTGCATGGTGCCGTAATCAGCGACCGTTTCCATCATCACCAGCGCCACACCCGTGGCAATCGCCGGGCGCAACAACGGCAGCCCCAACCGCCAGAACATACCCCACGGCCCCAGACCCAAGGATCGCGCCACTTCGTAAAAGCTGCCCGATTGTTCGCGCAGGGCGGCACGGGTCAGCAGATAAACATAAGGGTATAGCGCCGAGGCCAGCACCAGTATTGCCGCCGGTTCTGACCTGATCTGCGGAAACCAATAATCGCGGGCATCCTGCCAGCCAAATGTCGCGCGCAGTGCGGCCTGCATCGGGCCTGCATAGTCCAGAAAATCAACCAGCGCATAGGCCCCGATATAGGCCGGTATCGCCAGCGGAAACAGCAACGCCCAATTCAGTATCTTTGCCCCGGCAAAGCGATACATCGTGACCAGCCACGCCGCGCCCACCCCCATCGCTGCCGCCAACAGCCCGACGCCGATCATCATCCGCACCGTGGTGCCCACATAGCGCGGCAGGACGGTCACCAGCAGATGCGGCCAGACGTTGTCGGTGGGATGAAACGCAATCCAGACCACCGACACCATCGGCGCCAGCACGATCACCGCAATGACAATCGCGCCCACTGACCAGCCATCCATGCCCCAGCGGCGCGCGGATCGCTGTATCTGACTGTTTTGCTGGGGTATCATCTGCCGGGATTTACAGGAAAGCTGTTCCCCTGTCCAGAAAACCCACTATAGTTGTGGCAAAACACCAAAACAGCAGGCAGGCAGGCAGCAAGATCATGCGGATTGTTTATCACCTAGGTGCGCATTTCACCGATGAAGAGCGGCTTGTGAAATGCCTGCTGAAAAACCGCGCGGTGCTGGCGCAATATGGCATCGCGGTTCCCGGCCCCAAACGCTATCGCAATCTGTTGCGCGATGCGGCGGTGCAACTGAAAGGGGCCGCCGCCTCCCGCGATACCCAGGCCTTGTTGCTGGATCAGATCATGGAAGAGGATGTGGCCAAACGGCTGATCCTGTCCTGGGACAGTTTTCTCAGCCTGCCGCCATGGGTGCTGAAAGGCACGCTTTATCCGGCTGCAGGTGAACGGGTGCGGGCGTTTTCGCAGATTTTCCCCGAGATAGAGGCGGAATTTCATCTGGCCATCCGCAATCCGGCAACGTTTCTGCCAACCCTGTTTGAAAAACAACGCACCAAAGACTACACCGAATTTCTGGCCGGGGCCGATCCGTTTCGGTTGCGCTGGTCGGATGTGGTGGAACGGATTCTGGCTGCCAACCCCGACGCGCCATTGACCATCTGGTGCGATGAGGACACGCCGCTGATCTGGCCGGAAGTGCTGCGCGCGGTGGCCGGGCTGCCTGAAGACTGTGTTTTGGCCGGCGAGGATGACTTGCTGACATCGCTGATGTCGGGCGAGGGCCATGCGCGGATGCGCAGCTATCTGGCCAGCCATGCGCCGGCGACCATTCTGCAGCGCCGCAAGATTGTGTCGGCGTTTCTGGACAAGTTCGCGCTGCCTGAACGCATTGATATGGAAGTGGAAATGCCCGACTGGACGGCCGAGAATGTCGAGGATATGACAACAGAGTATGAGCAAGACGTGGCCCGCATTGCTGCGATGCCGGGGGTGACGTTCATCGCGCCCTAGTTTTCAGTACATCCCGCCATACCGCGATGAACCCTAAAATTTGGCGAAAATTTCGCTTTTTCTGTTCAAAAATATCCCACGGGGGAGGCGGCAATTGCCGCCAGGGGGTGTGAAACCCCCGCTTTTCCCGCCGTCAGCTCATCCCCAGCGCGGCTTTGTACATATCAATAATCGCTTCTTCTTCGGCAATTTCGTCGGGTTTGCGTTTGCGCAAGGCCACAACTTTGCGCAGCACTTTGGTGTCATAGCCCCGGCCTTTGGCCTCGGCCATCAGCTCTTTTTGCTGCTCGGTCACGTCCTTTTTCTCGGACTCCAGCTGTTCATAGCGTTCGATGAATTGGCGCAACTCGTCTGCGGTTACAGTATAGGTGTCGATCACGTCACTCATCACGGCCTCGTTTGCTGGGGTGGAACCCGTGCTTCCTATCTGGCGAATTGGCAAGGTTCAAGCGGTCGCACGGGTCTTGCAGACCACAGAAAAACGAGGCAAAGCACAGCCTATCGCGTCGCAGGCAAGGGGCAAACCGATGACATGGCTGATCTGGAGCGGGGCTGCCTTGACGATATTGGGTGTGATGGGCCTTGCGTGGTACATCCGCGTCGTGTTGGTCAGTCGGCGCAAAAACCTAAGCGAGCCGGACATGCGCGCGGCATTGCAACGGGTCGTCGCGCTGAATATGGGCGCATTGGCCCTGTCCGGCATTGGCCTGATGATGGTTGTGGTCGGAATAATCCTGTCCTGAAGGCTTGATCTATCTGCGGTTTAATGCGGCGAAATCCAGTCCATCTCGGATCAGCTGGTCAAACAGCGGGTCTGGCGCAAAGACCTGCGGTGCCGCCTCTGCCCGCGCCCGAAGATCGGCACGCAGCACGATCAGGCCGCGTTGATCGGCCCAAAACATCGGCCCGCCCATCCAGCGCGGAATGATCCCACTTAAAAGGGCAGCGGCATCAACATCGGCGGGGCGGCGGGCCACGCCCTCGGTGATCATCCGCGCGCCTTGATTGGCAAGCGCGGCAAGGCAGGCAGACAAAACGGCAGACGCTTGCGGCGGGGCGGGCGGCAAGGCGGCCGTCTCGCTGACCCCCACCCCCTGCGAGGCAAGCGCAGCTGCAATCGTCGTGCGGTCAAGACCGCTGCTTTCCAGTGCGGTGATCGCCGCCGAAATCGCGGCGCGCAACCGTCGTTCAATCGGGCCACCGGGGCCAGAAAACAGCATTTTCCAGCCCAGCCGTCGCCCGAACGCCACGGCAATCGCCCGCAGTGCAACCGGGCTGGCTGGCCCCGCACACAGCTCTGCTGCCAGACCGGTTGCCGCCGCTGGCACCAGAGCCACTGCATCGGCAGGCCCCCGCGGCACCAGCGGCCCTAAAGTGATCATGGGGCCCCGGTTTGGATCATCTGGCAAGCCCGCGGCATCGGGCGTGAATAAAATCAAATCCGCTCCGACCAGCCCTGCCGGATCAACACTTTGCCCCAGGCGGGCCCAATCGGCGTCGCGGGCGTCAGCCGTCAGCCGCCCTTCGGTTATGGCCGCAGCCTGACGCGCCGCAACCCGTTCCAGCGTTGCCACCAACACCTCCCGGCGCGGATCTACCAGCATAACCCGAATGCCCGCCCCCAGCGCCTGCACACTGACATCCGCCG
Source organism: Cypionkella sp. (assembly GCA_043766915.1). Taxonomy (GTDB): domain Bacteria; phylum Pseudomonadota; class Alphaproteobacteria; order Rhodobacterales; family Rhodobacteraceae; genus JANNAT01. Next base: position 5,088 of record JAYUHO010000079.1, read on the forward strand.
CGCGATCCCCGCCGCCCCAAATCGCAATGCTGTTTAGCGCGGGCACTGCAATAGCTGCCAGATCGGCAGGCGGAAACAGCGCACGGCGTTCGGCCATGAACGCATGACGCAATCCCTGCGCTTCGGCTGTGCCCACCAGATCGTTAAACGCTGCGGCTTCATAGGCCAGGCCCTGCTCTATCGGCAGCAGCTGTGCTGCCTCGACACAGTCGACAATCCGCATCGCTGCAGGCAGGCGGGCCGCTGCGAATTGTTTGCGCCGCGCCGCCAAAGCCGCACGGTAAGCCACCGGATCGCGCAAACCGTCGCTGCGATCTGCGGTGCGTCGCGGGACACGCCCGATAAGGCTGCTGGCCATGGCAACCGCCCGGTCGCGCAGACCCTCTGCCACGACCTCATCAATCAGCCCGATCGCCAAGGCTTGCGGTGCCAGCAGCGGCCTGCTGTCAAGCATGATTTGCAAAGCAGGCCCCGCGCCCACCAGACGGGGCAGCCGCTGCGTGCCCCCCGCCCCCGGCAGAATGCCAAGGTGCACTTCGGGCAGACCCATCTGCGCGCCAGCCTCGGCCACGCGCGCATGCGCGGCCAGAGCCAGTTCAAGCCCGCCGCCCACCGCATTTCCGTTGATTGCCGCCACCACAGGTTTTGGAAAATTCTCGATCAGGCTGCAAAGTGCCGACAAATTGGAACCGGGATGCGCCCGGCCCAGTTCCGACATATCCGCGCCCGCCGAAAATTGCGCGGTGTCCGACGCAATGACCACTGCCGCAATGTCCGGGCTGTCTTGGGCCACAGCCAAAGCCGCGACCAGTTCCGCGCGCAGCTGCGCCGACAGGGCGTTCACCGGGCGATTGGCAAGGATCAGCACCAGCACCGCGCCGACATGCTCTTGTCGCAGCAGTGTCGCCGTTTTGATCGCCGTTTTGCCTTCCATATGCCGCACACCCACCCTTGACCCTGCACATGGCACTAAACGGTGCGGCGCGGGGCTTGGCAATGCCGTAATGCACGGCCAAGCGGAGGCGGGTACCGCTTGGTACCGCCTGCCACCGATCAGATCTGAATTGAATTCCTTTGCCATCCATACCAACTGGCGTAGGCGGATCAGACCTCAGTGTCTGATCCGAAACTAGTTGAGTGAATTCAGTCCTTTGTGATTCTGTTCGGTTGTGACA
>JAYUHO010000080.1:0-2332 GCA_043766915.1 Cypionkella sp.
CCGATGCCGATGGGGCCACCCGGAACTTGCGGTTCAGTCAGGCCAACCTTGCCGATTGGGTTGGGCGTGAGGTGCTGTGGGGCATCCGCCCCGAGGCGATTACCGATCCAGAAGGGGCGGATCGCAAATCCGGCAATATTCAACCCTTTGCCAACCGAGTAACAGTGACGGAACCTGCCGGTTCAGATACGTTCGTCACCATGACCCTTGGCGGGCGCGATGCGATTGCCCGGATGCGTGCCGATGCCAGCACTGCCCCCGGCGAAGTGTTCGATTTCGCCATCAATATGGAGAAAGCCGTGACGTTTGACCCCACAACCGAGGTTCGTATTCCCGCATGACCCCTGACGTGATCATCATCGGGTCGGGCATGGGCGGGGCCACCATGGCCGCAGCCCTTGCCCCCACCGGGCGGCGTATCCTGATACTGGAACGCGGCGAGCGCCTGCCCGACACGCCCGAAGCGCGCGATCCGGTGGCAATCTTTGCCCGTGGCCATTACCGCCCGGATGAATTTTGGCTGGATGGCGACAGCAAACCGTTCAACCCCGGCAATTACTATGTGGCGGGCGGCAATTCCAAATTCTACGGCGCGGTGCTGATCCGTTACCGGGCGCAAGATTTCACACCCCTGCACCATATGGGCGGCACCACGCCCGGCTGGCCCGTGAGTTATTCGCAGATGGAGCCGTACTATCAGGCCGCTGAGGATATGTATCAGGTGCGCGGTATTCTGGGCGAAGACCCAACGGAGCCTGCGCATTCCGGCGACTATAACTTCCCCCCCGTGCCCGACGAGCCCGCGATTGCCGATCTGCGCCACCGGATGCAATCGGTGGGCCTGCACCCATCGTCTCTGCCGCTGGGGGTGGATATTGCGGCTTGGTTGAAAGGCGGTCAAACCCCGTGGGATGCGTTTCCGGGCACGACTGACGGCAAGATGGATGCGGAAACCGTGGGTCTGGCCTACGCCCTGCAACACCCGAATGTAACGCTGCAAACCAGCACGCGGGTACTGCGCCTGATTGCGGGCGAAGGCGGCAAAATCACCGGTGTAGAGGTGGACCGTGCTGGCATAATCCAAGTTCTAACCGCCCCGATCATCGTGCTGTGTGCGGGGGCTGTGCAAACGGCAGCGCTGTTGTTGGCGTCGGCTGATGCCGCGCATCCGGGGGGTTTGGCGAACCGCTCCGATCAGGTTGGCCGCAATTTCATGAACCATAATCTGAGTGCGATTCTGGCGATGCATCCGTTCCGGCGCAATCCGTCGGTCTATCAAAAAACCATCCAGATCAATGATTTCTACCTGTCTGGCGGGCCAAACGATGAACCTTTGGGCAATATCCAACTGCTTGGCAAAATCTCCGGCCAAATCCTTGCGTCCGATACGCCAATCCCTCTACCCGTGGCGCGGTGGATTGCAAACCGGTCGGTGGACCTGCTGGCGATGTCGGAAGACCTGCCCAATCCCGATAGCCGTGTGACGCTGAAGAAAGGGCAAATTGCCCTTGATTGGAAACGGTCGAACTGGCCCGCCCATCTGGCGCTGGTGGCAAAACTGAAGGCCAAGCTGCGCCGCGCGGGTTACCCAATCGTGCTGTCGCGCGCGTTTGACAGGCGCACACCGTCGCACCAATGCGGCACCGCGCGGATGGGCGCAGACCCTGCCACCAGCGTGGTGAACCCCGATTGCCGTGCCCATGATCATGCCAATCTTTACATCGTCGATGCATCGGTTTTGCCCACATCGGCGGCGGTTAACCCCGCGTTGACCATCGCGGCGCTGGCCCTGCGCACTGCCCAACATATCACCGATACGGAGTTTCCCGCATGACCAAAATCGCCCTGATCACCGGCGGCCAACAGGGCATCGGCCTTGGCATCGCCACAGCTTTGGTTGACGTGGGTTACCATGTGGCGCTTGCGTCTCGCTCTGCTGCAAAATCGCCTGCGGTGACCGCTTCCCTGCAACAACTGGGCAAAAATGCGCGCTATTTCCAACACGATCTGCAAGATATCACCCATATTCCGGCCCTGCTGGACGCGATCGAATCCGATATGGGCCCCATCACCACCCTTGTGTCAAACGCAGGCGTTCCCGCGAAACTGCGCGGCGATATGCTGGATATTCTGCCCGCAAATTATGATTTCGTGATGGACGTCAACCTGCGTGGCGCGTTCTTTCTCGCGCAAGACGTGGCCCGGCGGATGCTGGTGAAGGGCAGCGATCACTACCGTTCTATCACCTTTGTCACCTCGGTCAGTGCGAAAATGGCGTCGATAGAGCGGGCGGAATACTGCGTTTCCAAAGCGGGTGCTGCGATGATGGCGG
>JAYUHO010000081.1:0-6219 GCA_043766915.1 Cypionkella sp.
TCGAAAAGACATCGGCTCCTTTGCAGCACCTGATAAAATACAATTTGCCCCCGGCTTGCCCAAAACCCGTTCCGGCAAAATCATGCGCCGTATTTTGCGCAAGATCGCCGAAAATGACTACGCCACGTTGGGCGATATTTCGACCTTGGCCGATCCATCGGTGGTGGAAGAGCTGATTGAAAACCGGATGAACAAAGCCTGACACTCTGTCATGCCATGTTGATCCCGGACGCCAAGGCCGCACCAGCGGTCACACACAAACCCGGCACCAAGCCGGACTAAGGGAGGGTTACAAATGGCATATACCGCAGACGCATCAACACGATCAACGCGCTCACGACCCATGACGGGCGAGGAAAAGAAGGTTATTCTTGCCTCGTCCGCGGGCACCATTTTCGAATGGTATGACTTCTATCTTTTCGGCTCACTCGCCGCTGTCATCGGGGCACAGTTCTTTGCGCCCTTCCCCGAAGCCACCCGCAACGTGTTTGCGCTGCTGGCCTTTGCTGCAGGTTTTCTGGTGCGTCCGTTTGGCGCGCTGGTGTTCGGCTCGCTCGGCGATCTGATCGGGCGGAAATACACGTTTTTGATGACGATCCTGATCATGGGTCTGTCGACCTTCCTTGTGGGTCTGTTGCCCGGCTATCAAAGCTGGGGCATGGCCGCGCCGATCATTCTGATCGGGTTGCGGATGTTGCAGGGCCTTGCTTTGGGCGGCGAATATGGCGGGGCTGCGATCTATGTGGCCGAACACGCGCCCGCCAATCAGCGCGGTTACTTTACCGCGTTCATCCAGACCACAGCGACGCTGGGCCTTTTGCTGTCGCTGGTCGTGATCTTGACGGTGACGGGGTATGTGAACGCCAATTATCCTGCCGTTGCGGATCTGGACGCCGTCGGAGTGGCCATCATGAACGCCGACGGCACGCCAAAGATGCTGACCGCGTTTCAGTCCTGGGGCTGGCGGATTCCGTTCCTTGCGTCGATCATCCTGCTGGGCATCTCGCTTTATATCCGCCTGCAAATGAACGAATCCCCCGCCTTCAAGAAGATGAAGGAAGAGGGTGCGTCATCGAAGGCTCCGCTGCGCGAAGCGTTTGGCAACTGGAAGAACGGCAAAATCGCCCTGATCGCGCTGTTTGGTCTGACCGCCGGGCAAGCCGTGGTTTGGTATTCGGGCCAGTTCTATGCGCTGTTCTTTATCCAAAACGTCATCAAGGTTGACAGCTTTACCGCCAACGTACTGGTGGCGTGGTCGTTGATCCTTGGCACGGGTGGGTTTTTGTTTTTCGGATCGCTTTCCGACAAAATCGGCCGCAAGCCGATCATTCTGGCGGGCTGCCTGATTGCGGCGATCACCTATCTGCCAGTGTTTGGCTTTTTGACAAAAACCGCGAACCCCGCACTTTATGCCGCACACCAGACGCCAGTGACCGTTACAACGGCACCCGGCGACTGTTCGTTCCAGTTCAACCCGGCCAACTCTCCAACCGTCAAGTTCCTGACGTCCTGCGATATTGCAAAGGCGCAATTGGCAAAAACGTCCGTTAACTATGACACGATAGATGGCGCTGCCGGTGCGATTGCCGAAGTTAAAATCGGTGACACTGTGATTGGCTCACTTGACGGTGTTGCCAATGCAGCAGCGATCACGGCGGCAAAAGCAGCCTTGGACGAAGTGAAAACCGGCATCGACGCCGCCGCACTGACGGCGTTGACAGGGGCCGAAGGGGCCTTGAAGACAGCAAAAGCAGTTGTCGGCACGGCCGATGCTGCGGTGAAGAAAGCCGCTGGCGGCACTGACGACGCTGCCAAAGCTGCGGCGCAAACAGCGCTTGATGCGGCCAATGCGGCACTGCCAGCAGGACAGACGGCGCTTGATGCAGCTCGCGCGGTCGTTCCAGCCGATGTTTTGGCAAAATACGATGCCGCAGCAGCGGTGCTTGCGACAGAAAACGGCCTGAAAGGTGCATTCGAGAAATCGGTCAATGATGCCCTGAAGGCTGCCGGATATCCGATGGTTCCTGCGGACAACACAACTGTCGCCAAGGCGCAGACGTTTGTCGATATCTTCACCGCGCAAAAGCTGACGATCATCGCGGTGCTGACCTATCTGATCATCCTTGTGACGATGGTTTACGGCCCGATTGCAGCGATGCTGGTGGAACTGTTCCCAACCCGCATCCGTTATTCCGGCCTGTCGCTGCCCTATCACATCGGCAACGGCTGGTTCGGAGGGCTGATGCCAGCAACCGCCTTCGCAATTTCCGCTCAGACCGGCAACATCTATGCGGGCCTGTGGTATGCGATCGTGGTGGCTTTGATGACGGTGGTGATTGGCACGCTGTTTGTGCCCGGCAACACCCATAAGAAAGACATCTTCGCCGACGACGCGAAGTAAGTTTTTCACAACATGACAAACGGGCCGGGATCATCCCCGGCCCGTTTGCGTTTCAACCGCGCAGTCGTTTGTAAACCGTCCAGACGACCATGATGACTGCCAGAATAATCACATTCGACACCACGCCCACCGCCACGATCTGCCACAAAGGTTGGGCGAGCGTGATCAGCGTGGTCGACGGAATGATCACCGCCACAAACAGCACGCCCGCCGCCAGCGGCACAAAAACCCCCGTGGTGCCTTGGGTGCGCAGCATCGTAAAGACCAAAGCCACCAACAATCCAATCCGAAACGGATCAGCCAGTTGCGATAAGATTAGGTTTAAAAGATCCATGGTGCCCCTTATTCAGACCAGATCAGTCGCCGTTTGAAACAGATCAACCGGATAGCCAACACCCGTCAAGTAAAGCCCCTGCGGTGGGCAAACCGGGCCGCAGGCAGAACGGTTGCGCGCAACCAGCGCAGCACTCACACCGTCCGGAGTCCACGCCCCCGAACCAACACGCTCAAGACTACCAACAATAGATCGCACCTGATTGTGCAGAAAGCTGCGGGCGCGCAAGGCAAAGCGATATTCGCTGCCGCCCGTGTAGGAATGCTGGGTGATCGTGATATCGTCCAGCGTTTTGACCGGCGATTTCGCCTGACAAATGCTTGACCGGAAGGTGGTGAAATCATGCCGCCCGACCAGATGCGCCGCCCCCGCCTGCATCGCGCCCAGATCAAGCGGCGACAGCACCTGCCAGACCAACCCCTTGTCATGCGTCACAGGGGCACGCCGGGCCACCAGCCGAAACAGATAGCGCCGTTCCAGCGCCGAAAACCGCGCATGAAAATCATCCGCCACGCGCGCGGCGGCCAGAATAACCACTGGCGCGGGTTTCAGATGCCAGTTCAACGCCTCAGACAACGTAAACGAATCCCAATCCTTGACCAGATCAAACGTCGCCACCTGCCCAGTGGCATGCACGCCGGTGTCGGTGCGCCCTGCCCCGTTGATCGTATGATCCCCCGGCTGCAGCCGCGCCAAAGCCGCCTCTATCGCGCCCTGCACCGAAGGCTGCCCCGCCGATTGGCGCTGCCAGCCATGAAACGGGGCACCATGATAGTCGATCAGGATTGCATATCTGGGCATCCCTCCCGGTTAGCGAATGCGCCACATCCTGTCCATGCCCCCTACCAAAGTTCACCGCGTGTTCTTATGTTGACCGCAACAGAAGGGACGATCCTTGGTTATATCGAGTATCACCGACGGGATTTCCCGCCAGATTGACGGGGCCCTGGCCTCTGTCTCTGGGGCGTTCTTTGAACCTGTCATCCGAGTCGGCGTCACCGGCCTGTCGCGCGCGGGCAAAACCGTTTTCATCACCGGGTTGGTGGCCAATCTCTTGGACCGCAGCCGCATGCCGCAACTGCGCGCGGCAACCGAAGGCCGGATTGAGGCCGTGTATCTGCAACCCCAACCCGACCTGACCCTGCCGCGGTTTGCGTTTGAAGATCACATGGCGGCGCTGACCGGCGATACGCCGCATTGGCCGAAATCCACCCGCGCGCTGTCAGAATTGCGGCTGTCTTTTCGGGTGCGCTCGCAAGGGTTTTTCGGCAGCTTCACCGGTCCGCGCCATGTGCATGTCGATATCGTCGATTATCCCGGCGAATGGCTGCTTGATCTTGCGCTGCTGGATAAATCCTATGCAGACTGGTCCGACGCCACGCTTGACCGCATCGCCAAACGCCCCGAAGCCGCAGATTTTATGGCCGTGGCGCGTGCCGAAGATGGCGCGCTGCGGCTGGATGAACCCCGCGCCACCGCTTTGGCCCAATCCTTTACCGCCTACCTGACCGCTGCCCGCGCAGCAGGCTGGTCTGATTGTACGCCGGGGCGATTTTTGCTGCCTGGCGATCTGGCAGGCTCGCCTGTGTTAACCTTTGCACCGCTGCCCAAACCATCGGGGCCCGCCCGCAACAGCCTGTGGAGGGAAATGGAGCGGCGCTATAACGGCTATGTTTCCCGCGTTGTCAAACCGTTCTTCCGCGATCATTTCGCCAAACTTGACCGGCAAATCGTTTTGGTCGATGTGCTGGGTGCCATCCATCAAGGCCCCCAAGTGTTCGAAGACCTGCGCCGCACCATGGCCGATGTGCTGGCCGCGTTCAAACCGGGGCGCAACGGCTGGCTGACCGGCATTCTGGGCGGCAAGCGCATCGAGAAAATCCTGTTTGCCGCCACCAAAGCCGATCATCTGCACCACAGCCAACACCCTGCCCTGACGGCCATCATGCAAGCCATGCTGCGCGAAGCCAAATCCCGCGCCGATTTTGCAGGGGCCAAGACCATGGCCATGTCCATGGCCGCGTTGCGCTGCACGGTTGAAGAGGTCATCACCCGCGATGGCGTCGCCCTTGACGCAGTGCGCGGGCGCTTGCTTGAAACCGGCAAACAGGCGGCAATGTATCCGGGGCAATTGCCAACCGATCCGGCAAAACTGCTGTCGCCCGCGCGCAGCGGGGCCGCAAAATGGTTGGATGCCGAATATGGGGTGATGGGCTTTGCCCCCGCCCGCCTGTCGCGCGCTGCGTCTGAAGGCCTGCCCCATATCCGGCTTGACCGCGCCGCGGAATTTCTGATCGGAGATCGGTTATGACCCTGCATTTGGCCGACGACGCCCCCCGCCCACAAGGGCCGATGGTGATAAATTACGACGGCGACGACGCCGATCCCTTCACCGCCGCCGACCTGCCCGATGTGTCCGGCGGGCAGGCCGTGCAAATCGCCGCACGATGGGCCGCAAAACCACGGTCTGCGTTCAGCCGCTTTGCTTTTTGGGTGTTCAGCAGCCTGTTCACCTTTATCCTGTCGGTTTCGGCGTGGAATTTTGTGACCGGGCTGTTTGCCACCAACATCGCCCTTGGATGGATCGGGTTTGGCCTGATGATCATCGCGCTGATCGTCCTTGCCATTTTAACCTTGCAAGAAATCGCGGGCTTCGCCCGCATGGCACGGCTGGACCGGCTGCGGCTGGCCGCCGCCACCGCCCATAGCAGTGCCGATCTGAAGGCCGCGCGTAGCGTCGTCGACGACATCGCATCGCTGTACGCCAAGCGCCCCGACACCGCTTGGGGCCTGTCGCGGCTGCAAGAAAACCGCGTCGAAATTTACGACGCCGACGCCCTTCTGGCCTTGGCGGAAACCGAAGTGCTTGGGCCGCTGGACCGCGCAGCCCTGGCCCAGATCGAAGCCGCCGCACGTCAGGTTGCCATCGTCACGGCTTTTGTTCCGGTCGCTTTGGCTGATGTGGCAACGGTGCTGTATTCAAACATGAAACTGATCCGCCGCCTGTCGGAAATCTATGGCGGCAGGTCGGGCACAATCGGCAGTTTTCGCCTGCTACGCCGGGTGTTTGCCGCCGTCCTGGGCGCTGGTGCCATTGCCTTGGCCGATGATCTGATAGGCTCGGTCGCCTCTGGCGGTATTCTCGCCAAACTCTCGCGCCGCTTTGGCGAAGGTGTGGTCAACGGCGCCCTGACTGCCCGCGTCGGCATCGCCGCGATGGAGCTGTCCCGCCCCCTTGCCTTCACCGCGCTGAAAAGGCCGGGCACAAGTGCCACGACCAGCCGCGCTTTGGCGGGGTTGTTTGGGCGGGGGGAAGCGTAGGGCGGAGTCACCCCGCCCCACGTCTTGCCACCACCCGTAGGTGTGCAAATCTGGTCGCGCCCGAACCGACGGGGCTCTTGGGGTGCGACACGTGTCGCGCCCGCCCCGTGGGGGCGGTTCGGGCGCGGTCTGATTTGCTTGGGGCAAATCTGACAAGGCAAAG
>JAYUHO010000082.1:0-2314 GCA_043766915.1 Cypionkella sp.
TAAGGCAGGCGATGGAGGCGATGTGAGGGGGGCGAACCTGCCGTTGGCAGAACCGCCCCCGGTTTTGATCAGAAAAATGCCTGCAACCCCGTTATCGCCCGCCCCAAAATCAACGCATGCACGTCATGCGTGCCTTCATAGGTGTTGACGGTTTCCAGATTAACCATGTGGCGCATGATCTGGTAATCTTCCTGAATGCCGTTGCCACCGTGCATATCGCGTGCCATCCGCGCCGCATCCAAGGCCGTGCCGCAGTTGTTGCGCTTGATGATCGAAATCATTTCTGGTGCAGCGTTCGCCTCGTCCATCAACCGACCGACCCGCAAAGACGCCTGCAGCCCCAGCGAAATTTCGGTCATCATATTGGCCAGTTTCAACTGAAAAAGCTGGGTTTGCGCGATGGGTTTGTTGAACTGCTTGCGGTCCAGCCCGTATTGCCGTGCGGCTTGCATGCAAAACTCTGCCGCCCCCATCACGCCCCAGGAAATGCCATACCGCGCCCGGTTTAAACAGCCAAACGGCCCCTTCAGCCCTTCAACGAATGGCAACAACGCATCGTCGCCCACGGCCACATTGTTCATCACGATCTCACCGGTGACAGACGCGCGCAGGGATAGTTTGCCGCTGATCTTGGGGGTCGTCAGCCCTGACATCCCGCGTTCCAGAACAAAGCCCTTGATCTTGCCGCCATGCGCTTCGGACTTGGCCCAAACCACAAACACATCCGCAATCGGCGCGTTGGAGATCCACATTTTCGCGCCAGAAATCACATAGCCAGTGGCAGTTTTACGCGCGACGGTTTTCATCCCGGCAGGATCAGACCCCGCATCTGGTTCGGTCAAACCAAAGCAACCGATCCACTCACCCGACGACAGTTTGGGCAGAAATTTCTTCCGCTGCGCTTCGGTTCCGTAGGCAAAGATCGGATACATCACCAGACTGGACTGCACCGACATCATCGACCGATACCCCGAATCGACCCGCTCGACTTCGCGCGCGATCAGCCCGTAGGCGACATAAGACGCCCCCAAACCGCCGTATTCTTCGGGTATCGTGGTGCCCAACAGCCCCATTTCACCCATTTCGCGGAATATCGCAGGATCGGTGGTTTCTTCGCGGTAAGCCGCAATGACACGCGGTTGCAGTTTTTCCTGCGCATAGGCCTTTGCCCCATCGCGCAACATGCGTTCTTCTTCGGTCAGTTGATCATCCATACGGAATGGATCTTGCCAATCAAACCGGCCCAGATCAGGGGCGTCTTTGGCTTTCAGTTTGGGCTTGGATAACGTGTCTGACATAATGTCCCCCTGATGGCGCGAAAATCTCATACCTACGCCGGAATTTCTCGCATCATTGCACAAAAACCGGCTATGTTCCATCGAAACTGCCTCACTACCCTATGAGGAAACCTCATATGCTGCCCCGCCGCTATTTGCCGTCTATGGCCTCGCTTCTTGCCTTGGAATCCGTTGATCGGCTTGGCTCGGCCTCGGCGGCGGCGGTGGAATTGAACCTGACCCAAGGGGCGGTATCGCGCCAGTTGAGGGTGCTGGAAGATCAACTTGGTCTGACCCTGCTGATCCGCGACAAACAGCGGCTGCGCCTGACGCCCGCCGCAGCAGATTATGTGCGCGAGGTGCGGCGGTCTTTGCAAACCTTGTCGGCGGCGTCGCTGACGCTGCGCGCCAATCCCACCGGGGGGGCGCTGAACCTTGCGATCCTGCCCGCCTTTGGCATGCATTGGCTGGCCCCGCGCCTTGCCCGCTTTGCCGCCCGGCACCCGGAGGTGACGGTCAATCTGTCGACCCGGTTGAAGCCCTTCGATTTTGCCACCAGCCCGTTTGACGCCGCCATTCACTATGGTCGCCACGACTGGCCGGGGGTGAATTACCTGTCGCTGATGGACGAAGACCTGTTGGCGGTGGCAGCCCCCGCCCTGCTGCCAGCACCGCTGGCGGATGCAAAGGCCATCCTCCGCCATCCCCTGTTGCAACTTGAAAGCCGCACCGGCGATTGGGGCCGCTGGTTTGCGCATCACGGCGTGCCGGGAGTACGCCCGCCGGCCATGCTGTTCGATCAATTCGCCACAATGACCCAAGGCGTGATCCACGGGCTGGGGATTGCTTTGCTGCCCGTGTTCCTGATCCGGCGGGAACTGGAGGAAGGCCGTCTTGTTCCCGCGTTCGGTGCGCCGATAAAATCGTTGGGCAGTTATTACCTTGTCTGGCCCAAAGACCCAGCCCCGCGCGCGCCACTGGCCTCGTTTCAACACTGGTTGGGCACCGAGATCGCGTGACCCTTTCATTCTGGCGCA
>JAYUHO010000083.1:0-2298 GCA_043766915.1 Cypionkella sp.
CGTCTGGCAAGGCAGGAGATGTTCTTACTGTCGACTTCACCGTCGCAGGCATTCCTTGCCTTGGATTGAACGGCGGACCGATGTTCAGGCATACTGAAGCGTTCTCGTTTCAGATTGCGACGGATGACCAAGAAGAAACAGACCGCTACTGGAACGCCATCGTGGATAATGGCGGCCAAACCAGCCAATGCGGCTGGTGCAGAGACAAATGGGGCATCAACTGGCAAATCACCCCGCGCACGCTGACAGAGGCGATGGCCGCTGGCGGTGATCAGGCAAAACGCGCGTTTGCCGCGATGATGGACATGACGAAAATCGACGTGAGTGTGATTGATGCGGCACGGCGGGGATAGACCCCCTACTCCGCTGGCCCCTTAACCACACGCCTAACCCATCTTGCCAGAAAGAACACCGGCCAGCGCAACACAGACGCGCCACCCGCCGCCATGACCATGCCCCAGATCGGGCCGTTTTGATACGTCACCCAACCCAAGATCGGGATGCCGATGGCGATCAGAATATAGGCGCTTCGCCAGTGATGGTCGCGCGTGGGCAGCAGGCCTATGACATTGGCGAGGATCAACCAGATCAGCGCGGCGATCAGGGACAGGCTCATTTACTTTGCCCTTCATCCGGCTGCTTTTGCTGCATTTCGGCAGGCAGGTTTACGGTCAGCCCCATCGCGCGCCGCGCAAAGTAGATGATTGGGTTGCGAAACAGCGACAGGGCCGCCAGCAGGGTAAGCCCGAACACCCAAAACCCATGTTCACTTGCAATGAACCACAGCAGAACCGGCGCGGCCAGTAACAGCGCCACACCGGGGATCATTTGCCGCCGCATCGGCAGCATGGCTGTAATGGTGGACGCTATCACCCACAAACAACCCAAGATCAAAGACGTGCTCATGCCAAGTCCATTCCATCCAAGCCGGTTTTGCCAACCCTATGCAGCACCCAATAACAACCGCGCAGGCAAGGCATTGGCCCAGCCTGAAATTGTACCCGCGCCCAAACACACCACCATATCACCCGGCCGCGCCTGTTCGCGCACCAGCCGTTCCAGATCATCCTCACCCAGCAGCGCCCGCGCGTGGCGGTGGCCGTGGGCAATCAGCCCTGCCACCAGATCATCGCGACTGGCCCCCTTGATCGGGTCTTCGCCCGCCGAATACACATCGGCAATCGCCACAACATCCGCCTCGTTGAAACAGGTGCAGAAATCGTCAAACAAGCTTGCAAGCCGCGTGTAGCGGTGCGGCTGATGTATGGCGATGATGCGGCCTTTAGTTGACTGTCTGGCTGCCCTTAGAACAGCAGCAATCTCCACCGGATGGTGGCCGTAGTCATCAATAATCGTCACACCGTTCACCACGCCTACCCGAGTGAACCGCCGATTAACGCCGGCAAACCCGGCCAGTGCCTCGCGGATTTCATCGCGTTTCATGCCAAGGTGGCGGGCGACGGCGATGGCAGACAGCGCGTTCGATACGTTGTGATCCCCCGGCATCGGCAGGGTCATGCCTTTGATCATGGCCCCATCACCTTCGCCCTGCAAGGCCACGTCGAAATGTGCCACGCCGTCGACATAGGTCAGGTTCACCGCCCGCACATCGGCCTGAGCGTTGAAGCCAAAGGTCACAATCCGGCGGTCAGTGACGCGGCCCACCAGCGCCTGCACCTCAGGGTGATCGGTGCAGCAGACGGCAAGACCGTAGAACGGGATATTCGAGACGAAATCGAAGAACCCTTTGCGAAGGTTATCAAACGTGCCCCAATGTTCCATATGTTCCGGGTCGATATTCGTCACGATAGCAATCGTCGCTGGCAGGCGGTTGAACGACCCGTCGCTTTCGTCCGCCTCCACCACCATCCATTCGCCCGCACCCGCCCGCGCATTGGACCCATAGGCATGGATCACCCCGCCATTGATGACCGTGGGGTCAAACCCGCCCTTGTCCAACAGCGTCGCCACCATCGTTGTCGTCGTCGTCTTGCCATGCGTGCCCGCCACGGCAATGTTGGAACGCAGCCGCATCAGTTCCGCCAGCATTTCCGCGCGGCGCACCACCGGCAGCTTGCGCAAGCGCGCCTCTTCCAGTTCCGGATTGCCCTTCTTGATGGCGCTGGAAATCACCACCACCGCAGCCGCGCCAATGTTCGCGGCCAGCTGCCCTTCAAAGACCACCGCTCCCAGCTTCACAAGCCGCTCGGTAATCTTTGACGCTTTCGCATCCGACCCCTGCACGCGGTAGCCCAGCGTCATCAACACCTCGGCAATGCCCGACATGCCAATGCCACC
>JAYUHO010000084.1:0-16323 GCA_043766915.1 Cypionkella sp.
AAAGTTGCCGGCCACATGACCAACACCGATAGCCGCTGCGCCCGAACCGATGGCGGCCAAGCCGGCACCGATGAACTGACCCATTTGTGCGATGTTACCTTCCACGATATTCTCCTTAAGATGGAATGAGGTATGTTAGAGACTGGCCTTGCGTCAGTGCCCCGGATGCAATGCATCTTTAAGGTAAACGCAAGTCAGAATGGTAAAGACATAGGCCTGGATGAAGGCGACAAGCACCTCAAGCCCGTAGATGGCGGTGATGGCCAGAACCGACACCGGCGAGATCAGCGCAATCGCAGCAAAGCCTGCGAACACTTTGATCACCGCGTGACCGGCCATAATGTTGCCCGCCAAACGAATGGAATGGCTGACCGGGCGGACAAAATACGAAATCACCTCGATGATCGCAATCACCGGGCGCAGGATCAGCGGCGCGTCCGACATCCAGAACAAGCCCAGAAATTTCGCGCCGTTTTTGACAAAGCCCAGCAAAGTGACGAAGGTAAACACGCCGAAACCCAGCACAGCCGTGACCGCGATGTGCGAGGTTGGCGTGAAAGACATCGGCAGCAGGCCCAGAAGGTTGGCGAAAAGAATGAACAAAAACAGCGTCATGATCCAGGGGAAATATTTCACCCCATCATGCCCCGTCACATCTTCGACCATATTGTAGATAAAGCCGTAGGTCATCTCGCCAATCGACTGGATGCGCGAGGGCACCATATCGCGGCCACGAGAGCCGACGACGAACACCAAAATAATCCCAATCGCCGCCAGTGCCATCCACAGGGTAACGTTGGTGGGCGTGTACCATGCGATCGGGCCATCGCCAAACAGCGGATGGATTTTGAACTGGTCCAACGGATGGAACACCAGACCCGAACCTTCTCCTTCAGCCTCGCCTGCCACGTCAGTCTTCCTTTTGCTGGTCGACCCCTTTCGGGGCCTTTGGTGACTGCAGTTCCCGTGCCGACCGCAGCATGGTTTTCACCCCCGCCGCAAAGCCTGCCAATATAAACAGTATCAAAAACAATGGCATGGTGCCCAAAAGGGTATCCAGCCCATATCCGATACCAAAGCCAATCGCAAGACCGGCCACAAGTTCGATCACCATGCGCCACGCCACATTGGCCTGGGAATAGTGTTCCTCTTGGTGGGTGCGATCAGGTTTGACCACGTCTTTCGCTGTGGCGATCCGCTTTTCGAGTGCTGCAAGACGCGCACGATCAGCATCGGTCACCATGGCAAAACCCTCCAAGTGGTTTGGGTGCTGTCTATGGTCAGGGCGGGTCCGAGTCAAGTTAAGAAAATGACGCAGGAAAGGCCGATAACCAATTGAATTAAAGTGATTTATGGGCGATGCGCATGAATGCACACCCTGCCCGTTTCGCGGCGGACGGGCGCGCGCGTATTCAACCATCTGGTTGACGATTTTTGTATCCCACGCGATACTGCGCCATGAACCAAACCCTAGACACCGTATTTTCCGCGCTTGCCGATCCAACACGTCGGGCAATTCTGAGCTTGTTGCTGGAAGATGATATGGCGGTGACGGATGTGGCGGAACCGTTCGAGATCAGCCTTGCCGCGATTTCCAAACACCTTGGCGTTCTGGCCGAGGCCGGGTTGATCAGCCGCGAAAAACGGGGCCGGGTGATCTGGTGCAAGCTGGAACCGGATGCGCTGCGGGCGGGTTCGGTGTGGATGCAGGGGTTCGGGCAGTTTGATCCGGTTGATCTTGATGCGTTCGAGCGGTTTTTGGAACAAGAGTTGGACGACGACGACGGCCAAAGCCTTAACGTTTAGCACAAAGCCGCAATTTTGCCCGCTACAAACCTGCTACAATCCAGCTATAAACCATGGTGCAGGGCGCAAGACAGAGCATTGGTTAATCCCGGCCCCAAAATTCTTGTTTCAAGAATTTTTTGGATCAGAAAACCAGTCGGCAAACTCTGCCCGCAGTATCGCCTTTTGCACTTTGCCCATCGCGTTGCGCGGCAGATCAGCCACCACCACTGCCGCCCTGGGCTGTTTGAACCGGGCAAGACTGCCTCTCAGCGTTTCCAAAACCGCAGCCGGATCAACCGCCGTCCCCGGCTTTGCCGTCAGAACGGCAAACACCGCTTCGCCCAGATCGGGGTGCGGCAGGCCAATGACTGCGGATTCGGCCACGCCTGCAGCGGCATCAAGCAACGCCTCAACCTCTATCGGATAAATGTTATAGCCCGCCGAGATAATCAGGTCTTTGGACCGCCCAACGATGTGCAGATAGCCATCGGCGTCCACCAGCCCCAGATCGCCGGTGACAAACCAACCATCGGCGCGCAGGTCTTCGGCGGTTTTTTCGGGCATCTGCCAATAGCCCACAAAGACATTTGGGCCGCGCACTTCGATCTGACCGATCATGCCTTGCGGCACCTGCCCTCCGTCGGCCGTGATCTTTACCTCGACCCCCGGCAACGCAAACCCCACTGTCCCGGCACGACGCACGCCATCGTAAGGGTTTGAGGTGTTCATGTTGGTTTCAGTCATGCCGTAGCGTTCAAGAACATGGTGGCCGGTGCGGGCGAAAAACCGGGCATGCGTTTCGGCCAGCAGGGGGGCCGAGCCGGACACAAACAACCGCATATGTGCGACGGCGGATCTGGTAAAGCCGGGGGCCTGCAGCAGGCGGGTATAGAAGGTCGGCACGCCCATCATCGTGGTCGCCTGCGGCAGATGTTGCAGCACGGCTTCCACATCAAATCCGGGCAGAAAGATCATCGAGCCCCCCGTCAGCAAGCTGACATTGCTGGCGACGAACAATCCATGGGTGTGAAAGATCGGTAAAGCATGCAGCAGCACGTCTTGTGCCGTGAACTGCCACAGACGTGCCAGCGCCCGGGCATTGGACAGCAGATTGCCATGGGTCAGCATTGCCCCCTTTGACCGTCCGGTGGTGCCGGATGTGTAAAGGATCGCCGCAAGATCGCCGGGCGAGCGGGCTGTGGGTGCTATCGTTGCGGGTTGGCGCGCCATCAGATCGGCGAAACTGCCGTGCGATGCGCCATCAAGGGTAAGCAGGTTCGCGCCATGCTGGCGGGCGATGGGGGTCAGAGCGGTGAAAGCGGTGGGATCACTGATCACCACGCAAGGTGTGGCATTGCCGATGAAATAGTCCAGTTCGGGGGCCGTGTAGGCGGTGTTCAGCGGCAAAAATACCGCCCCGATCAAGACGGTTGCCGCATAGATCGCCAAAGCTTCGGGTGATTTCGCGATTTGAACGGCGACGCGGCTACCGGGTTTTGCCCCCGCAAGACGCAAAGCACCGGCTGCACGGGCAATCATGCTGTGAAAGTCATCCCCGCTTATGAATTGGCCGCTCTGCAGCCGTAGAAAGGGTGTTTGGCGGCCGATCAGCGGGGAAAATAGCGCGTCATACAAAGGGTTTAGCATTAGGTTTGCTTTCCGCTTTACTGGTTGGTTGGATCGGTCGGACTGGGGCAAAAAAACGATTTTGGAAACAGTTTGTTTCCAAAAATCCGTGCAACACCCGCATTCCACCGCCTGATTGACACGATCTTGCCCCGCTTGGCCTGCACCTTAACCGAATGAAACGTGATAGCAGGAGGCCGCAATGAAGCTCGCATATGATCTGTTCGCCCGGTTCGGACTGTTCGGCACCAAGGCCGACACGCCCGACTTTTTTGACCTGCGGCTGGAACGCACCCGCAACCGTGAAAACCGCCTCGCGGCCAAACAGGTCTTGTTCAAAACGCGATCTGCACTCCGGGCAGCCTAAGTTCCCGCATCAGATCGCGCAGCTCTTGCCGGGCCGCGATGTTTGACAGGTTCAGCTGATCGACGCCGGTGTCTTTCAAATCCAGCAGGGTCAGGCCACGCGGGAACAATTCCCGAAAGATCACCCGTTCGGAAAATCCGGGCGATACGCGAAAGCCGATGCGTTTGGACAGTTCTTCCAAAGCGGCGCCAACTTTCTTCTTATTGTGCATCTGCTGTGCGCCAAGCCGATTGCGCAAAACGATCCAGTCGATGGGCTTTAGCCCCGCCTGCGCCCGCAACTGGCGCGCGTTCCAGACCATTTCAGAATAAATTGACGGGCCTTTGACTTTGCCCGTCTCGTAATCCACCCGCGCGAGCAGATCGAAGTCGATGAAGCTGTCGTTCAAGGGCGTGATCAGCGTATCCGCCAGCGAATGTGCGACCTGGCTAAGGCGGGTGTGGCTGCCGGGGCAGTCGATCAGAATGAAATCCGAGATCGGCTCAAGGATCGCCACCGCAGCTGACAGGCGGGCGTCAAAGGCGTTCTCACCCGGTGCCAGATCGGCAGGCGCAATTTCAGGCAGATCGCGGTAATCGGGGGTGGGCAGAGTCAAGCCGCTGCGGGCAAGGAAAGCACGGCGGTTTTCGACATAGCGGCCAAAGGATTTTTGCCGCAGATCAAGGTCAAGCGCGCCCACCCGGTGGCCCATGCGGCACAGCGCGGTGGCCACATGCATGCAGGTGGTCGATTTCCCCGACCCGCCCTTTTCGTTCCCGACAACGATAATATGTGCCAACCCCAGCCCCCAGATAAATCGAAAAAGGCGCACCGTTGCCAGCGCGCCTTTTTCTATAGATAACGAACGCTTCCTTGGGAAGCGGTGGCTGATCAGAAACCCAGACCAGCGTATTTGTTCTTGAACTTGGATACCCGGCCGCCGGTATCCATCAGCTTGGCAGACCCACCTGTCCAGGCGGGGTGCGCCAGAGGGTCGATGTCCAACGACATTTGATCGCCCTCTTTGCCCCAGGTGGATTTGGTCTGAAAGATGGTGCCATCCGTCATTTTGACGTTGATCGTGTGATAATCGGGGTGAATGCCTGATTTCATTGCCTTCGCTCCTATTCCGCTTTGGCTTTGTAATTGGTGTCTTCGGCGATACGGGCGGATTTGCCGCGACGGTCGCGCAGATAATACAGCTTGGCGCGGCGGACACGGCCCCGGCGGACCACTTCGATGCTGTCGATGTTAGTGGAATACAGCGGGAATACCCGTTCCACGCCTTCACCGAAGGATATTTTGCGCACGGTGAACGACGCCGAGATTGTCGCCCCGCCCTTTCGGCCGATGCAGACGCCTTCATAGGCCTGAACCCGGCTGCGCGTGCCTTCGGTTACTTTGTAGCCGACTTTAATCGTGTCGCCCGCCTTGAAGTCGGGGATCTTTTTGCCGAGCGCCGCGATTTGTTCGGCCTCGATGATAGCGATCAGGTTCATGACCCGGTCCTTTCGATGATGTGGTTTTCCCACATTGATGATGCCGCGCCAGAGCTTTTGGTCTTCTACCGGGTCCCTTTCTGTTTGGTTTTACACCAAAAAGATAAGCCCGCCAAA
Source organism: Cypionkella sp. (assembly GCA_043766915.1). GTDB lineage: Bacteria > Pseudomonadota > Alphaproteobacteria > Rhodobacterales > Rhodobacteraceae > JANNAT01. The sequence continues at coordinate 5,377 of JAYUHO010000084.1, forward strand.
GGTGGCGCCTGCTTTGTTAGACCGATCTTTCAAACCACGCTTGCCGAAGAAGGCAGGCGCACAGGCCAAAAGGAATCGGGCCCGACGGGTGTTTAGACCCCGGACGGGTGGCGTATAGGCCGGGAGACGGGATGGGTCAAGGGGATCGGGAGGACCGCAGCGCGATCGCCCCGGCGCAGGCCAGGGCCTTGTGGTTTTCGGCTGGAAGGTACGATCGGGACCCCGGCCTGCGCCGGGGCAACTGACTTGGTGGCTATAACTTCCCCACATACCTTGCCCACAAATCCGGCCTGCGTGCCTTGGTAATCGCCTCGGCCTGCGCTTTGCGCCATTTGGCGATCTTGCCATGATCCCCCGACAACAAAACTTCGGGGATCGGCAGATCGTTCCACAAGCTGGGTTTGGTGTATTGCGGGAATTCCAGCAGGCCTTCGGAAAACGACTCTTCTTCGGTTGAGGCATGATTGCCCAAAACGCCGGGGATCAACCGCACTGTGGCGTCGATCAAGGCCTGCGCTGCAATCTCGCCGCCGGTCAGGACGAAATCGCCCAAAGACACTTCTTCAATGGCGTGATGATCCAGCAGGCGTTGATCGACGCCTTCAAACCGCCCGCACAGCAGGGTGATGCCTTGCGCGGCGGCAAAGCGGCGGGCCATTGCCTGATCAAAGGGTCTGCCACGGGGGGAGAGGTAAATCACCGGCCATTGGGCGCGGTCGGCGGGGGTGTCTATCGCGGCTTGGGTTAAGGCGGCATCCAGCACATCGGCGCGCAGCACCATGCCGGCACCACCGCCCGCAGGCGTGTCATCAACATTCAGGTGTTTGCCCAGCCCAAAAGGGCGCAGATCAATCGCCTCCAGCGCCCACAACCCGAAATCCAGCGCTTTGCCCGTCAGCGACAGACCGAGTGTGCCGGGAAACGCCTCGGGGAACAGGGTGATCACCTTTGCGCGCCACGCGCCTTTGACATAACGGGGTTCTTCCATCAGATCGCGCGGCTTAAGACTTGCGCGGATGGACAGGCGGCCATGGGATTTTGCTGTGTCGGTCATAGCGGGGTTTTACTGCGGCGTGGGGTTGCGCGAAAGCACCAAGTTTGTGCGGCCTTAAGCCAAGCCATCGCTGGGTTGCGCGCGGTTGGTGGCACTGATCAGGTCGCGCATTGGGCCCTCGGCATCGGTGTTGTTCAGGGTGACGACCAATTCGGCAAGATGATCCACGCTGGGGCATTGGCCCCACAGGTCAGGGTCATCAGTCAGGGCGGTGGTCAGCCGGCGGGCGAAAAGCGCAATTATTTCAGGTTCATGCGGCAAAACTGCCAGCGTCAGTGTGGGGCCATCGCCGCCTACAGAGTCAATAAGCTGTCCGTCCGTGGCATGCAGGATCAGCGCGATGGTTTCAGCGCGGCTGGCCTGACCGGAATGCTGGCGTTCCAGCAGCGCTTTGCGGATATCGGCGTCGGGGGCATGCGACGACATCGCCAGCAGGTGCTGCGCAACCGTTGTTTCGCTAGAGTCGTCGGCCAAATCCGCAAGCGGCGCAATCAGCCTGCGTGCCATCGCCAAGCCCAAGTCACCGTTGGGCGCGGGGCCGGGGCTGACCTTGGCGATGGCGTCGTCCAAAAAGCGGTCGATGTCGCGGTCTTTCCACGGATCCCAGATCAGTCTGGCCAAAGGAATCGAGAGGAACGAAATCGCCACGGGCAACATCAGGGGAAATCGCGGCAGCGTGGCCATAACGCCGCCTATCCCGCGACCAATGCCAAACAGGATTGCCACCAACAGGGTTTGCACGGCGGCTTGGGTGATCAGGGTGATCAGTGCCTCGGGCCGGGCCCAATCGGCGGCGGCGCGCGGCCAGTGCTGCGGGCGCAGGATGAACAGCCACAGCAGAAAGATCGCAGTAAAAATTGGCACAACCGCCCAGCCAAAGCCGCCCAAACCTGCCGCCAACGGTCCGAGATACAGCAGGGCCGTCGCCCCCATCACCATCCGCAAGCGGTTTTGCATGGCTGCCTTTCTGATCCTGATGTCTGCGCGAAGTCTGCAAGGTGCCGTGCAGGCGCGGTTTAGTCCAGCCCTTCGGGCAGGTCGACGACGATGCGTTTGGCGGCAAGATCGACTGTTGGCACAACGGCACGGGTGAAGGGCAGCAAAAGTGAGGTCTTCAGCCCCGCGCCTGCGATTTCCAGCAGATCGCCCGCACCGTGGTTGTGAACGGCTTGAACCGTGCCGATCAGCACGCCACCGGTGTCATGCGCGGCCAGACCGATCAGGTCGGTGTGGTAAAATTCATCATCCGGCAGATTGGGCAGTTTGGCGCGATCGACATAAAGGCTGACGCCGCGCAGGGCGTCGGCTTGTTCTTTGGTGGCAACGCCCGTGATGCGCGCGCCGAGGCCACCTGACACGGCGCGGGTCAGTTTGATCTGGTACGATTGCGCGCCGTCTTCAGTGAACAACGGGCCGTAATCGGCAATCGCCGTGGGATCGGCACAAAAGCTTTTCAGCCGCACTTCGACTTGCACGCCGAATGATCCGGCAATGGCACCAACACAGATGCGATCCATAGATTTTCCCTTTATTGGACGCAAACCCGTCCTTGGATTTCGCCCCCAGCATCGGTGCAGGCACTGTTTAAAATTTCACGCTCGAACGCAATGCCAGCGTAGAACGCGCCGATCATCAGGCCAAGGGTGAACAATCGCCGGATCAAAAAGCAAATCCGACTGGCAAAGCACCGTTGCAGGGTTGCGCCATTTGGGGAGTTTCACGCAGCCCCGGAAGGGCTGCATGAAACATTTCTTTCGCCAGGATCACTCTGCCGCAGGGGCTTCGGTGCGGGCGGCTTTCTTGGCGGTCAGGGCTGCCATGCGCTTGCCGGGGACGGCAGCGTTGGGGTTGTTGCGCACCTTTTTGGCAACCACACCAGCAGCTTCCAGCATGCGTGCGATACGGTCGGTGGGCTGTGCGCCCATCGACAGCCAATGCTTGACGCGGTCCATGTTCATTTTGACGCGCTCTTCGCTGTCTTTGGCCAGCAGGGGGTTATAGGTGCCCAGCTTTTCCAAAAAGCGGCCATCGCGCGGGTTGCGGCTGTCGGTGGCGACGATGGAATAATGCGGGCGCTTTTTGCTGCCGCCACGGGCCAGACGGATTTTCATCGACATGGGGTAGTCTCCTTGGTTTTGTGTAGGGTGTGTGAAAGGCCGATTTTGCAGCGCAAATTCGGGTGTCACGCACCGGGTTTGGTTATTTCTGTAACGTCTCGTGATGCCTGATGACTTCTTGGATGATGAAGGTCAGGAATTTCTTGGCCAGATCGGGATCAAGATCGGCTTGGGTTGACAGCTGTTCCAGCCGCGCCATCTGGCTGGCTTCGCGCGCGGGGTCCGAAGGTGGCAGGTTGTGTTCGGCTTTCAGCCGCCCGACGGCTTGGGTTTGTTTGAAGCGTTCGGCCAGCGTGTAGACAAGGATTGCATCCAGCCGGTCGATGGCAGCGCGGTGTTCGCGAAGCAGGTTTGCGGCGAGCGAGGTGACGTCGGTCATTTTGCAGACTCCGCGGCAGGGTGGCGGTAAACGTGAACGGCGTGATCCCACATTGTGGTTTCCAATTCGACCCGCGCACCGATTTTATGCGCCATTGTCGCAGACCGGGTGTTGGCCGGATCAACATAAGACACCATCGGCGGCATCTGCAGACGGGTGTAGGCATCGGTGCGGGCGATAATGGCCGCCTCAGCCGCATAGCCGTGACCTTCGAAACCGTCGAACAAATGCCAGGCCAGTTCGGGTTCGGGCCATGTGTGGTGCCTGATCACCCCGACGCGACCGATGAAATCGCCTGCATGCGTGTCAACAGAATAAAACCCATAACCGCGCAGGGCCCAATGGCCAATGTTCGACAACAGTCCGCGCCAGACGGCGTGGTGATCTGCCCCGCTGGCCAAAAACGCCGCGCGCGGGCTGTTGTTGAAGGCCAGCATTGCGGGGAAGTCCGCCTCGCGCTGCGCACGCAGGGTCAGGCGGGCGGTTTGCAGAGTGGGGATGGCGAACGGAAGGGTCATTTTTTCTTCATCATCCCGGACAATCCTGCAGGCAGGGTCAAACCCTTTGGCATGCCCGGAAAACCGCCACCCATCGACAAGCCTTTTTGCATGCCTTTGGCGGCTTCTTCCATTTGTTCCGCCGACATTTTGGAGGGGTCAGGCATGCCGCCGCCCTTGCCCATCATCTGCGCAATCGCGGCTTTCATCATGCCGCCTTTGCCCATTTTCTTCATCATATCGGCCATCTGCTTGTGCTGTTTCAACAAGCGGTTCAATTCCGACACTTCCAGACCCGACCCCGCCGCGATGCGCTTTTTGCGGCTGGCGGCCAGCAGATCGGGGTTGGCGCGTTCTTTTTTGGTCATCGACTGGATAAGGGCGATCTGATGACGCAGCATTTTGTCGTCAAAACCCGCGGCTTCGGCCTTTTTGGCCATACCGCCCATGCCGGGCATCATGCCCATCATGCCCTTCATGCCGCCCATTTTCAGCATCTGTTCCAGCTGGCTGCGCAGATCGTTCATATTGAACAGACCTTTTTGGAACCGTTTCATCATGCGTTCGGATTGTTCGGCCTCAAAGGTTTCCCGCGCCTTTTCAACCAGCGCAACGATGTCGCCCATACCAAGGATGCGGCCTGCGACGCGGTCGGCCTCAAAGGTTTCCAGCGCGTCCAACTTTTCGCCCATACCGACAAAACGGATGGGTTTGCCGGTAACCGCGCGCATCGACAGCGCCGCACCGCCACGGCCGTCACCATCCATCCGGGTGAGGACGACGCCGGTGATGCCGACCTTGCCATCAAATTCGGTTGCCACATTCACCGCGTCCTGGCCGGTCAGACCATCCACGACCAGCAGGGTTTCGCGCGGCTGCGCGATGTCACGCACCGATTGAATTTCGGCCATCAACACTTCGTCAATGTGCAGCCGGCCTGCGGTGTCCAGAAACAGCACGTCATAGCCGCCCATTGCGGCCTGAGTCTTGGCGCGTCTGGCGATTTGAACGGCGGTTTCGCCTTTGACAATCGGCAGGCTGTCGACGCCGATCTGACCGGCCAAAATCGCCAGTTGTTCCATCGCGGCGGGGCGGTTGGTATCCAGCGACGCCAGCAGAACCCGCTTGCCGTTGCGCTCCTTCAGCCGTTTGGCTAGTTTGGCGGTGGTAGTGGTCTTACCCGAGCCTTGCAGGCCGACCATCAAAATCGCGGTGGGCGGGTTATCAATTTTCAACGCTTCAGGTTCATCATCGCCCGCCAGCATCCGCACCAGTTCATCGTGAACGATTTTCACAACTTGCTGGCCGGGGGTGATGGACCGCGTTACCGCCTGCCCCGTCGCCTTGACCTTGACCGCCTTGACGAAATCGCGCGCCACGGCCAGCGAGACGTCGGCATCCAGCAGTGCCACGCGCACTTCACGCAGGGCGGTGTCAACGTCAGCCTCAGACAACGCGCCCTGTTTGGTCAGGCGGTCGAACACAGAACCAAGGCGTTCTGAAAGGCTTTCGAACATCGGGCGCACTCCATCAGGCAATTTGCCCCGATATGGGGCGCGGCAAGGCAAACCCCAAGGCCAATGCGATACAGCACCTGTGGGCGCAACGCGCTGACAGGTGGCGATCCCGGCATGTGCCAAAGGACCGGAAGCGTGAACTTCCGGGAATTAAGGCGGGCGATAAGCAAAAGCGGCCCCAGAGTCAACCCGGGGCCGCTTGGTTAGGGTTTACGCGGCAGATCAGGCGGCAAGTGCTGCGATTTGAACGTCGGCGCGTGCGATTGCTGCGGCTTCATCAACCGATGCGCCTTCGGCGGCGACGAATTCGATATTTGTGATCCCGATAAAGCCAAGCACCTGACGGATGTAGGGGGTTGCCAAATCATAGCCCGACCCCATCGGCACGCCGCCGGATGTGTAGGCCACGATCACACGAGGGTTATGTTTGACCAGGCCTTCTTGGCCAGTTGCAGTATAGGCAAAGGTTTCATTCACGCGGACGACCTGATCAATCCAGTTCTTCAGCGGGCCGGTGATGCCAAAGTTATAAACCGGCGCACCGATCACGATCACCTCGGCTGATTTCAATTCAGCAATCAGCGTGTCCGACAGCGCGAGCGAGGCGTTTTGATCCGCCGTGCGGGCGTCAGCAGGTGTATAGGCTGCACCAACCCACGATCCATCAATCTGCGTCAGACCGACCGAGGTGTCCCGGTCAACAGTTTTGGCGTCGGGGTGATGCGCGACCAGACGTTCAACGATCTTGTCTGTCAGTTTGCGGGAAACCGAATAGGGGCCTTTGATAGAAGTGTCGAGGCGAAGGATGGTAATCATGATGTGTGCCTTTGGGGGGTTGGGGGCTTGGAGACAGAGAGATAGAAGTCGTGCGCGGGTGCTTCAATCCGCCCAACAGCACAGAGTCTGTTCGCCCATGCACCGATCTGCCTGATTGTTACAGACGGGGCAGGAGGTGTTGGGGTGGCTTGCATCCTGCGTATGGATCGGGTGAAGCTGTGCATCTGCTAGCGAGGGCACCAAGTTGGAAAATTGGGACGAGGTTCGCACCGCCTTTCAAGTGGCGCGCATGGGAACGGTTTCTGGGGCCGCTGATATTTTGGGCGTGCATCATGCCACGGTGATCCGCCACATTGATGCGCTGGAAAAACGGCTGGGGGCCAAGCTGTTTCAACGCCATGCGCGCGGCTATACCCCAACCGAGGCCGGGCGCGATTTGCTTCTGGTGGCGCAGACAACCGAAGAACAGTTCGGCCAGTTGGTCAGCCGCATCAAAGGTCAGGGCGATGTGGTGGCGGGGGAATTGGTGGTGACGGCGATCACCGGAGTTGCCGATCTGCTGATGCCGGTGTTTGGCGCTTTTCAGCAATCGCATCCCGCCGTCAGCGTCCGGTTCCTGACCGATATGCGGCTGTTCCGGCTGGATTATGGCGAGGCGCATGTGGCGATCCGCGCCGGTGCCGCCCCGCAAGAGCCAGACAATGTTGCACAACCCCTTATCAGCATGCGGATCGGGCTTTATGCCGCGCGCAGCTATATTGCGCGCTATGGCCTGCCTGCGGGCGAGGCAGATTTGCCCAATCACCGCTTTGTCAGCACCGACAACCCCGACACCCGCGCACCGTTTCTGCGCTGGTTAAAGGACGCAGTTCCGGAAAGTTCGGTGACGTTCCGGGTAACCGAACCTGCGGCAACCGAAACGGCTGTCCATCACGGACTGGCGATCGGGTTTCTGCCAGTCTGGAAAGCGGCAAAGAACCCTGATCTGGTAGAAATTATTCCCAACAAACCGGAATGGTCCTCACCGTTGTGGATTGTCACCCATGTGGATCTGCACCGCACCCTGAAAGTACAAAGCTTTCTGGCGCATCTGAAGCAGGCGGCCGCGGGCTGGGTCGGGGTTTAGCGGTGTTTGCAAGTCGGATGACCGAAGCCCAGCAGGGCCACCTGGCGATGTTGGCGTTTTCGGCGCTGGTGGCGGGGTCTTTTTCGTTGGGCGCTATGGCGGCACCATTTGTATCCCCTTCCGCCCTGACGGTTCTGCGCTTTGCTTTGGCGGGGGTTTTGGTGGGCGCGATTGCGGCGGTCACCACCGGATTTCCGCGCGTGGCATGGCGCGCGCCGTGGCGCTATGGCGTGTTGGGAGCCCTGCTGGCCAGCTATTTCGTGTTGATGTTCTGGGGGTTGCAGACGGCAGCGGCGGTGCCCACGGCGGCAGTCTTTACCCTGACGCCGCTGATGGCGGCAGGATTTGGCTGGCTGTTGCTGGGCCAGATCACCACACGGCGGATGGCAGTGGGTTTGGCCATCGGGGCGGTGGGCGCAGTCTGGGTGGTGTTTCGCGGCGATGTCGCGGCGCTGCTGCGGCTGGAGGTGGGGCGCGGGGAAGTGATTTATTTCGTCGGCTGCATCGCGCATGCGATCTATGCGCCAATGGTGCGCAAGCTGAACCGGGGCGAGCCTGCGCTGGTGTTCACCTTTGGCATGATGGTGGCGGGATTTATCCTGCTGGTGGTCTGGGGCTGGCGGGATGTGCTGACCACAGATTGGGCGAAGTTGCCTGCGATCGTATGGATCTGCCTGATCTATATCTCGGTCGCGGCCAGCGCTGCGTCTTTCGTTTGCCTGCAATTTGCCACGCTGCGCCTGCCCGCCGCCAAAGTGATGGCCTATACCTATCTGGTGCCCAGTTGGGTGATCTTGTGGGAACTGGCTCTGGGACGAGCGGCCCCGCCGTTGATTGTTCTGGGCGGAGTGGCACTGACCGTTGCGGCGCTGGGTCTGCTGCTGAAAGACGAAAGCGCCAAACCCACCTCTGCATTGCTGAAAGAGTAATTTGGTGAACCCGGAGCGATTCGAACGCCCGGCCCTCAGATTCGTAGTCTGATGCTCTATCCAGCTGAGCTACGGGTCCATCAGGGGCGGGATTTAGCGGGGTGGGGGCGGCATTGCAAGGGTGAAAACGTGCCCAGAGTGGTTCGGATTTGTTTGGAATCGGAATCCGCTGCCTGTCGCTTTGTTCGAAGTCGATTTCCGTTGGCCCTGTTCCCGTCAAAACCTGAACCGCGTTGGTTAGCCAGAAACGGCTTTGGGCAGGGTGATCAGAAATTCGGTGCCCTCGGCGTCTGACCGCGCCAGTTCCAACTGGCCGCCGTGGCCGCGCACCAGTTCGGCAGCGATTGTCAGGCCCAGGCCCGTGCCACCTTTACGCGCGCTGCCCTGAAAGGCCTCGAACAGATGGTCGCGGGCGGCTTTTGGCAATCCGGGCCCGGTATCGCCCACGCGGATCCAGCAGGCCGCCGGGGTTTCGCCTGCCGATATCTCGATGGTGCCGCCCGCGCCGGTGGCCTCAATCGCCTGACGGGCATTGCGCAAAAGATTGGCCAACACGCGGAACAACTGCTCGGCGTCGGCCTGCACCACCAGATCGGGGGCGATCTCGATCAGGCAGGTTACAGTGCCATCGCCCGCCAACCCTTCGCCTTCGGCCACGTCTTCGACCAACGACGCCAAGCGCACGGCGCGCAGTTGCGGGCTGGGTTCTTCGGCCTTGCCGAATTTCAGCGTTGATTCGCACAACGACACCGCGCGGCTGATCGAGCCCAGCAGTTTGGGGGCCGCGCGGGCAACAAGCGGGTCTTGACTGCCCTCAATCCGATCAGCAAACAGCTGCGCCGTGGTCAGGATATTGCGCAGATCGTGGCTGATCCGCGCGACGGCTCCCCCCAGTTGGGCCAGACGTTCTTTTTGGCGCAAAGACCCGGTCAGCTGCGTCTGCATGCTTTGCATCGCCTCTTCGGCCAACCGCAATTCGACCACCTTTGCTGTGGGCGCGATGACCAGCCGCGCATCTTCGGGCGACGCCGCATAGGCCTGCATATGTTGCACCACACGGCGGATGGGCAGCACAATCAGGCGCTGCACCGCCAGAAACAGAAAGAACGCGGTGACGATTGATATCAGCGCCGACAGCAGCAATATCCGTGTTCCATAATCCAGCATCGCCGTGCGCAAGGGTTTGGCATTCAGCGTGATTTCGATCAGCAGCCCGGCGTCCTGCACCGGATAGCCAATGACGCGGATGATCTGATCTCGCGGATCAAACAGGCAGACAAAGGCATCGCGGATCAGTTCCAGCGGACCTGCCTGACGCAGATCATAGGTGGCACTGATCGGGGCGGGCAGTTCGGATGACAGCACCAGTTGGCGCACCTCATCCCGGCGCAAAACGACGTTGTACACTTCGGCATTGGCCAGCAACTCTTTTTCCAGTTCCGGCCCGACCATATCGACGGCGGCCAGTTGCGCCAGCGCCGCTATTTGCGCCTTTTCCAGCCGCATGGTCAGGAAATCAGCACGGAACCGCGCGATAGAGGGCACGAAGATCAACACTTCGGTCAGCATGACAAAGCCCACGGTCAGCATCAGGAACCGACCCGACAGGGTGTGCATGAATCCGCTGCGTTTCAGAGTCACACCACGTTCTTTCACCTTATTGCACCGCTAGGGCAGCAGCCGCTGCACAAGGCGCACCACTTGCTTTAGCCTAGGGTTATCAAAGAGTGTCGGCGAGAAATAGGCCCCTGCCGCACGTTTTGAAATCTCGCCCAAAGTTGGGTAGGGCGCGATCATCCCGGCGACGGTGCTGATTTTAAGATTGGCTGAGATTGCCAATGCCCAAAGGCCAATCAATTCACCCGCCTGCGGGCCAACGATGGAGGCGCCCACGGGGCGGCCTTTGACGACCATCAGCTTTAGCAATCCATGGGCTTTGGCTTCGGCTGTGGCGCGGTCATTGTGGTGGAATTTCTGACGCAGTACCGTCAGGGCGTCGCCGTGTTTGGCGCGCGCCTCGGCTTCGGTCATCCCCACCTGCGCCAGTTCGGGGTCGGTATAGGTGACCCACGGAATGGCCTTGGTGGCAAACTTTGCGGGCAGGCCAAACACGGCTTGGCGGATGACGATGCCAGCATGCGCGCCCGCCACATGGGTGAATTGCAACCCCCCTGCTGCATCGCCGACGGCAAAGATACGGCGGTTGGTGCTGCGCAGGTTGGGGCCGACGGTGACGCCTTTGCGCGTAAAATCAACGCCCGCCGCGGCAAGGTTCAACGCATCCAGCGCCACCGCGCGGCCAGCGGCGACAAGAAGATGCGTGCCGGTCAGGGTTTCACCGTTGTCTAAAACCGCCTCGACACCGGTTGGAATGACGCGCAATCGGGCGACGGCATGACCGGATTTGATTATGATACCCTCTGCCGTCAACGCGGCCAGCACCACGGCGGCACAGTCGGGATCATCGCGGCCCAGCGGCTGTGCGCCTTCCACCACAGTGACAGCACAGCCAAGCCGCCGATGCGCCTGCGCCATTTCAATACCAATCGGC
>JAYUHO010000085.1:0-16287 GCA_043766915.1 Cypionkella sp.
TGAAGGTGACGCCCAGAACCGCGATGACCTTGCCGTTCAGCCCGCCGTCGCATTGATCGGTGATCTTGTCGATCATGCGGCGTTTGATTTCTTCATTCACTTTGATCACGGTTTCGGTGATCTGCATCGGCACGGCATGGTCTTGGCCAATCCGCGCCAAGGCGATGGTATCTTTGGGAAAGCACGATCCACCATAGCCGGGGCCCGCGTGCAGGAACTTGTTGCCGATGCGCCCGTCCATGCCCATGCCTTTGGAAACGTCTTTGATATCCGCCCCCACGCGTTCGCACAGCATGGCGATTTCGTTAATGAAGGTGATCTTGGCCGCCAAAAACGCATTGGCCGCGTATTTGATCATCTCGGCTGATTCCAGACCCGTATAGACCACCGGAAATTCGCGCAGAAACAGCGGACGATAAACATCGGCCATCACTTTACGCGCGCGCGGCGATTCCACGCCGACAACCACGCGGTCGGGATGCATGAAATCGTCGATAGCAGCGCCTTCACGCAGAAATTCAGGGTTTGACGCCACATCAAAGCTGGCGGCCGGATTGGCCGCCTGCGCCGCTTCGGCCACTTTGCGATTGGTGCCCACGGGCACGGTGGATTTGGTCACGATCACCGCATAGCCGGTCAGCGCACGGCCAATATCTTCGGCAGCGGCCATCACATAGGTCAGATCGGCGTGACCATCCCCGCGCCGGGTGGGCGTGCCCACGGCAATAAACACGGCGTCCGCGCCTGCGACAGCCGTTGCCAGATCAAGCGTAAACGACAGCCGCCCGGCGTTGACATTTTTCGCCATCAGCGCCTGCAGACCCGGTTCAAAGATCGGCACTTCGCCGGCGTTCAGGCGATCAATTTTTGCAGGGTCTTTGTCGACACAGACAACTTCATGCCCAAAATCAGAAAAACAGACCCCGGAAACCAAGCCGACATAGCCGGTTCCAATCATGGCAATTTTCATAGGTTTTCGTCCCAAATCACGGCTTGCTCTGTCTAGAAAGGTGCCGAACCCGTGTCAAATGCCAAAGGGCCGCAAAAGCGGCCCCTGCATTTTTATGCCTGTTTAATGCGCGATTGGGCTAATCTTGCGAAATTCACGCGGTTTTAGAACAGCGCTGTGATCAGAACAAAACCGTCGCCGCCGCGCCCGCCTGGCCCGCCGGTGGTGCCTGCACCACCGCCCCCGCCGCCGCAACCGCGCGCACCAGACCCACCAGCGCCTCCGACACCCGCGTTGGATGCGCCACCGCCCGATCCGCCGCAATAGGCGGGCGGCGTCCACAGCTCGTACCCTGCTGACCCTGCATTTGATCCGGCAAGACCACCGGCAATCGTCGGACACAAACCTGCCCCCAGGACGGACCCCCCGGCAAAGTCAGCCGATGTTGTGCCGCCGCCCCCCGCGCCGCCTGAGACAAAAACGCCGCTAAGACCCCATGACGCGCTGATGCCTGCGCCACCAGCAATCAAACCACCCGCCGTTCCGGCTGCGCCCACGACGGTCGTTGTTGATCCCAGACTGCCATAAGCGGCCGATGACACAGAACCGGCAGTGCCGCCAGAGCCGACCGCCGCTGCCGTGCCGCTGCCCCCCAAGCCGCCGCCCGCAGCGGCAATCACCAGATTTTGGGTAATGTTGGCGGGCAGAACCGCGACGGCAGAGAGACCTCCGGCGCTGGAGCTGCCGCCAACACCTGCATAAACATACAGCGTTTTGGGCAAAAGTGCCGTTGGCACAATCGTTCGGCAAATGGCGCCCGATCCGCCACCACCACCGCCGCCCCTTGCCGTCGCGGCTGCAGCCGAAAACCCAGATCCGCCACCACCACCGCCACCCAGCGCCAACACCTGCAAGGCCACCGCCCCTTCGGGCACCGAGTAGGGTTGGTAGATATTGGCACCCGCACCCGACGGATCAAACCGCCGGGTTTGCCCCGCCTCTTTTGGCAAATGAAACGGAAAGCTCATCAGTAATCGCCCCCCATTGCCGTCACCGCATAGCCGCCCGCCACCGCCGTGCCCAAGGTCACCTGCAACCGGTAGCCGGGCGGGATTGGAATGTTCAGCGGCAGTTCCAGCCCCGCCAAGGCGGCGACTTCGGTGTTTGTGGTGGCAGGCAGGCCGATCTCGGCAATCAACGTGTTGTTCGTCGCCGTGGCATTGGTTGCGCCATTGTTCAAAAACACCCGCAGAACCGAGGCCACGTTGGTGCCGCGCGGGCGGATGACAATCTTTTGGGCATAAGACCCGTTGGTGAGATCAGCGGTGAACACGGTGTCCACCGTGCCGGTACCATCCTTGGCGATGTTGGCAGCCGTCAGGCCATTGACCCATTCCGCACGGGCGATTTTCGAAAAGATCGGGGCGTTGTTGCCGGGCATGTTAAGACCTCCTAGTTGAAGAAAATTTGTTGTTGCACAGACAGGGTCAGCCCGTATTTGCGCGCCGCATCCAGCGTCCAGACCGTGCCAGCCCCGCTGACGGTGATATCGCCTTTGGGCCCGTCGCTGACGCCGCCGCCTGCGGGGGGGGCAACCCATGTGCCATCAGCACGCAGGAAATTGGTGGTGCCGCCGCCAGAGGCAGGGGCCACCCCTTTGGCCGCCGCGGTGACAGTGGTCAGCAGCGCGGTGGCCTGGGCGGCAGTCAGGTCTTCGGGCGCCCCAGATCCAGCGGTTGCGCGGCCTTTGAAGGTGGCCGTGGCGACGGACGCCAGTTTGGTGTTGCTGATCACACCCGGATCAATCGTCCAAACCGCACCCCCGCCCGTTACCGTGAGATCGCCCTTATCGCCGTCTGTCACGGCCCCGACAGGGATCGTCCACGTGCCATCCGCCCGCAAGAAATTCGCTGTCCCGCCCCCGGATGCAGGGGCAAGACCTTTTGCAGCAGTCGTCACGGTGTCCAGCAGCGCTGTGGCCTGTGCGGTGGTCAGATCTTCGGGCGTGCCGCTGTCAGCCGTGGCGCGGCCTTTGAAGGTGGCGGTCGCGACCGATGCCAGCTTGGCATTGCTGATAACACCCGGATCAATCGTCCACACCGCGCCTGTGCCCGAGACGGTCACATCGCCTTTGTCACCATCGGGCACGCCACCTGATGCAGTTGCAACCACCACAGACACGCCATTGCTGCGCACCTTTACTTCATTCGTCGTCGTATTCAGCCAGATCGCCCCGTTGGGTGGGCTAAGCGGATCAGCCGCCTGCCCGCCCAGTTTCAGTGCCGCAGGCAGGGTGATCTGCCCATCAGCCCGCGCCACTGTCAACGCGGTGAAAAAGCTGCTGCCGTTGGGGGAAACCTTTATGCCAAAGTCATCAGCCCCCATCGTGCCCATTTCGGCACGGCCCGAAAATCCGGTCTGAAACAACAGGCTGGCGGTGTCGGTTGCCGCCGCCTTGTTCAGTTTCAACTGATGCCCGGCGCCTGCATTGTTCAACAGCGTGGCGGGCGCCGAGACTGACAACCGATTGGTCGCATCCGGCGTGGCCGAAACACCCAGTTGGCCAACTGACAGCGGCGCTTCGGCTAAGGTGGCCCAACTGATCCCGTTGAATCCCGCCAAAGCCGCCTCGTTCAGCACCCAAGCCTGCCACCCGGCCAATGGCGTTACGAACTGCCACACCCCGTCTTCATAAAGCGCAATTTTGCCTGCATTGCCCGCCCATGCCCCGGTTGCGCCCGCAGGCACGATATAGCGATCCCCCGCCACAGCCACCGGCGGACTGGCAAGCGCGCGACTTTTCACTGCCAGTTGAACGATGATGTCCAACAGGCGCAGCGCCTCGTTATGGGTGACGTGTTTTTGCGCTTGGGCAGGCAGGATCAGGGGCAGCGACAGAATTGTCGATGTATCAGGCATGCAAAACCTCCGCAAAACGCTGTGAAGGTCAAGGCTAGGCAAGGAACGTTAACCCGGGGAAAGTGCAGCGCGCGCTGCGGTCAGATGGGGCCTGCCGCAGCGGTCGCGGCGTCCCGCTGGTCGCGCCAGCTGACCCACGAAATCGCCCCGATGATCAGCGCTCCGCCCAGCAGCACAAAACCGTCTACGGGTTCGTCAAACATTACCGCCCCCAAGGTGGTGGCCCAGATAAGCTGCAAGAAAACAACCGGTTGCGTAACGGCAAAGGGAGCCGCCTGAAACGCCCGCGTCATCAGATAATGCCCCAGCGTGGCCAAAGCCGCCACCACCGCCAGCCAGCCCAATTGTGCCCCCGTCACCGGAACCCAGACCCATACCGCAATCGGTGCCAATCCGATCATCACGCAGATCGACAGCATTGCCACCACTGCCGTCGGGGCCAGTTTGCCGCTTAGCTGCTTGGCATAAAGGTAGCTGGCCGCAAAACAGATTGCGGCCCCGATCTGCGACAAATGCCCAAGGTTCACGGCCTCGATCCCCGGCCGCAGCACGATCAGCGCGCCCAGCGCCGCCACACCAACCGCGCCAATGCGACGGCCTGTCATCCGCTCACCCAGCAGCACAGCGCCCGCAATCAGTAAGATGACCGGGTTCAGATAGCCAATCGCGGTGGCATGGGCGACGGGGATCCGCGCCATGGCATAGAACCAGAACAGCACTGCTGCCGTATGGGCCACCCCACGCCATGCAAACAACCGCAAGGTGTCGGGGGGAAATCCGCCCCTGAACACTCGCGGCATCACAGGCAGCAACAGCGCAACCCCAAAGGCAAAGCGCAAAAACGCCGACTGCGCCGCAGGCAGATCGGTTCCCAGATAACGCACGATCCCGTTGACGCCGACAAACGACAGGCCCGAGGCCAGCATCCACAATACGCCCTCGACGGGCCGCCCAAGATCACGGTGATTGGTCATAGCCGCGACCAGAACCGCACTCAGCCGCCAAAGGCAAGCCCTGCCGCGATGGCCCACATCGTCATGCCCACCACCAGCTCTAACACCACCCAAGCGCGCGGATTGGCAAAAACCGGGGCCAACAGCCGCGCGCCATAGCCCAGCGCAACGAAAAAGCTGGCCGACCCCAGCGCTGCTGCCAGACCAAACACCGCTTGATAAGGCGCATATTGCGCCGAGATTGACCCGATCAGCACCACCGTATCCAAATAGACATGCGGATTGGCCCATGTCAGGATCAGGCAAGTGGTAATCACCTTGCCCAAAGACGCCGTCGCCCCGACGGCTGGTTTCAGCGCCTCACCGCCGCGCATCGCCGCGCGAAACCGCATCGCGCCATAGACCAGCAAAAACGCCACGCCGCCCCAGCGCATCGCCTCGCCAATCCATGGCAGCTGCGCGGATACCAACCCAAACCCCGCCACCCCCGCCGCCATCAGCACCGCATCCGAAACCGCACAGGTCAGCACAACGGCGCCCACATGTTCGCGCCGCAAGCCTTGGCGCAGCACAAACGCGTTTTGCGCGCCAATGGCCAGGATCAGACTGATGGCAACCAGATAGCCCTGGAATGCGGCTTCAAACATCGGACAGGGCCTTTCGGGCACCAAATGTTGCCTTAGAGCCCGGCCACCTTATCCCGTCCCACCACAGCCGCAGGTTTTTACCGTTGCGCAATTCAGTCCCCATCGTTGATTGCTGTTGCGTAACGCGTGCAAGCAGTTTTAATCCAATTAATCTTTCTCGACCCGATTAAGGCGTACTAATGTTTGATCCGGCCCAACTTGCCGCCCTTGCCGCCGTCCACCGCCGCGGATCGTTCGATCTGGCAGCGGCCGAATTGCACGTTACACCCTCCGCCATATCGCAACGACTGAAGGCCCTGGAAGAAACCGCAGGCACCCTGTTGATCCGGCGCGGCCAGCCGTGCAGCGCCACCACGGCAGGGCTGCGGATGATCCGCCATCATGATGAGGTGACGCTGCTGGAACGCACGCTGGCCCTCGATTTGCCGCATCTGTCACCGCGCGCCGCCACGTTGCGGATTGCGGTCAATGCCGACAGTCTGGCCACTTGGGTGATCCCGGCGCTGGCGGCGGTCAACGGGTTTCTGTTCGATCTGGTGATCGACGATCAGGACACCAGCCAAGACTGGCTGAAACGCGGAGAAGTGGTGGCTGCCATCACCTCACATCCGGGTCCGTTGCAAGGCTGTGATACGATTGCCTTGGGGGCTTTGCGGTATCGCGCCACAGCAAGCCCGGCTTACATGGCGCGCTGGATGCCGAACGGGGCCACGCCGCGGGCCTTGGCAGCCGCCCCCGCATTGACATTTTCCGATAAGGATAAATTGCAAGAACAATGGGTTGCACGGCAAAGCTCATCTGCCGCGCGAAGAACAGCGTTTCCGTCGCATCGCCTTGCCTCCTCGACCGGATTTGTTGATGCTTGCCTGGCGGGATTGGGATGGGGGTTGAATCCTGAATTCCTGGTTGCGGGGCATCTGGCAACGGGCCGCTTGGTGGAACTGACCCCAAACACCGCATTGGATGTCGCCCTGCACTGGCAATTCAGCCGCCTGACTGCCCCCGCCATAGCGCCCTTAACCCGTGCGATCAAAGCGGCAGCGGCAGCGGTGCTTGTCTCTCCTTAACGCCGATCCAGCGCCAGTTTTGCCGCCAACCCCAAATACACGAAACTGGTGGCATATTGCAGCGCGCGGGCCAGATGCGATTTGCGCGCCAGACCTTGCCCTATCCGGCCCGCAAGGCCGCCAACCAGACCGTTGATCACCGTGCCACCGACAGACAAGATCAGCCCGAACAGCATAAACTGCCCCAACACCGGGCCACGCGCCGGATCTACAAATTGCGGCACCAAGGCCAGAATGAACAGCGCCACTTTGGGATTGGTCAGGTTGACCAAAATGCCCGTCCGAAACGCCGCCCACGCCGAACCCTTGACAACATCCGCAGGCTGCATCGCTGCCCTTGGCGCGCGCAAAGTGCCAATCGCCAGCCAAACAAGATAGGCCACACCCGCCCAGCGGATCAGCTCGAACGCAATCAGATTGGCCGCAATCAATGCCGCCAACCCAAGGCCCGCCAGCGCCGAATGGATCAACGACCCCACCGATATGCCGCAAGACGCCGCCACTCCCGCACGCGGCCCAGATTTCAGCCCCTGCCCAAGGCAAAACAACATATCCGCCCCCGGCGTCAGGTTCAGGGCCAAACAAATGGGGATAAAGATCATCAGGGTTTGCAGATCAATCATAAATGTCTCCTCGCCCGCAGGGTCCGGGTCGTCCACCCCGCCCACATACCACTTAAATCAAATTTGTCTAAAATTTCGCTTTTTCTGTTCCTAAATATCCCACGGGGGAGAGGGCAATCGCAGCGCGATTGCCGTCAGGGGGTGTGAAACCCCCTCTTTTTGCCCAAGCCAGAAAAACTCAGATCACGCGTCCAGCAGCGCCGCCACATCTTCGGGGATGTCAAAGTTATGCGTCACCGTCTGAATGTCGTCGTCTTCTTCCAGCATATCAATCAACCGCAACAGTTTTTGCGCGGTTTCCAGATCAACTTCAGTGCGGGTTTGCGGCCGCCAGATCAGTTTCGATTCCGTCGACTCGCCCAGTGCTTTTTCCATGGCATCTGACACGTCGTTCAACGATTCAACCGCACAATAGGCCCAGTGGCCATCTTCGTCCGACTCCACATCATCCGCGCCCGCCTCTATCGCGGCCATCATCACCGTATCGGCGTCCCCGGCCGCGACCGGATAGGTAATCTCGCCCACCCGATCAAAGCTGAACGAAACCGATCCCGTGGTGCCCAGATTGCCACCGCATTTGACGAAATAGCTGCGCACATTGCTGGCGGTGCGGTTCAGGTTATCCGTCATCGCCTCGACAATAATCGCGATGCCGCCGGTGCCATAGCCTTCATAGCGGATTTCGGTGTAATCCGCCGCATCACCGCCGACCGATTTCTTGATCGCCCGGTCAATCACATCTTTTGGCATCGACACGGCCTTACCGGCCTTCACGGCCAGACGCAGACGCGGGTTTTTATCGGGGTCAGGCTCGCCCATTTTGGCGGCTACAGTGATTTCTTTGGACAGTTTGGAAAACATCTTGGCGCGCAGCTTGTCTTGCTTGCCCTTGCGATGCTGAATATTCGCCCATTTCGAATGGCCTGCCATGACCCGATCTCCGCTTTTCGTTTGGCAGATGCCCTACACCAGCGCAGGGGCCACCCGCAACCCCGGCCGTTACAGCGGCCAGAGCAGCGGGATCAAAAACGATGCCAGAATTCCGGTGATAAAGTTCAACGGGATGCCGATCTTCATGTAATCGGAAAACCGATAGCCGCCCGGCCCGTAAACCATCATGTTGGTTTGATAACCCACTGGCGTTGCAAAGGCCAAAGTGGCCGAAAACATTACCGCCACGGCAAACGGGCGCGGATCAAGGCCCAGCGACGTGCCCAACTCCATTGCAATCGGCGTATAAATCACAGCCACGGCATTGTTTGACAAAAACTCGGTCAAAACAACGCCAAGGAAATAAACACACAAGATCATCATAAACGGCGACAGCCCTTCCATCCATGGGCGCACCGCCCCCACCATCATGCCAACGGCGCCGGATTGATCCAATCCCTCGCCCACCGCCAGCATGGCAAAGATCATCGCCAGCAACCTGCCATCGACAAAGGTAAATGCCTCATCGCTGTCGATGCAGCGGGTCAGCAAGATCACCACAACGGCAATCAACCCCAGCGCCATGATCGGGGCGGCGTCAAATGCCGCCAGCACCACGATGAACACCAGCGCCGCTATGGCAATCGGCGATTTCGCGCGGCGAAACGCTTTGATCGTGGGATGGGTGATGTCAATCAGATCCATATCAGCCGCCAGCCGCTGAATATCGCCGATCTCGCCTTCCAGCAGCAGGGTATCGCCCACCCGCACCACCAGCTCATCCAACTGCCGCCCGATATTTTGCGCCCGCCGATGCGCGGCCAGAACGTAGACGCCATAGCGGCGGCGCAGGCGCAATTCGCCCAACGACCTGCCAATCATCCGGCAGCCGGGGCTGATCAGCACTTCGACGGTTTCAGTGGCCACCGATGACAGCTTATCCACCAGCACCACGTCTTTGTGCGCCTTCAACCCCAGCAATTCGGTCATCTGGGTGCGCAGCACCACGCGGTCGCCTTCGGCCAACAGCACTGGGGCCAGATCGCGACGCAAACTGGCGTCACCGCGCAAAACGTCAATCACCCGCACGCCGTCACGTTTAAACAGATCAACCTCCAAAGGGGCCTTGCCGATCAGGCTTGATCCTTCGGGCACCGCAACTTCGGTAAAGTATTTCATCCGGCTGCGGTCCGTCAGCAACGCGCCCATCGACTGACGGGCAGGCAACAACCGGTTGCCAAACAACGCCAGATAGGCCCCGCCCACCAATGTCAGCGCGATGCCCAAGGGCGCGATTTCGAACAGCGAAAACGGCTCCAACCCCTCTTTGCGCGCTACCCCGTCGACCAGCAGGTTGGTCGAGGTGCCGATCAGCGTGATCATACCGCCCAAAACCGTCATATAGCTGAGCGGGATCAAAAGCTTGGAGGGGGCCAATTTCATCCGCACCGCGATCTGGATCACCACTGGGATCATCACTGCAACCAACGGCGTGTTGTTCATAAACGCCGAGGCCACAGCGACAAACGAAAACAGACCGACAATCGTGGCTTTCGGATGGGCGGCGGCATGGCGTTCGGCAACACTGATGATCATCTCGACAGCGCCCGTGCGCACCAGCCCGCCCATCACCAGAAACATCAGCGCTATCGTCCAGGGTGCCGAATTTGACAGCACCGCAATGCCATCTTTGATCGGCAGCAAACCCAGGATTACCATCACGGCGGCACCGCCCATTGCCGTCACTTCAACCGGGTAGGTTTCGCGCACAAACAGCACAAACATCCCTGCCAGAATTAGCAATGCCAAGATGGCCTGTGCGTGTTGGCTTAGGTCTAAACCGATCATGGCGTTCCCCGCTGTTTAATCACGACAAAGTTAGGCGAGATAATCCGGCCGGGCAAGAAAAACTGGGACTCACGCGCCAATCAAGGACGGTTTTCCGCCATGTGACGCCGCTTTGGCATATCATCCGTCGATTTCAGCCTTGGCTGGACCAAACTTAGCCCCACCAACATCACCGCAGCCGCCGCCCATACCATCGGCGAGAACCGCTCACCCAACAAAACCATCGCCCAGATCATGCCCGCAGCGGTGACAATATAGGCGCTTTGCGCGGCAAACACCGCCCCTGCGGTGGCGGCCAGCCAGACAAAAGCTGCATACAGAAGGGCGTGCAGGGCCGAGGACAACATCAACGCAATCTCGGGTCGCCCGGGGGGCAATGGCATGGCAAACCAATCGCCCGTCAGCGTCACGATGGGCACGCACAAGATCAATCCCGCCAAAGACGCGCCAAACATGGCCTGCACCGCATCCATGCCCGGCGTGCCGACCCGGGCCACATAGATGCTTTCAAAAGCGTAAAACAGCGGGCCAATCATCGCCAAGGGCAGATAGGCCACCATCGCAGGATCTGGCAGACCGGCAGAGGGCAGCGCAATCAGCGCCACCCCAAGCAACCCCAGCCCCAGCCCAGCCAATCGGCGCAGGGAAAACTGATCCTGACGCATCGCCATCGCTATCGGAAACGCCAACAGCGGCACCATGGAAATCAGGATCGACATGATCCCGGACGGCAGCCGCGCGACAGAGGTGTAAAACGTCGCATTCGGCACCAGCGTGCCCAACACCGCGACTACAGCGTAAAACTGCAAAGCGCGCGCTGTCAACGGCAAGGATTTGCCGCGCACCACCGTCAACGCGCCCAAAACCACACAGCACACCACCAATTGCCAAAAGATCAATCCAAACGCCTGATGCCCGGTTGATGCCGCGATTTTGCCCAAGGGCTGCGTCGCCCCCCAGCCGACGCCCAAACCCAGCAGCACCAAACCATAACGCAGGCGCGGGGTCACGGTGCGGCCTGTTCCAGCAGCCCACCATTGCGGATCATCCGCACCCGGGTGGCTTTGCCGCTACGATCATCGGTTTCCACATAAACGCCCGACAGGGTTGCCGGTCCATTTGCCGGCTCAAACCGCGAAGATGCCATGCCGGTGATAAAACGTCGGAGCGGCTCTAGTTTCTCCATCCCGATCACGGAATTATAATCGCCGCACATTCCCGCATCGGTCAGATAGGCTGTCCCCGCACCCAAAATCATCGCGTCCCCGGTGGGCACGTGGGTATGGGTGCCTACCACCAGACTGGCCTGACCATCGCACCAATGCCCCATCGCCATCTTTTCCGACGTCGCCTCGGCATGGATATCCAGCACCGCCGCCTGCACCGCCCCGCCCAAACGGTGGGTTTTCAACACAGTATCAACCGCTGAAAACGGATCATCAAACGGGCGTTTCATAAAGACCTGTCCCAGCACCTGGGCCACCAGCACTTTGCGCCCTTGCGTGGCCTCAAACACCCGCGCCCCGCGCCCCGGTGCGACCTTCGAGAAATTCAACGGCCGGATGATGCGCGGTTCTTGTTCGATGAACTGCAGCATGTCCTTCTGATCAAAGGCATGATCGCCCAAAGTGATGCAATCGGCCCCCGCCTGCAGCAACACCCGCGCATGTTCAGCCGTAAGCCCCGCGCCTTGGGACGCGTTCTCGCCATTGACCACCACGAAATCAAGGCCCCAATCGCTGCGCAAAGACGGCAGGCGCTCCGCCACCGCCACGCGCCCCGCCCGCCCCATCACATCGCCCAAAAACAGTATTTTCATGCCTTACGGAGTATGCCCCACCATCAAAATCAGCAAGCAGATTCCCTTTCCCCCGCGCCTCACCCGGCTTATCTAGGAAGGATGATCACCCTGCCCCTCACCCTGACCCACTGGTTCGCCGCCCAAGGCTGGTCGCTGCATCCGCACCAGTTGGATATGCTGGCGCGCGCGGATGATCCTGCGACCCTTTTGATCGCACCGACGGGGGGCGGCAAAACGCTGGCAGGGTTTTTGCCCAGTTTGGCCGAACTGGCGGACGGCAGCCACACAGGCCTGCACACCCTTTACATCTCGCCGCTAAAGGCCCTGACCGCCGATATCCGCCGCAACCTGCGCAGGCCTGTTGAAGGGGCAAACCTGCCCATCCGCATCGAGGATCGCACCGGCGACACCACCTATACTCAACGCCGCCGCCAACGCGCCGATCCGCCGCATATCTTGCTGACCACGCCGGAAAGTCTGGCGCTGCTGCTGTCATACGAGGACGCCCCCCGCATTTTCGCCGGGCTGTCGCGCGTGATCGTCGATGAAATTCACGCATTGTCCGAAAGCAAACGCGGTGATCAGCTGATGCTGCAATTGGCGCGGCTTGGCAGTCTTGCGCCCGGTCTGCGCCGCGTCGGGCTGTCGGCCACCGTCGAAGACCCACCTGCCTTGGCGCGGTTCCTGCACGCCGATACCGCCATCCTGCAGGCCGATCCGGGCCCCGATCCTGATATTTCCATGCTGCAAACCGATGCCCCGCCGCCATGGTCGGGCGGCGGCGGGCGCTATGCGATTGCGGCGATTCTGGAACAGGTGGCAGCCCATAAAACCACGCTGATCTTTCACAACACCCGCGCGCAGGCCGAGATTTTCTTTCACAACCTTTGGCTGGCCAATACCGATGACCTGCCGATCGGCATCCACCACGGCAGCCTGTCGCGCGAACAGCGCGAACGGGTCGAACAGGCGATGACCGAGGGCCGCTTGCGCGCCGTGGTCTGCACCGGGTCACTGGATTTAGGCATCGACTGGGGCGATGTGGACTTGGTGATCCAGGTCGGCGCGCCCAAGAACGTCAAACGCCTGGTGCAGCGGATTGGCCGCGCCAATCACCGCTATAACGCGCCCTCAAAGGCGCTGCTGGTGCCTGCCAACCGGTTTGAGGTGGTGGAATGTTTCGCCGCATTGCAGGCCGTAAAGGCCCGCGCGCTGGATGGTGACCCGCGCGGCCCCGGCCCCCGCGATGTGTTGTGCCAACATATTCTGGCCACCGCATGTGCCGCCCCCTTTGACGCCGATGCGCTTTACGCCGAGGTCATCACCGCTGGCCCCTATGCGCAGCTGACCCGCGCAGAGTTCGACGCCTGCCTCGATTTCACCGCCACGGGTGGCTACGCACTGCGCGCCTATGATAAATGGCAACGTCTGATGATCCGGGCGGGCAAGTGGAGCCTGCGCGATCCGCGCACGGCTTCGGTGATCCGTCAGAACCTTGGCACGATCATTGACACTGAAACCCTGAAAGTGCGGCTGAAGGGTCGGATGGGCGGCACCCCTTTGGGGGAAATTGAAGAAAGTTTCGCCGCCACCCTGACCCCCGGTGATACATTCCTGATCGGTGGTCAGGTGGTGCGGTACGACGGGCTGAAAGAGATGACAGTCGAAGTCACCCGCCAACCGGGGCGCGATCCGAAAGTGGCGGTGTTTTCAGGCACAAAATTCGCCACCTCTACCCAGCTGTCGGCCCGCATTTTGCAGATCCTGCAACAGCCCGGCTGGCCCGATCTGCCGGCCCATACCGCGCAGTGGTTGACCCTGCAACGCGAGGTGTCGCAGCTGCCCCAGCCAAACCGCCTGCTGATCGAAACCTTCCCGTATGACGGTCGCCAGCATCTGTGCCTTTACGGCTTTGCGGGCCGCAACGCGCAGCAAACACTGGGGCTCTTGCTGACCAAACGGATGGAAGATGCGGCCCTTGCCCCTTTGGGCTTTGTTGCCACCGATTACGCCACGCTGATCTGGGGGCTGGAACCGGTGGCCAATCCTGCCGCGCTGCTGGATGCCACGCATCTGCGCGCCGATCTCGAGGTCTGGCTGGCGGGCAACGCGGTGATGAAACGCACCTTCCGAAACACCGCGATTATCGCCGGATTGATCGAACGCTCCCATCAGGGCCGCCGCAAATCGGGGCGGCAAGCAACGTTTTCGTCTGACATCTTGTATGACACCCTGCGCAAATATGATCCCAACCATCTGATGCTGGACATCACCCGCCAAGAGGCAATGCGCGGGCTGGTCGATTTTGCCCGCATCGAAGACCTGCTTACCCGCATCGGCCCGCGCATTGATCATATCGCCCTGCCCCGCCTAAGCCCGTTTGCCGCCCCGCTTTTCCTCGAACCGGGCAAAATCCCGGTACAAGGTGCTGGCCGCGAAAGACTGGCCAGCGATGCTGCAGCGCAACTGATGCGTGATGCGGGGCTGAGTTAACCTTTCATACTGGAAAAAATATCCAACGCGGGGCCGCAGGCCACGCCCCTTACCAAAAAACACCGCGCGCCTGCGCGCTCCGCTTGATAACCGCTGGTGGCCGGGGCAGGTTGCGGCATGTATGAATTTTCCCTTGGCTCTGCCATTTTACAATCCCTGCCTTCGGGCGCGCTGTATTGGCCTGACCAGCGCCTGCTTTGCGTATCAGATCTGCATTTCGGCAAATCTGAACGGCTGGCCCGGCGCGGCGGGATGTTGCTGCCGCCCTATGAAACCCGCGCCACGCTGGACCGTCTTGACGCTGATATCGTCGCCACCGCAGCGCGCCATATCGTCTGTCTTGGCGACAGTTTTGATGATCTTGCCGCAGCCGACAGTCTGGACGCCACTGATCAAATCTGGCTGACGCGGCTGATGGCAGGTCGGGTCTGGACTTGGATCGAAGGCAATCACGATGCGGGGCCCACCACGCTTGGCGGCAGTCATCGGGCGGAGTTCACGGTGAACGCAGTGGCTTTTCGCCACATCGCAACCGCACAAGGCCCTGAAATTTCTGGTCACTACCATCCCAAGGCCCGGCTGGCCGGCAAGGCCTATCGCTGCTTTTTGATCGACACTAACAGGGTGCTCCTGCCCGCCTATGGCGCCTATACCGGCGGGCTTTGGACACATGATCCGGCGTTGACCGCCCTGATGGCAGACCCGGCCCTGGCAATTCTGACTGGCACAACCACGCGCACCATCCCAATGCCAAGACGGGTTTGAAGGCCTGCCCTTGCCACAGCTTGCAGACCTATGCGGTCAGGCCTTTGGGTTCGGGCAATCCATTCGCTCGGCAACAGGCGGTCAGGGTATTGGCCAGCAAACACGCGATGGTCATTGGCCCGACCCCGCCCGGCACCGGCGTGATGGCCCCGGCAACGGCTGCGGCAGAGGCATAATGCACGTCGCCCACCAATTTGATTTTGCCATCGCGTTCGATGCGGTTGATCCCCACGTCAATCACCGTTGCCCCAGGCTTGACATAGTCACCGGTGATCATCTCGGCCCGGCCCACGGCGGCGACCAGTATATCGGCCCCCCGGCAGACCGCAGCCAGATCCTTGGTGCGGGAATGCGCGATTGTTACCGTGCAACTGTCGCCCAACAGCAGTTGCGCCATCGGTTTTCCCACGATATTACTGCGCCCCACCACAACCGCGTTCATCCCCGCCAATGATCCGTGATAATCGCGCAGCATCATCAGACACCCCAGTGGCGTGCAGGGCACCATTGATTTTTGCCCGGTGCCCAGCAGGCCGACATTGCTGATATGAAAGCCGTCGACATCCTTGGCCGGATCAATCGAATTGATGATCAGTTCGGAATTCAGATGCGCGGGCAGCGGCAATTGCACCAAAATGCCGTGAATGGCCGGATCGGCGTTCAGCCGCGCCACCAGCGCCAGCAAGTCTGCCTCAGGTGTGTCGATTGCCAGCTTATGCTCGATTGAGGTCATTCCCACTTCAACCGTCTGGGTGCCCTTATTGCGCACATACACCTGGCTGGCCGGGTCTTCGCCCACCAGAACCACCGCCAGTCCGGGGGTTAGCGCGTTTTCTTCCCGCAAACGCGCCACATGCGCGGCCACAAGGACCCGCACTTTTGCCGCGAACGCCTTGCCGTCAATCACAGTCGCCGTCATTTGGTTAGTCCTTCCCCAGCCTGTCTTCTTCACGCTCAATCGACCAGTCGATCAACTTGCGCCACAGCTTTTCCAATTTATCCGGTGGCAGCCCGTGCGCTGTCGCATGACGGCGCACGTTCGCAACCACTTCTTCAACCCGGGCACCAATCCTTGCGGGCAGGCCAACTTCGGATTTAATCTCTGCCGCCCGGTCGATATAGGCCACACGCTGCGCAAAAAGCGCGACCAGTTCCTGATCCAGCCGATCAATCTCGGCGCGCAGTTCAGCCATTGTGGTGCAGTCTGCCGGGGTTTTCATCAAAGCCTCGTCGTTTATCGGGGAGCCAACCTCTTACCGCAGGCCCCCCGAAAGAACAACGCGACCTGGTGT
>JAYUHO010000086.1:0-6146 GCA_043766915.1 Cypionkella sp.
TTTGGCCACCACACCCCCTACTCGATTCGGCCCAATTTCGCTTGGTTTCTGCCAATCTGCCCAATTCCTGTTCCAGTATAACTTGGCCTTTGCGATTTCTGCAAATCCGGCGTATTTACAGGTTTAACAGAAATCTACGTCCGCAATGAAAGTGGAACCCGATGTACAGCCATGAAGACCTGGCCGCCTTGCAGGCACAGTCGCTTAAAATGCAGGGTTGGATCCGCAGGCAAACGTTCAGTCCTGAACACGAAAAGACGCTGCGGCGGTTTTCCAGTTGGGAGGTCGCAGAGTTGATCTTCAAGATCAACCATTCAACCTTTCGCGGACGGCTGGCCGCAGAACCCGATCTGCCGGGCGGTGAGGTGGAAGAAGACGGCCGCCAGCGCTGGTTTTCCTTGTCCGAGATCAACGAACTCCGCCGCCGCATGAAGATCAATCGTCAGTCGCAGATGCCCAAACGCCCGGCGGGCAAACGGGCGGTGCGGGTGGCCATTGCCAACTTCAAGGGCGGGGCGGGCAAATCCACTGTGGCCCTGCACATGGCGCATGCCGCGGCGCTTGATGGCTACCGCGTGCTCTGTGTTGATTTTGATCCGCAGGCCACGCTGACCCATTCGATGGGCCTTTACGACGTCTCCGAAGACCTGACCGTCTGGGGCATCATGGCGCGCGATCTTATTCAGGAAACCGACCGGATGAATGCCGGGCCAAAGGCGGCGGAATCCGGCACCGCCCTGCCCCAGCGCCGGATCCCCGCTGGCATCCGCGATATGGGTCTGGATGCGTTGCGGGTGTCTGATTTCATCCGGCCCACCGCCTGGCCCACGATTGATATCGTGCCGTCCTGCGCCAACGCCGCCTTTGTTGAATTTGCCAGCGCACAGTATCGCCACCTGAACCCGGATTGGTCGTTCTTTGCGGCCGTGTCGCGCTATCTCGACGCGCTGCCGGATGATGCCTATGATGTGATCATCTTTGATTGCCCCCCGGCGATTGGCTATCAGTCGATGAACGCGGTGTTCGCGGCGGATGTGCTTTATATCCCGTCCGGCCCAGGCTATTGGGAATATGACAGCACCACGTCCTTCATCGGTCAGCTGGCCGAAGCCTTGGGCGATCTGTCGAAAGGTTTTGACGGAACCTTCCCCGCGGGGAAGATGCGCTTGCCCAAAGCGTTCCTTGAAGTGCGGTTCCTGATGACGCGGTACGAGCCGGGAAATGATCTGCACCGCGCGATGCTGGAAGCCTTTCGCAAGGTATTTGGCGACTTAGTCACCGAACACCCGGTGGAAATGACCCGTGCAGTGGAACAGTCGAACCGCTTTCTGTCGTCGGTCTATGAGATCGACTATCGCAATATGACGCGCGAAACCTGGCGCAGGGCGCGCACCAGCTTTGACCGCGCCTATGATGAGTTCAAAGACTGTTTCTTGAAGGCCTGGGATCAGGTGGAGGGGAAGCTATGACAAAGAAGCGTTTGACCTTTGATATTGACCTGCCCGAGGAAGAAACCTTCCCCGCGGGGAAGGTTTTGCCCGCCCTGCCCCGGCGCGGCCCGATGGCCGCAGCCATCACCGAAAACGCAGACTCCCTGCGTGAACGTCAGACAATCGAGGCCGAAATCAGGGCCGAGAATGACACGCTGGCCAATGAACATGTGCGCCTGAAGCGTCTGGGCCTGATCACTGATCTGATTCCGCTGGATCAGGTGCTAACCTATAAACTGACCCGCGACCGCGCGATGGGCGATGATATGGAGCTGGCCGAGCTGATCACCTCGATCCGGGACGTTGGCCTGTCCAACCCCATCCGGGTGGAACAGCGCAGCGATGGCAAGTTTGAACTGGTGCAAGGATTTCGCCGCCTGTCGGCCTATCGCGCCTTGCTGACTGAAACCGGCGACGCCGATCTGTGGGGCGCTATTCCTGCCGCGATCATGTCGCGCGGCGAGACGATGGATATGCTTTACCGCCGCATGGTCGATGAAAACATGGTGCGCAAAGATATTTCCTTTGCCGAAATGGCGATGATGGCGATCAGCTTTGCACGCGATCCCGGCACAACGGAAACCGATGCTGACCGCGCCGTGGCGCAACTGTTCCGCTCGGCCAGCTATTCCAAGCGCAGCTATATCCGCGGCTTTATCCTGATGATGGAAGTGCTGGGCGAGCATCTTAAATTCTATCAACACATCCCGCGCGCCTTGGGCTTGCGGGTGTCGAAAGAACTGGAAGAGCGGTCAGAGATTGGCGGCCAGATCAAGGCGCTTCTTAAAACTCTGGACAACCGTTCGGTGCATGAAGAGATCGAGGTTTTGCGCAACGCCGTCGGTGTTACCATTGAGGACGATGAACTGGTCGCCCGTGGCAAGCCGATGCAGGCGTCAAAACCGGTGTCAGAAACCAAAGCCAAGACCACATTTCAGATCACCTCGCGGATGGGCGCGGCCAGATGCGCCGCCGCCAACGGGCGGCTGGAGATTCGGCTGGACCGGGATTTCACCACCCTTGACCGCAAGAAATTAGAGCAGGCAGTGCGGTCAATGCTGGATCAACTGGCGTAAAACCTTCCCCGCGGGGAAGGTTTTCGGGGTGGTTTGGCGTTTTTAACGGCTTTTGCGGCGATCTGATGTCAAAAACGCAGGCAGGGCAGGGGTTGCCCAGCTTTGCAGTGCAAAGCTGTCAGTGGCGGAGCTGTGCAAGACTGTGCAGTTGATTTTTGCATGCATATCTCCTATAAGTAATGCAGTCTCAAGATTTGCATTGGTTTTATCATGTCAGACATGCAGGAATCCACCATCACCACGCGCGGCCAAACCACGGTGCCGCGCGATGTGCGAAACGCTCTTGCGCTGCGGCCCGGCGATAAGCTGCGCTATCTGATCCTTGAGGGCGGTGAAGTGCGGCTGCTGCGCCGCCGTCCGCTGTCGGAACTGGCGGGCATGTTGGCCCGGCCCGGCGCGGCACCTGTCACGTTGGAACAGATAGAACAGGCGATTGCCGACGGCGGGGCAGGGCAGCCGTGATCGGATTGGATACCAATGTTTTGGTGAGCTATTTAACCCAGGACGATCCGGATCAGTCCCGACTGGCAGGGGCGGTGATGGCGCAGCTGTCTGCCACAGGTCCGGGCTTTGTCTCTCGCGAAGTGATGGTGGAACTGGTCTGGGTGCTGCAGCGGGCCTATGGGTTTTCACGCGGCCGGATCGCCCAAACCGTCATATCGCTGCTGGAGGCCGAAGATTTGCTGATCGAGGCCCCAGACCGGGTTGGTGCCGCGGCGGTGGCCTATGCCAAGGGCGGTTGCGGCTTTGCCGATCAGATGATCCGGCTGGCCAGCGTTGCGGCAGGCGCGTCGGTTCTGGTTGCCTTTGATACGGCAGCGGCTGCGCAGTCTGGGGTTCGGTTGCTGGTCTGAGCCAGCGCAGTTCAGGGTTTACCCGACTAACCCGCCAACGCCGCCTTCAGGTTCGCGGGAACCACCGCCGCCTCGCGCGCACCACGGTGCGGCTGACGTCATAAATCTCGCCGACCTCGTCTTCGGACAGTTTGGTGCCGGGGCGCCGTTTGAGTTCATGGATAGCATGCGCCAACCGGTCGGCGACAGCCTCGCTGCTGGCTTCGGAAGTCTGTGCGGTTTCGTCCAACAAATGGCCTGTCATTGCCCTGTGCGGTGAATCTTTGCACAAACTGTGCGGAGGGCCAAACATCATAGTTGTCCGGGCAGGGCCAGTTGGATTGTATACAAACCAGTTGATTTTTATACGCAATGATGGATGCAATAACCCAATTCTTGGGCAGCGCGTGTTTGGTATGGCGGGGTCTGCGGGTTTTTCCTGCCGCTTTGTAAAACTTCGATCCACCCTGTCACTGAGGCAGTTTGGGGGTGAGATGCGGACTGGCCATGATCTTGAACTTGTGCGCGTGACCAAACGGTATGGCGCAGCCGTGGCTGTGGCCGACATCAGCCATTTGTTCCGGGCCGGGTCTTATGTCTGTCTGCTGGACCCGTCGGGCTGCGGAAAATCATCAACCCTGCGGATGATTGCAGGGCACGAAGCGATCAGCGATGGCAATATCCTGTTGTCGGGCAAAGATGTCACCAACCTGCCCCCGGCCAAGCGCGGCACGGCGATGATGTTTCAGAACTATGCCTTGTTTCCGCATCTGTCGGTGATCGACAACGTCGCCTTCAGTCTGAAAATGAAAGGGGTCGATGCCCCAGCCCGGCGCAAGCGGGCAGGGGATCTGCTGGACCTTGTTGATATGGCGGCCCTTGCCCAGCGGCGTCCGGCGCAATTGTCGGGCGGTCAGCAACAGCGGGTGGCGTTGGCACGGGCGTTGATCACCGATCCGCAGGTGTTGTTGCTGAATGAACCGTTGTCGGCGCTGGACCCCTTCTTGCGGGTGCGGGTGCGGGGCGAGTTGAAGCGGTTGCAGACCGAACTGGGGATTTCCTTCATCCATGTCACGCATGGGCAGGATGAGGCGCTGGCGCTGGCCGATGAAGTGGTTGTGATGAACAACGCCAAAATTGAACAATCGGGCACCGCGCGAGAGGTGTTCAACGCGCCGCGCACCGAATTTGTAGCGCGGTTCATGGGCGGGCACAACGTGCTGGCCCTGCCGCAGGGCCGCTTTGCCATTCGCGCCGATGCGGTGCGGCTAAGCGCGCAAGGCACCGAGGCGGTGGTGCGCGGCATTGAATATCAGGGCGGTCATATCGCCCTGACCGCGCGTGCGTTGGGGAACCAGGAAATTCTGGCCCTGATCCCCGAAGCCGAATTCTTCGCAGACCCAAAACACCCCGGCGATACCATCTGGCTTAGCTGGGACGAAAGGCAGCTTCACCGCCTGCTGGCCTGATCGGATAAAAACAGAGCCTGTAACAGCCAAAACCAACAAACCACACAGAAAACCACAGAGAGGACTTCCCCATGAGCAAGATGCGATACAGCCGCCGCAATATCCTTAAGACCGGGGCCGCCGTTATGGCCGCCACAGCTTTGCCCGCCCCGATGATCTGGGCGCAAGACATCAAGGATGACCACGGGCATCACCCTGTCGACCCTGTCCGGGGCGCATGTGATTGTCGACACGCTGGAAGATCTGTGGGTGGCCGCCGAACGTCTGGCGGGCCGCGCGATTGATCGCTTGGCCGAGACCGCGCTGCACGATGGTTGAGCGCCGCCTGCGGTTGACCATTCTGGGCGGCTATCTGGGGTCGGGCAAAACCAACTGGCTGCGGCATTTGCTGCATATGGCAGCGCGCCCGCCTTGGGTCTTGGTGAATGAGGCGGCAGAGGTGGCGGTGCATGATCATCTGATACGGGCTGCCGAAGGTGTCACGGTGCTGGCGCGGGGATGCGCCTGCTGCACGGGGCGGCGGGAGTTGGTGCAGGCATTGCGCGGCCTTTGCAATATGCGCAGTCGGGGGCAGGGGCCGGATGAGGCCATTCTGGAAACCAGCGGGTTGGCAGACCCTGCTCAAATATTGGCCGCGATCCGGGTCATCCGGGTTTGGTGCATCATATCGTGGTGGTGGGCGTGATCGTTCTGGTCGATGCGCTGCATGGGTTGGACCAATTGGCCAGCGATCCCTTGGGCGCGCGCCAGATTGCGGTGGCGGATCGATTGGTCATGACCAAGCTGGAGACGGGACAGCCGGGTTTGGGCCGTCTTCTGGCGACACTGCGCGCGATCAACCCCGACGCGCAGATAGCGGCGGCAAGCCATGGGGTGGACTGTGCGATGCCCGATCATCCGCCCGCGCCACCGCTGCAGGCGCTTGCCGCTGGCAACGTGGCTATGCAAGCCGTCACTGTACAGGTGCCGTCATCCGTCGATTGGGCGGGGCTAAGCCTGTGGCTGTCGGCATTGCTGCAGGCGCGGGGCGATCAGATCATCCGGGTCAAAGGTGTGGTGCAAACCCCGGCGAGGCGGTTGCTGCTGCAAGCCGTGTGCCGCGTGGTGCAAGCGCCCGAGGTTTTGGAGGAGGGCGACAGGGCCGGCGATGACCGGCTGGTGTTTATCGGCGCGGGGATAGAGGCGGAGGCACTGGCCCGGTCGTTGGCGCGGTTTGGGCGGGATCGTGATGATGCAAGATGCAATTAGAGCGGGTTGCAGCCAATCTAATTCAGATTG
>JAYUHO010000087.1:0-6144 GCA_043766915.1 Cypionkella sp.
ATTAAAGAGTGGGGTTTGAAACCCGCGCCATCTTTCGCTAGAGACAGGCTAGTCAAAGGCCAACGGCCTTTTTTAAGGTGAATACAATGAACAGACGGACATTGCTTGGTCTTGGTGGAACGGCGTTGCTTTTGGCGGCCTGCGCCACAGGGTCTGAACCGCAAATTGACAGCAGCGGCCAGTTATTGCCGCAGGTCTATAAGATCAACGCAGGCAATCAGGATGCTATTCCGTTCCGTTTGCTGGATTCAGTGAACACATTGCGGTCGGCCAAGGGCGCACAGGCGCTGTCGTTTAACGCAGCCCTTAATGCAGCTGCTTTGACCCATTCACGCGATATGTCGGTGCAAAACCGTCCGTGGCATTTCGGGTCTGACGGATCGTCACCGTTGATCCGGGTGCAGCGCGTTGGATACACCGGCAAACTGCTGGGCGAACTGATCTCGGAAACCTATCAGACCGAACTGGAAACGCTGTCGGCCTGGATGGCGCAAGCGGACACCCGGGATGTGATTTTGGACCCAGCGGCGCGCGAAGCGGGGTTTGCCTGGTTCCAAGAGGCA
Organism: Cypionkella sp.; assembly: GCA_043766915.1. Taxonomy (GTDB): domain Bacteria; phylum Pseudomonadota; class Alphaproteobacteria; order Rhodobacterales; family Rhodobacteraceae; genus JANNAT01. The sequence continues at coordinate 564 of JAYUHO010000087.1, forward strand.
AACGGCAAGATCTGGTGGACGCTGGTAACCGGTGGCTGATCTGGCGCTTGGGTCACGTCAGTTTAAGGCAGCAGAAAAATCGGTGTGCCGGGTTTGATCATCGAGTAAACCTCTTCAATCTCACGGTCCGTCACGGCGATGCAGCCTGCTGTCCAGTCAGCTTTGGTTTCACGCCGGACAGGTCCGCCGTGGATAAAGATATCCCCCCCGGTTGGCTTGCCCACCGCAGCGGCATTTGCCCGGTCCTGATCATTGGGATAGCTGATCCCCAGCGACAAATGATAGGTTGAGCGGGGGTTTTTATGGCTGATGTAATAGACACCTTCTGGTGTCTTGCCGTCACCCTCGATGGTTTTGGGGCCAACAGGCTGGCCACCCAGCGCCACATTATAGACCTTTAGCACCTTTTCATTGTGCAGCAGATACAGTTTGCGATCGGCTTTGTGGACCTGAACTTGCGTCACGGAAGGGCCGTTGTAAGTGCGGAACTTAGACGAACAGGCCGTCATGACCAAGCCGGCCAAAACCAGCATCAAAATCCGAAAGACTGCCATGTTACGCCTGCCCAGTTTATTTTTCTTTGGGGATAGCGAATTTTTGGGCAGTTGCCTAGGGTGGGAATGCGCGGCGACGATCACACTTTACGTATCACGCGCGCAATGCAAACCGCGCGACCAATTCCACATGGGCAGACCAGCGGAACTGATCAACGACTTGCACCCAATCCAGAACATATCCAGCGCTGACCAAAACCTTGGCGTCGCGCGCGAAGGTGACCGGGTTGCACGACACAAAGGCAATCACCGGTACCTGGGCGCGGGCAAGGGCGGCGGTTTGCGCCTCGGCACCCGCACGGGGCGGGTCTATCACCACCGCGTCAACGCCTTTGAATTCATCAGCTTCAAGGGGGCGGCGAAACAGGTCGCGCGTTTCGGTGGTGATGCGTTTCAGTCCTTCTGCGCCGCGCGCGCCTTTATCAAGGGCGGAAAGCATGGGGCCTTCGGATTCAACGGCATGCAGTTCGGCGCGTTCGGCCAGGGGCAGGGTAAACGTGCCAATCCCTGCAAACAGATCGACGACCTTTCTGGCAGGGCCGACAGCCCGAATGATGGCCTGCAAAAGGGCGGCCTCACCTTCTGCGGTGGCTTGCAAGAACGCTCCGGGGGGCGGTGACACAAGGGCACGGCCAAACCGTTGCATAGGGGCAGAGCGCAGGGCGACCGCTTCGCCGTTCCACGTCAGGCGCGCAAACCCATAGGCTTCGGTAACCCGCGCCAGTTCAAGCTGCAGCGCGGCGTCAAGCGGCTTGCCGCCCGTCACCATTACATCGGCGCCCGAAAGTGAACGGGTTATGGTGAACGCTACTTCGGCAGACCGCGATCCCCCAAGTTTCACCAATGCCTCTATGCCGGGAAAGGCCGCGATCAGATCGGGGTGCAACACCTGGCAGTTTGGCACCGACACCAGCATATCCGAGGCGCGCGCATGAAACCCCATCAATGCGCCGTTCTTGGTGCGGCGTGCCGCGATGGTGGCGCGGCGGCGGGATTTGGGCGGCGAGGTCTGGATCGGCAGAAACGTCGCCGTCAATCCCTGCCCGGCCAGCGCGCCCTTGACGATGCCCAGTTTCCAATCCGCCACAAACGCATCTGACGCGTGCTGCATCATACAGCCGCCGCAGGTTTTGGCGTGGACACAGGGCGGTTTCACCCGGTTTGCCGACGGTGTCAGAATGCGGAAATCGGCCAGTTGATCGCCCTGCAAATCGCCTTCAACTTCTTCGCCCGGCAGCAAACCCGGCACAAAGATCGGGCCACTTTCGCCCATGGCTATGCCATCACCAAGATGGCCCAGCCGGTCGATCACCAATTTCACTCTGCCGCTTCCTTTTCATCAACACCGATAAAACCGCCCGACTGGCGATTCCAATACCGCGCATAAAGGCCGTGGATGGCCAATAATTCGGTATGGCTGCCCTGTTCCACAATGCGGCCTTCGTCAAGCACAACGATGCAGTCCATCTCGGCAATCGTCGAAAGGCGATGCGCGATGGCCAACACGGTTTTGCCTTGCATCACCTTGGACAAAGCGGCTTGAATGCTGGCCTCGACCTCGCTGTCCAGCGCAGAGGTCGCCTCATCCAGCACCAGTATCGGCGCGTCTTTCAGAAAGGCGCGGGCAAGGGCGATGCGTTGGCGCTGACCGCCTGAAAGTTTCACGCCGCGTTCGCCCAGATAGGCGTCATAGCCCATCCGGCCCGCGAAATCTTTCAGACCAAGGATAAACTCATGCGCCTCGGCCTGTTTGGCGGCGGCGATCATCTGGGCTTCGGTCGCGTCGGGGTCGCCGTACATGATATTTTCGCGCGCGGTGCGGTTGAACATCGCGGTTTCTTGCGTGACCATCCCGATCTGACGGCGCAACGATTCCTGCGTGACTGACCGCACATCAATGCCGTCTATCAGTATTCTGCCTTTTTCGGTGTCATAGAGCCGCAAAAGCAACGATACCAAGGTGGTTTTCCCTGCCCCTGAAGCGCCAACAAGACCAATCTTTTGCCCCGGCTCAATAGCTAAGGTGACCTCATCCAAGCCACCCTTTCGCCGCCCATAAGCAAAACTGACCCCCTCCATCCGGATGGCTCCTTTAACGCGCGGCAGATCTTTTGCGCCTGCGGCATCGGTCAATGTATAGGGTGGGGTCAAAGTGCGCACGCCGTCCTCCACTTCGCCCAGGTTGCCGAAAATCGACATCAGGCTGAACGAAACCCAGCCCGTCATCTGCGCCAACCGGAACGACACTGCCGCTGCTGCTGCAATATCACCCGATGTGGCCCCGCCTTTTGACCACAGCCAAACCGTGCCGCCAACCAGCATCACCGGCAAAACCCCCGCCAACCCGATCAGCGCAAAACGAAACCAACTAGAGATAATGCCATATTCAATCGCCCGATCCCGGAAGGTTTCCATCGAGTCGAGTGCCACACGGTCTTCGTGTTTGGCATGCGCGAACAGTTTGACCGTTTTCATATTGGTCACGGTATCAACGATTTGTCCCGTCACCATCGCCCGCGCCGCCGCCCGCGCTGCAGATGCGCTGCGAATGCGTTTCAGAAAACCGCGGATGAACAGCAGATAGCCCGCAATCCAGACGATCAAAAGCAGCGATATCCGCAGGTCAATCACCAGCAACAGCGCCGCTGACCCAACGACAGAAGCCAAAGCAAAGGCCACGGTTTCGATGGTTCCCGACACCACATCGGTGGTGGCCCGCGCCACCTGCATCTGCTTTTGCGCAATCCGACCCGCAAAATCATTGTCGAAAAACGTGACCGCCTGACCAATCGTCCAGCGGTGCAGGCGCGACAAGATCAGGGGGAACAGGTTGGGCTCCACCGTGACCGAGGTGGCTTGGGTGTTCAGGCCAAAAATTACCGGCCTGACAACCAGGTAAAACACCACAAACAGCGAGAATAACCCGACGTGATCCGTAAACACTGTTGCGGGGTTCGCTGTATTCGCTGCGTCGATCACATGCCCCAGTATGGTGGCCGAAACCGCCTCAAGTGACCCCGCGCAGGCCGACCAGAACCCCGCCCACAAGATCCCCGGCCAGGCCCCCTGCACCGCCCAACGAAAAAACTTCCACATCGTTTCCGGGGGGTTTTGGTCGGTCGGGCTGAACGGTTGAATGGTCGGGCCCAGAATCATGCATCTTCCTCTAACCCGATGAACCCGCCAGACTGGCGCGCCCAGAACCGGGAATACAAACCACCGCTTTTCAACAAATCGGCATGGCGACCTTCTTCGGCGATGCGTCCGTCTTCCAGCACCACTATGCGGTCCATCGCGGCGATGGTCGACAGGCGGTGCGCGATGGCGATAACGGTCTTGCCCTGCATCACACCAAACAGCGCCGACTGAATCGCCGCTTCGGCCTCCGAGTCCAGCGCACTTGTCGCTTCATCCAAAATCAGGATTGGCGCATCTTTCAGGATAACCCGCGCCAAGGCAACGCGCTGCCGCTGCCCGCCTGACAGTTTCACGCCGCGCTCTCCAACGTGGGCATCGTATCCTTTGCGGCCTTCGGGGTCTTGCAAGGTCAGGATAAACTCATGCGCATCCGCCTGTTTGGCAGCAGAAATCATCGCGGCTTCACCCGCATTCGGGCGTGCGTAGAGTATATTTTCGCGCACCGACCGGTGCATCAGGCTGCTGTCTTGCTGCACCATGCCGATCTGCCGCCGCACGCTGTCCTGCGACACCCGGGCGATATCCTGACCGTCGATCAGGATACGGCCGGCTTCGGTATCATAAAAACGCAACATCAGTTTGACCAACGTTGACTTACCAGCCCCTGACCGACCCACCACGCCAATCCGCTCACCCGGGTTGATCGTCAGGTTGACGTTCTGCAACCCGCCCGACCCACGCCCATAATGATGCGATACGTGCTCGATCTGGATCAGCCCTTTGCCAAAAGCCAGATCGCGCGCGCCCGGCTGATCCGTCAACGCAATGGGCTGGGTGATGGTTTCCATGCCTTCCTGCACGGTGCCCAGATTTTGCACCAGGCTGGTCGTGGTCCACATGATCCAATAGGTCATGTTGTTCAACCGCAGCACCAAAGTCACCGCGGCCGCAACTGTGCCAACGCTTGCCTGCCCATGATACCACAGCCACATCGCCCAAGCTGTTACCGCCACAATCAGCAACCCGTTCAGGCCGGTCAGCACGACATCCATTAAGGTCACAACGCGCATTTCGGTCATAAAGGCTTTGCGCGCCCGCTCTATCGCGTCCCGGCTATAGTCCAGTTCCAGATTCGTATCGGCAAACAGTTTGACGGAATGGATGTTGGTATAGGCATCCACCACACGGCCCGTCACTGCGGACCGCGCTTCGGATGACGCTGTTGCCGCGGGGCCCGCGCGCAGGACCGTCCAGCGCATCAGGGCAATGTATCCCACAAACCAGATCACCAGCGGCAACAACAACCGCGCGTCTGCCCCGGCCAACATGAACGCCGCCCCGACAAGCGTTGTGAACGCAAAGGCAATGGCGTCAAAGGTTTGAAACACCGCTTCGCCCGCCGCAGGAGGGGCCTGCATGATACGGTTGGCAATGCGCCCGGCGAAATCGGATTCGAACCAGCCAACAGGCTGGCGCAACACATGCCGATGCGCCCGCCACCGCATCATGGTGCCAAAATTCGGCAAAATGGTATTGTGCAACAGCGCAACGCCCGTGCCGCCAATCAGCGGACGCAGGATCAGAATGATCAACGCAACGACAATGATTTCCGTGCCATGACTGGCCCAGACCTGCGCTGGTGTGCCTTGTGTCAGCACATCAACCAATCGCCCGACATACCAGATCAGGCCCACGTCAAAGGCGGAATTTGCAACCGAAACCAACGCCGTTACGGCGAAAACACCGCGAAACGGACGAATATAGTCAAGCAGAAACGGCCACAGCTGTCGGGGTGGCGTATCAGTTTGCGTATAGGGAGCGTAGGGGTCAACCAACCCCTCAAAAAATTTGAACATGGTGATCTCGTCCTATGCCCGATTCATATAGAC
>JAYUHO010000088.1:0-16243 GCA_043766915.1 Cypionkella sp.
TGTGGTCAGCGGTTTGGCTTTGCGATATCGTGGTTTGGATACAATGTGGGAGACGAACATGAGCCAATTCAATCAGCCTTTGGGTGGCAATGACATGGCGCGCTTTGGTGGGCCTGCCACGATGATGCGCCTGCCGACGCAGCCAACCGCGGCAGGGTTGGATGTGGCGTTCATTGGCATTCCGATGGATCACGGTACGTCGAACCGGTCGGGTACCCGGATGGGGCCGCGCCAGATACGAGACGAATCGCGGATGTTGCGGCCCTATAACATGGCGACCGGGGCGGCACCGTTTGATCATTTGCAGGTGGCCGATATCGGCGATGTGCCGATCAACACCTTTGATCTGAAAAAGACCGTCGATATTATTACGGACTATTACAACGGCGTGTTGGCGCATGGGGCGATCCCGCTGACACTGGGCGGGGATCATACCCTGACCTGGCCGGTCTTGCGGGCGATCAAGGCACGGCACGGGCCGGTCGCGTTGATCCATGTCGATGCGCATGCAGATATCAATGACACGATGTTTGGCGAGAAAGTCGCGCATGGTTGCCCGTTCCGGCGGGCTTGGGAGGATGGCTGTCTGATCAACGACAAAGTGTTTCAAATTGGACTGCGCGGCACAGGCTATGGCCCAGACGATTTCAACTGGGCGCGCGGCAAGGGTTGGACGGTTGTACAAGCTGAGGAGTGCTGGCACAAATCTCTGGCCCCGATGATGAGCCGTGTGCGGGCGGTGATCGGCGATGCGCCGGTCTACATCAGTTATGACATCGACAGCCTGGACCCCGCCTTTGCGCCGGGAACGGGTACGGTGGAACCGGGGGGTCTGACGATCTGGCAGGGGCTGGAAATCGTGCGCGGCTGTGCGGGGCTGAACATTGTGGGCGGTGATCTGGTCGAAGTGTCACCGCCCTATGATCCGTCGGGCAACACCGCGCTGATCGGGGCAAATTTGCTGTATGAGATGTTGTGTGTTCTGCCGGGTGTGCCGCAAAAGCCATTCGTGGGGCAGGGGTTTGTGGGGTGATTTTGGCGGCGGTGCGCGTGAACGCGCACCCTGCGCTTGGGGCGCGGGCCAAATGAACACAGGGCCCGCGCAAGTTTGATCACATCATTCCGCAGCGGCCAGATCGCCTTTGCGCGGCTTTTGGGATTGCGGTTCCAGTGCCGCCACACGATCCCGCAGTGACCCTTGTTCGGCGGCCAGCAGGCTGGTCATGTTGGCTTGTGCGGTTTCCAGCCCGTCGAGGCGTTCGGCCAGCTCATAGGACGGCACTTCGGCAGGCTCGGATTCTTTGGGGCCGATCATGCGGCTGAATATCCATGTCAGCAGACGGGACAGATCGTCCATGATCAGATAAAACGACGGCACCACGACAAGGCTCAGGACCGTCGACACGATGATTCCGCCGATCACCGCTGTCGCCATGGGCGCGCGGAACGCACCGCCTTCGCCGACACCCAATGCCGATGGCAACATGCCCGCCGACATCGCAATCGACGTCATCACGATGGGCTGCGCGCGTTTGTGGCCTGCCTCGATCACCGCCGCCATGCGGTGCATCCCGCGCACACGCATCTCGATTGCGAAGTCGATCAGCAGGATGGCGTTTTTGGTGACGATGCCCATAAGCATCAGAATGCCGATCAGCACAGGCATCGACAGCGCCGCGTTCGTCAGGATCAGGGCCGCCGCCACCCCGCCAATGGCGAGGGGAAGCGAGAACAGAATGGTGAACGGTTGGATCACTGATTTGAACAACAAGATCAGTACCGTCAGAACCAGCATAAGGCCAAGGATCATTGCCTTGCCAAAACTGGCGAACAGTTCTTGCTGCACTTCGGCGTCGCCTGCTTCTTGCAGCCGGGCCGAGGCGGGCAGGTCGACCTTATCGGCGATCTCTTTGAACTTGGCGCTGGCGGTGCCCAAGGCGACGCCCAAGGGCAGGTTGGCCCCGATGGTGGCGATGCGTTCGCGGTTCAGGCGTTCAATCGCCGCCGGGCCCTGGCCGATGGTGATATCGGCCACCGCCGACAGCGGCACAGTGCCACCGGTATTGGTTGCGATGCGCAGGGCGGCGATACGGGTGATGTCCTGACGGCTGACGTCATTCAGGCGCACGCGCACCGGGATCTGGCGGTTGTCCAATGATATTTTCGCCAGCGCCGCGTCGAAATCACCGATTGTGCCGACCCGCAGGGTTTCAGCGATTTGGGCTGCGGTGATGCCCAAACGGGCCGCCTCGTCCGCGCGGGGGGTGATTTGCACCTCGGGGCGGGGAAGCGCGCCTTTTGTGGACACATTGGCCAGCAAGGGTTCGCCCGACAGCGCCTCTTCCAGACGCGCGACGGCAAGGTTCAGATCAGCCTCATTGCTGGCAAGGATCGAGAAAGACAGATCGCGTTCGCCGCGGTCATTCAGTTTCAGGGCCAGAATATCGGGGATGACGGCAAGCCGTTTGAAAATCTCGGCCTCGATCTGATCCTGCGGGGATTTACGGCCTGTGTCTTTGACCTCGGGCACGATAGCACCGACAACCGGCAGTCTGCGCCCCAGTTCGGACAGCTTCAGCAGCAGGCTTTGATCAAGGCGGTCCAATATCACTGTGACAGAGGCGTAGCGCAGATCAAGACTGCCCGTGGGGGAAGAGCCGCCCAGCACGAAGACGTTCTTAATTCCGTCGATGTCTTTGATCACATCGACCATGGCTTGGGTGGTGTGATCCGTTTCTTCCAGCGTCGAGCCGGGCGGCAGTTCGACCGAGATTGAAATGCGGCTGACATCTTCGGGGGGCAGAAAGCTGCCGGGGACTTGGGCCATGAAATAAACCGAGACGGCAAGGATCGCAAAGGCGCAAACCAGCGTGATGTAATACGCAGGCAATTTCAGCATCTTGCCGCCCCATGACAGCAACAACGGGATGCGGCCATGTGTGGTCATTTTTACGAAGGACAAGTAATTGCGCATGACAAAACCGTCGCCGGCATTCGAATGGCCTGCGTTGGCGTCTTTGGTGGTCATCAGATAGGCGGCCATCATCGGCGTGATCAGGCGCGCGACCAGCAGCGAAAACAGCACGGCGATGGCCACGGTCAGGCCGAATTGTCGGAAATATTGCCCGGCGATGCCGGACATGAACGACACCGGCACAAACACCGCGACGATGGTGAAGGTGGTGGCGATGACGGCCAAGCCGATTTCATCGGCGGCCTCAATCGCGGCGCGGTAAGGGGTTTTGCCCATGCGGATATGTCGGGCGATATTTTCTATCTCGACGATCGCATCATCCACCAGGATGCCCGTGGCCAGCGTGACCGCCAGGAACGACACAAGGTTCAGCGAAAATCCCAGCATGTCCATCACCCAGAACGTGGGCACGGCGGACAGTGGCAGGGCGACGGCGGTGATCAGCGTGGCGCGCCAGTTGCGCAAGAATGCCAGCACCACCAGAACCGCCAAAAGCGCGCCTTCCAGCAGGGTGGACAGGGCGGCTTCATAGTTGCCGTAGGTGTAGAACACGGTTTCATCGACCAGTTTCAGCTGTACTTCGGGATGGTCTTTGCGCACCTGATCAAGGGTCTCGTTGACGGTTTCGGCGACAGACACCTCGGAGGCGCCCTTGGCACGGAACACGGCGAAGGTGACGACCTGTTCGCCGTTCAATCGTGAGAAAGATCGCAGTTCTTCATAGGTATCAATCACTTGGCCCAAATCAGACAGGCGCACAAAGCGGCCCGATGGCACGGCGATGGTGGTGCCAGCCAGTTTGGCCACGGTTGCCGCATCGCCCAGCGTGCGGATCGCCTGTTCGCCCGCGCCAATTTCAGTGCGGCCTGCACCAAGGTTGGTATTCGTCGCGCGCAATTGTGCGTTCACCGCCGACGCGCTGATGCCGAAACTGTCCAGTTTCACCGGATCAAGTTCAACGCGGATCTCGCGGTTGGCGCCGCCGAACCGATCAACCTTGCCCACACCGGGGCGGCCCTGCAACGCGCGCTTGATCACGTCATCGACGAACCATGACATCTCTTCAATCGTCAGATTCGGGGCGGATACCGCAAAGGACATGATCGCCTGCCCTTCAACGTCGATCCGGGTGACGACTGGGGCCTCAACTGCGCCGGGCAGATCGCCGCGAATACGGTCAACCGCATCTTTGGTGTCTTGCACGGCTTTGTCGGTGGGCACTTCCATGCGGTATTCGACCAAGGTGGTCGAAATGCCGTCGGTGACGGTTGATCGGACATTTTTAACGCCGGTGATGCCCGATACTGCATCTTCGATGATTTTGGTGACCTGGCTTTCCAACTCGGCCGGGGCGGCCCCTGCCTGTACCACCGAAACCGCCACCAAAGGCACGTCGATGTTGGGAAAGCGGGTGATCGGCAGGCTGTTGAAGGATTGATATCCCAGCACCATCAAGATGAAGAAGGCCAGGATCGGACCAAGCGGGTTGCGGATAGACCAGGCGGAAAAGTTCATCGCGAATGCCTCTAGTTCGTTTCGGCGTCGGTGGACGGAACGGGATTGATTTTATCACCGGGGCGCACGAAAGATCCCGCTTTGGTCACCACAGTGTCGCCTGCGGCCACCCCTTCAAGAATTTCGACCCAGCCGCCATCGCGGATGCCGGTTTTCACCGCAACTCGCGAAACGGTGCCATCGACGATTTTCATCACCGTGGCGTTGCCGTCAAAGGCCCCGATCGCGGTGACGGGAACGGCGATGGCCTGATGATCGGCGACCAGAATGGCCGCTTCGACAAACATGCCAGAGCGCACGGAAGAAGGATCGGTAATGGTGATGCGGGCGCGGCCAAGCCGGGTGGTTGTATCAATCGTCGGTTCAACCAGACGCACGGTGCCTTGCAGCGGCGCTGCACTGCCCACGGTCGTCAGGGTAGCGGTTTGATCTTTGATCACACGGGTTAAATCGGCTTCGGACAGATCGGCGCGCAGCTCTAAGGCGGCATCCCGGATCAGGGTGAACATCGGTTGACCGGCGGCAGAGGCAATGGCACCGACCTGTGCGTTGCGGGCGATGATTTCGCCGGAAACAGGGGCCGTCACATCGGTGCGCGCCATTTGCAGATCAAGATTGGCAAGCTGGGCCTGCACAAGCGCCAAATTCGCGCGGGCGGAAGCCAATGATTGGGTGGCGACAGTGGCGCGCGCTGCGGCGGAAACGGCACCCGACAGGGCGTTGTCGGCGGCGGCCTGTGAGGCTGATCCTTGTTTTTTCAACGCTGCCGTGCGGTCGGACACGCGTTTTGCTTCGGCGGCAGAGCTGTCAGCTTCCAACTGTTGGGCTTGGGCTTGGGCGATCATCGCTTCGGCGGCGGCAAGCGAGGCGTTCAGTTGCGCGCGCTGCAATTCCAGCGTGGTGGTGGACAGGCGCGCCAGAACCTGACCTGCGACAACCCTATCACCGACATCAGCCAGTAGGGATTCGATGGGCTGCCCTTCGATCAGAGGGGCGACCAGCACTTCTTCGACGGGCCCGACCATGCCTGATGCCAGCACCACATCGCGCATCTCGCGGGTTTGCACGACAGACACGGTAATCGCGGGCAGCACGATTTCGGGCGTTGGGGTGGCTTCGGTGCTTTGGGCATGGGCAGGGAAGGCCGCGATCAGGGCAAAGGCCGCAAAAAGAGAAAGAGAGCTACGCATGGTCAGCCTTTCACGCCGACGCTGGCGACATCGTCCAGCGTTTTATCAATGGTTTGAATGATCAGATTGGTCAGATCGGCAATGTTCAGTCCATTCTGCGGCGCAATCATTGCCGCCGATTGCACCAGCAGCACGATAAAGGCCGCCTGGGTGGAAAACCGCTGCACGGCCTCGGCTATGGGCAGGCCAGTTTCAGCCGCAAAGACCTGAACCAGATAGCCGCTGATCACCTGCTCCATATGACAGGTGGCCAGTCCGATTTCAGGTTTGCGCATCGCAACCGCGTTTATTTCGGCCCAAAGCTGGCCGTCCTCGTTGCTTTGATGCAGGTGTATGTGGTGGCGTATAGAGGCACGCAGGGCATCCATCGGATGATCAGATTTAATCAACTCGGCAAATTCGGCCTGCATTTCGTCCAGATCACACGCAATAAGCTGTTCGATGATCGCCGACTTTGACGGAAAATACCGATAGAAATTTCCGACGCTGATGCCCGCCGAACGGGCCAAGTCTTGCATCGACGCACCGTCAAACCCTTTTTCGATAAAGGCTTTGCGGACCCGTGCCAAAATATCCGCAACGCGCTGATCGGCTGTGGCAAGGGTGATCTGCATCGAGTTGGCCTATGGCTGGAGCGGGGAATGAACGTTCATTCACGACTTAGACGCAGATTTCCAAAGGTCAAGTAAAAAGATTGCCCTAAGGTAAGACTGTGCTGATGTGGCGCGGGTTTGCCGTAAAAACGTGCGGTTGTTGCGCGCCACGCGGGGGGCGTGTATCACCCAAGAAAAGCAAAAGAATGCCAATGTCGGGGGGCTGTCTATGCGTCGGGTTGTTATCACGGGTCTTGGGATGGTTACACCGCTGGCTTGTGGGGTCGAGGAAACCTGGAGCCGTTTGCTGGCGGGCCAGTCCGGTGCAGGGCCGATTACGCGGTTTGATGCCAGCAATGTGGTGACGAAATATGCCTGCGAAATACCGTTTGGCGATGGCAGCGAAGGCACATTCAATCCGGATGACTGGATGGAACCGAAAGACCGCCGCAAGGTGGATGATTTTATTCTGTATGGCATGGCGGCGGCGGTACAGGCGGTGCGGGATTCGGGCTGGGTGCCTGCGAACGAAGATCAGCGGTGCCGCACCGGCGTGATGATTGGGTCTGGCATTGGCGGGCTGACCTCGATTGCCGAGACGGCGGTGCTGATCAAGGAAAAGGGGCCAAGGCGGGTGTCGCCGTTCTTTATTCCGGGCAGTCTGATCAATCTGATCTCGGGTCAGGTGTCTATTCGGTTTGGCTTTAAGGGGCCGAACCATGCGGTGGTGACGGCCTGTTCAACCGGGGCGCATGCCATTGGCGATGCGGCGCGGCTGATCATGTGGGACGACGCCGATGTGATGATCGCAGGCGGGGCAGAAGCGCCGATATCGGAAATTGGCATCGCTGGCTTCAACGCCTGCAAAGCGCTGTCCACCAAACGCGCCGATGATCCGACACGCGCCAGCCGCCCTTATGATGCCGACCGGGACGGCTTTGTGATGGGCGAAGGCGCGGGTGTGGTTGTGTTGGAAGAATACGAACACGCAAAGGCGCGCGGTGCCAAGATATATGCCGAGGTGTTGGGCTATGGCATGTCGGGCGATGCGCATCATATCACCGCCCCCGCCGAGGATGGAGATGGCGGGTATCGCAGTATGCAGGCGGCGTTAAAGCGGGCAGGTCTTGGACCTGCCGATATCGACTACATCAATGCGCATGGCACATCGACCATGGCCGACACGATTGAACTGGCGGCGGTCGAACGGCTAATGGGCGATGCGGCGGCGGGAGCGACAATGAGTTCCACGAAATCCAGCATCGGGCATTTGCTGGGGGCTGCCGGCGCGGTTGAAGCGATATTTTGTGTCTTGGCAATCAGGGATCAGATCGCGCCACCCACGATTAATCTGGACAATCCGGCGGTGGCACCAAAGCTTGATCTGGCGGCGAATAAGGCTGTGCGGCGCAAGATCGACATAGCGCTGTCAAATTCATTCGGGTTTGGCGGCACCAATGCCAGCCTTGTTATTGGTAAGGTGGTGGGCTGATGTGGCGCTCGATAGCCTCTAATGCGCTGACGCTGTTTACCGTCGCCCTTGTGGTGGCATCGGGCCTGCTGGCATGGGGCCGGGCGGCCTATACCGGGCCGGGGCCGTTGGCGGAAGCGATCTGTTTCAAGGTGGAAAAGGGGGCCTCGCTGGGACAGGTCAGCCGGTCACTTGAAACCGAAGGCGCTGTGTCGGACGCGCGGATTTTTCGGATCGGCGCGGATTATTCGGCCAAGGCGCGGGATCTGAAATTTGGCAGTTATTTGCTGGGACCAAAATCGTCGATGCGCGACGTATTGGGGGCGTTGACGGATGGCGGGCAATCGACCTGCGGGCGCGAGGTGAATTTCCGCATCTCTGTTGCCAAAGCCGAAGTTGTGTTGCGCGAACTGGATGCGGCGACAAACCGCTATGTCGAAGTGGTGAAGTTTGATCCTGCGACGGACGCCGTGCCTGCCGAATATCTGGATGCGGCCCAGGCCAGTGATCTGCGCTGGCGGGTGACATTGGCCGAAGGCGTGACCAGCTGGCAGGTGGTTGATGCGCTGAAGCGCGCTGATTTCCTGGAAGGCGCGGTTGCTAAAACACCTGCCGAGGGCACGCTGTCGCCAGACAGTTATGAGGTGGAAAAGGGGTCGGACCGCGCAGTGTTGATTGCCGAGATGGTGGCGCGACAAGCCGCGACCATGGCCGAGTTGTGGGCGGCGCGGTCAGAGGGGCTGCCGTATAAGACACCCGAAGAGGCGATGATCATGGCCTCGATTGTGGAAAAAGAAACCGGAATACCGGAGGAACGCAAACAGGTGGCGTCGGTCTTTATCAACCGGTTGCGCGATGGCATGAAGCTGCAGACCGATCCCACGGTGATTTATGGCATCACCAAGGGCGAGGGCATTTTGGGGCGCGGCTTGCGGCAATCGGAACTGCGGCGCGAAACGCCGTGGAACACCTATGTGATTGACGGGCTGCCGCCAACGCCGATTGCCAACCCCGGACGGTTGAGTATCGAGGCGGCGCTGAACCCTGATACCACGCCGTTTATCTTCTTTGTGGCCGATGGATCAGGCGGGCATGCCTTTGCCGAAACGCTGGAACAGCACAACATCAACGTCGCCAAATGGCGCGAGATTGAAGCAAAGCAGGGCGTGGATGCCGGGGCGACGGGGGTGCAGGGCGACTGACCGGGCGCGGGTTTTCTTGACACCGCACCATCGTCGGGGTTAGCCTTGGGTCATTGATTGATCAAAGGTTTTATTATGGCCGGATTGAACGCAGCGCGATTGACGGATTTGCATGTCTGCCCGTTATGCGTCGTGCCGCAGCCGATTGTAATGATTGGGGCCACAACTGTTATTATTGGCGGACTCCCTGCGGCGCGGATGGGGGACCAATGCACCTGCGTGCCGCCCCCCCCCGCACCGCCGATCCCGCCGCCACTTGATCCGATTATCAAAGGATCAATGACCGTCATCATCCAAGGCCAGCCGGCCGCAAGGGTGAGCGACAGCACCGCAAAAGGCGGCATGATCCTGCCGCCCTGTTGCCCCACGGTCTTTATCGGCGATGTTGGTGTTGTCCCGCCTGTCGTGCCCGCGGTGTCGTTTCCGAATGTGTGGGAAGAAACCTTGCCGGATGGCACCACGGTTACGCATGTTGGCGACAATATCACCATTGTCGGAGACAAGGCCTTCAGGGATCGGGTGGTTGCGGATCTGAGAAAGCTGGACGCGACACCGACCGGGCACAGGCTGTTGGACAATTTAGAGAATGGCACGCATACGGTGACAATTCAAAGGACCAACGGTGGAAATGAGGCGGGGTATGACAGTCCGGCCGATCGGTTTGTCAACGCGGATGGCACGCCCGGGACGGGGTCGAACACCACAGTGTCTTATAACCCTGATACCACGCAGATTGGCGATGGATCAGAACCGTGGATGAACCGCCCGCCCGAGGTTGGCTTAGGGCATGAACTGGTGCATGCGGATGACGCCTCCAGAGGTTTGCAGGTGCCCGGAGAAACCGATGGTACGCGCAACCGCGAGCGCCAGGCGGTGGGACTGCCGCCTTTTGAGAATAAAGACCCGTCGGAGAATGGTATTCGCCGGGATATGGGCTTGCCCGAACGGCCACGGTATTGATGTGGTGGGGTCGCATAGGACAAGCGGCGGGCCTGGTGGTTTTGTGTGCCGGTCTTTTGGGGCAGGCAGCGCGCGGGGATCAGAAAATGAGTGACAGTGACGTTATCCTGACGATGGAATGGCAGCCCAAAGAGGGGCATGTCATTGCGGCCTATGTGGTTGAAAATCGTTCGGCCCATCCGGTTATGGTGTTTGACCGCTTGTTTCTGACCCGCCCCGACGGCGGCCGTATTGTGGATGCGGACCGCGCCTATGTCAGCGTGATGGCGGATGGTATGTTGCTGGTCGATAAGCTGGTGCCCGCTTTGCCTGCAGATCGGGATGTTGAATCGCCCGAAGTGCCCTATGCACGGTTGGTGCCCCCCGGGGGACGGGTGCAGGGGCAGGCCGTGGTCAGCACGCCGGTGTTGACCACTCCGGCCTATGGAAAAATCGCGACGGGGGCTCATGCGGACCGGGTGAAAACCGCGGTGTTTCGGATTGCCTTTGCCTATGTGACCGATACGATGATCGCTGTGCCGGCCAAGGGCAGTGATGATGAAATCTGGTCGCTGCGGCACAATTGGGCGTCAACCAACCAGCGGGTGCTTCAGGGGCCGATTTTGACCATGGATATGGAGATTGCCAAGGCGCTTGCCCCCTGATCGGCAGGGCGTGCCGGACATAGGTTAACGCAATCTATCACAAACGCACTGTAAGTCATTGATTGTAATTGCGTTTAATCTTGACTTTCCGCACGGTCTGCTGTAGTGATTTGGGCATGCTAGAACAGGTGTGCGAACGGCTCGGGGAATACCCCGCAGCCGTTTTTTCATTTGCTACGGCACTGCGCGTTTAGCTTATCTCACAATTCACCCCAAACCGGGACGAATTGTCGCCTGCCCGCGGCAGACGAAACGCAAAGTGCTCTGGTGCGAGGGGGCAGCATAAGGGGCGGATCAAAGCAGAATGACACTCAATTTTTTGATCGAGGCAGAACAGCCGGTTGGCTTTCTGGCAATCACCGAAGAATGGCTGCGCGAGGCGGGCGAAAGTCTGGGCGGGGTCGTGGAGGCGATCAAAGCGGGCGAGTTTGGGCAGATAAAAGATGCCCAGACCGCCGTGCGCGATTTGAAAGCCGCTGTGCAATTGGCAATTTATGAAGGGGATCGCGTTGAAAAACTTCGCAAAACCGTCGCAGGAAGCGTCGGATCAGGAAAGCTTGACCTACACGCGGCGCGAGATGAAATCGGGCGCAGATTGGCTTGCCTGCGCAACGCCAGCGCAAGTGGATGAATTTCTGACAGGGTTAAGCGAGAACGCCTTGCTGGCCCTGCCGTGGATGTTTGAATTCTGGGCGATGCCGCATCAGCTGCCGCCCGAAGGCGTGTGGAAAACCTGGGTGATTATGGGCGGGCGGGGTGCTGGCAAAACGCGGGCAGGTGCCGAATGGGTGCGCGCGCAGGTCGAAGGGGCTGGGCCGTTTGATCGCGGGCTGTCACGCCGGGTGGCTTTGGTCAGCGACACGATCGATCAGGCGCGCGAAGTGATGGTGTTTGGAGACAGCGGCATTCTTGCCTGTTCCCCACCAGATCGCCGCCCGGTGTGGGAGGCAACGCGCAAGCGGCTGGTATGGCCCAATGGTGCTATTGCGCAGATATTCTCGGCGCATGACCCGGAAAGTTTGCGCGGGCCGCAGTTTGATGCGGCATGGGTCGATGAATTGGCCAAGTGGAAAAAGGCCGATGATACCTGGGATATGTTGCAATTTGCGCTTCGATTGGGGGAAAATCCGCGTCAGGTGGTAACGACAACGCCGCAGAATGTGGGGGTGTTGAAGGCCATTCTGAAAAATCCGTCCACGACCGTAAGCCATGCGCCGACCACGGCGAACCGGGCATATCTGGCCGCGTCGTTCCTTGAGGAAGTAACCACACGCTATGCAGGTACTTGGCAAGGGGCGCAGGAACTTGAGGGGTTGCTGATCGAAGACATCCCCGGGGCGTTGTGGACGACCAAGATGATCGAAGACGGGCGGCTGAATGTGGCGCCGGATTGTTCGCGTATCGTGGTGGCGGTTGATCCATCGGTGACGGGCAATGCCACATCGGATGAATGCGGGATTATTGTTGTGGGTGCGATCACCGATGGGCCGCCGCAGACCTGGCGGGCGGTGGTATTGGAGGATGCAACGGTAAAGGGGGCCTCGCCCGATCAATGGGCGCGGGCGGCAATTGCGGCGATGCACCGGCACGGCGCAGACCGGTTGGTGGCCGAGGTGAACCAGGGCGGTGATCTGGTGGGCGGGGTTTTGCGCACAGTCGATCCGCTGGTGTCTTACCGCGGAGTGCGGGCGACCAAGCATAAATCGGTGCGGGCCGAACCGGTGGCAGCCCTTTATGAACAGGGCCGGGTTTCGCATTTGCGGCACATGGCGGCGCTGGAAGCGCAGATGTGCCTGATGACACCGCAAGGGTATCAAGGCAAAGGCAGCCCCGACCGGGTGGATGCGCTGGTCTGGGCGCTGATTGATCTGATGATCGAGCCGGGCGCGCGATTTGTTGCTCCGAAGGTGCGCACGCTGGGGTGAGGGTTGTTAAACTTTTGGTCAGTAGGTTGAGGTTCAGACAAGCAAGTGGCCCGGACGCGGTGGTTTCGCGGTCGGGTCGGGGCAGGATAGGAGCGGCTTGAAGATGGTGTTTGATTTCCTGAAACGCAGTCCCGGTGTGGCGGTTCCTGAGGCGAAGGCATCCGCCACCGGCCGCGTGGTGGCATGGGGCACGTCGGGGCGGGTGGCGTGGTCGGCGCGCGATCTGGTATCGCTGGCCAAAACCGGGTTTCAGGGCAACCCGATGGGGTTTCGGGCGGTTAAGCTGATATCTGAGGCGGCGGCAGCGTTGCCGTTGATCTTGCAAGACAATGAGCGCCGCTATGATACCCATCCGGTGTTGGATCTGATCCGCCGCCCCAATGGCGCGCAGGGGCGGGCGGAGATGTTTGAAGCGATCTATGGGCACCTGCTGCTGTCGGGCAACGCCTATATCGAAGCCGTGCCGGGCTTGGGCAAACTGCCGGGCGAATTGCATGTGCTGCGGTCTGATCGGATGGCTTTGGTGCCCGGCGCGGATGGTTGGCCTGTGGCCTATGACTATTCGGTAGGCGGTCGCACCCACCGTTTTGGCATGGCCGATGGCGCGCAGCCGATTTGCCATATCAAGACGTTTCATCCGCAGGACGATCACTATGGCTTTAGCCCGTTGCAAGCGGCGGCAGTGGCGATAGATGTGCATTCGTCGGCGTCTGCGTGGTCAAAGGCGTTGCTGGACAATGCCGCGCGGCCATCGGGGGCGATCATCTACAAGGGTGCGGATGGGCAGTCGCAACTGACCAATGATCAGTATGACAGGTTGGTGGGCGAGATGGAGCAGTACCATCAGGGTGCGCGCAATGCTGGCCGCCCGATGTTGCTGGAGGGGGGGCTTGATTGGAAGCCGATGGGATTTTCGCCGTCAGATATGGAATTCCAAAAGACCAAAGAGGCGGCAGGGCGGGAGATTGCCATCGCCTTTGGCGTGCCGCCGATGTTGATGGGCATTCCCGGGGATGCCACCTATGCCAATTATCAAGAGGCCAACCGGGCGTTTTTCCGGCTGACGGTGCTGCCCTTGGCGGCGCGGGTGACGGCGGGGATATCGCACTGGTTGTCGGTGTTCAGCGGCGAGGTGGTGGACCTGCGCCCCGATCTGGATCAAATCCCGGCGCTGGCGGCGGAACGCGATCAGCAATGGGCGCGGGTGGGGGCTGCGGAATTTCTGACGCCTGCCGAAAAGCGGGTGCTTTTGGGGTTGCCGCGATTGGCGGAGGACGCGTGACGCCGCCGCGCAAGCCAGTCGAGGGGTCGCGGTTTCTCTACGACGGATTTGATGCTGCGGCGGCGCGGATCGAGGCGAACGAACGCGTGGGCGAAGAACGTTGGGCGGCGCTGGACTTTCGTTTGGGTCAGATTGATGCGGCGTTGGAACGGTTGGAAAAGCGGATCTGGGTTGGGGTTTACGGGGTGGCTGCGTTCTTGCTGGCGCAAATGGCCGAAACCGTGATCCGAGCGGCGGGAAAATGAAGGATGAGGCGATGAACGGATATATTCAAGGCGCGCCGGAACGCAAATACCATCAGCCCGAGGCGGGGTTGACGGTGACCGATGGCGCGGTGGTTGCGGGTTATGCCAGTCTGTTTGGCAAACGCGATCAGGGCGGCGATATCGTGCAAAAAGGGGCCTATGCCGCCAGTCTGGCGCGGTTGGCTGCATCGGGGCGCGCGGTGAAAATGCTGTGGCAGCATGACCCGACACAACCGATTGGAGTGTGGGACGAGGTGCGCGAAGATGCCATCGGCCTGTGGGTCAAGGGCCGCATCCTGACCGAAGTAGACAAGGGGCGCGAAGCAGCGGCGCTGCTGACGGCTGGGGCCATTGATGGATTGTCGATCGGTTATCGCACGGTGCGGGCCGAACGCGATGGCAAGGGGCAACGCCTGCTGGCCGAACTGGAGCTTTGGGAAGTGTCGCTGGTGACGTTCCCGATGCTGGCCGAGGCGCGGGTTTCGGCCAAGGGGGATGCACCTGATGCGGATGACTGGCGCGACATGGTGGCGATCTTTGACGAGGCGCGCCGATCCCTTAGTGACCGTCTCTAGGCTTTAACGACCAAACCAAAGGAACCAACATGACCGAGACAAAATCTCGGACTGGCGAAGCTTTGCCGCCAGTCCAGCATCCGGGTGCGGAAGTGAAATCCGCTATGGCCGGATTTATGAACGCCTTCAATGGCTTTCAGGATGATGTGAAGAAATCACTGCAACAACAGGAAGAGCGTTTGACCATGCTGGATCGCAAAACGATGACTTATGCCCGCCCCGCGCTTTCGGCCTATGCCGAACTCGATGTGCCCCACAAGAAGGCATTCGGTGCCTATCTGCGGTCGGGCGATGATGACGGCCTGCGTGGGCTGGTGCTGGAAGGCAAGGCGATGTCGTCTGCCGTGGCCGCCGACGGTGGCTATCTGGTGGATCCGCAAACCGCCGATACCATCCGGTCGATGCTGGTTTCCACCTCCAGCCTGCGGTCGGTTTCCAATGTGGTGCAGATCGACGCCACTTCGTTTGATGTGCTGATTGACCGGTCGGAAGTGGGGTCAGGCTGGGCCACCGAAGTGGCGGCAACGTCCGAAACGGCGACGCCAACGATTGAGCGTATCTCAATCAAACTAAGTGAATTGGCGGCGATGCCCAAGGCAAGCCAGCGGTTGCTGGACGATTCTGCCTTTGATGTCGAAGGCTGGTTGGCCGGTAAAATCGCCACCCGCTTTATCCGTGCCGAAGCGTCGGCCTTTATCAACGGCGATGGCATCGACAAGCCGAAGGGCATTTTGCTGCCGGCCAAGGTGGCCAATGCGTCCTGGGTCTGGGGGCAGTTGGGTTATATTCCAACTGGGGCGGCATCTGACTTTTTGGCGACGAACCCGATCGATTGTCTGGTCAATCTGGTCTACTCGCTGACCGCCGATTATCGCGCCAACGCGACCTTTGTGATGAATTCGAAAACGGCTGGGGCGGTGCGCAAAATCAAGGATACCGAAGGCCGGTTTATGTGGTCGGACGGTTTGGCAGTGACGGCGCCCGCCACCCTGATGGGCTACCGCGTGTTGATCGCAGAAGACATGCCCGATATCGCCGCCAATACCTATCCCATTGCTTTTGGTGACTTTAACGCAGGTTATACGATTGCCGAACGCCCCGATCTGCGCATTCTGCGCGATCCCTTCTCGGCCAAACCAAATGTGCTGTTCTATGCGTCCAAGCGGGTTGGCGGCGATGTGACGGATTATGCGGCGATCAAGCTGTTGAAAATCGCTTTGGCCTAACGGGCAGAGATTGCCCGGCCCTGATTGGGGCCGGGCAGCATGACTGGCGCGGTTTGCAAAAGGAAATCTGGGCATGATGTTGTCAGAAGAAACACCCATATTGGCGGCGGCTTTGCCGGTTCAGGCAATGAAAGATCATCTCCGGCTGGGCAGCGGTTTCAGCGATTCTGGCATGCAAGATGGGTTGATCGAAAGCTATTTGCGCGCAGCGATTGCCGCGATTGAAGGCCGCATTGGCAAGGCTTTGTTGTCGCGGCGCTTTAAGTTGACGCTGCAAGACTGGCGGCTGGTCGGCGAGCAACCCCTGCCGGTGGCCCCAGTGTCAACGGTGGTGTCGGTGACGCTGTTTGACGTGGCAGCGGTGGCAACGCTGGTGGTGGCCAGCCGTTACCGGTTGGTGCAAGACATCAGCCGCCCGAAACTGGTGGCAGTCGGGGTGTT
>JAYUHO010000089.1:0-6127 GCA_043766915.1 Cypionkella sp.
GCAGCCGCAATTTCCAGAACGCCGCCGATGATCCGGCATTATAGGTGCGCAACAGATCCAGCTGCATAGGATCGGGGCTGCGCAAGCCTTTGACCATGCCCACCACCACCGGAAAGAACGTCAGGTAACTGGCAACAAAGGCTTTTGAAACACTCGGCCCCAACCCCATCTGGCTTAGCACCACCGACAGCATCGGTGCCAGCGCCACAATCGGCACCATTTGGCTGGCAATCGCCCACGGCATCACCGACATATCCATCGCCCGGTTGTAAACGATGCCAACCGCCAAAATCACCCCCATCACGGTGCCCAACACAAAGCCCATCACCGTGCCCGACAGCGTCACCCAGGCATGAAACACCAATGACCTTGGCGAGGTGACCCGGGTTTCAAACACCATCTTCGAAAACTCTGCCGCCACTTGATGCGGGGCGGGCAGAACCGGGCGCTGTTGGCTCATCGTGGCGGGCACCATCTCGGAAAACGAAACCTGCACGCCGTCGCGGGCCGCCTGATCGTAAAACCATTGGCTGTTCAGCCACACCGTTGCGCCATACCAAAGTGCCACGATTACCACCAAAACCGTCGCCACGGGCACATAAGCCTTCACGCCCGCCCCCCTGTTGGCCAGGCAATCAAGGCCACCGCCGCCACGCCCAGCGCCATCCCTGTCAATTGCATCGCTGTCGGCCGTTCGCCGAACACCACGAACGCCACCACCCCGATCACCACCAGTTGCACCACCGACGAGATGGCCACCGCCACCCCCAGCCCGCTTTCGCGCATCAGCCGCACCATCATCAGATTGCCGATGCAAAACAACGCCAGCGCCCCGATCAACAGTGCTGCATTGCCCGACCCTGCATAGGATTTCAGGACCGCATTGGCCGTAACAAACACCGCCATTGTCCCACACAGCCAGATGATCAAACCACCGCTCACACCGCCCTCCGCTTTTTCTGTTGAAAAATATCCTCGGGGGAGCCGCCAACGGCGGCGCAGGGGGCAGACAGCCCCCGCTTTGCTGATTTGCCGCAAACCCTATTCATCCGAATGCCCCGCCCGCAGCCCTTCGCGTACGCGGTGCGCAATCTCGATGAATTCCCGGCTGTCGCGAATGTCCAAGGGCCGCTCCTTTGGCAAAGGTGAGTCAATGATATCCGTAATCCGCCCCGGCCTAGGCGACATCACTACGATTTTGGTCGACAGATACACCGCCTCAGGGATTGAATGGGTGACAAAAGCGATGGTCTTTTCGGTGCGTGCCCACAGGCCCAACAATTCCTCATTCAGCCGGTCGCGCACAATTTCATCCAGCGCCCCGAACGGCTCGTCCATCAGCAAAATATCCGCATCAAACGCCAGCGCCCGCGCGATTGAGGCGCGCTGTTGCATCCCCCCCGACAATTGCCACGGAAATTTCCGGCCAAACCCGACCAGTTCCACAAGGTCCAGCACACGGGCAACCCGCGCGTCCTGATCAGCTTTGGAAAACCCCATAATCTCCAGCGGCAGCTTGATGTTGCCCGCAATCGTGCGCCAAGGATAAAGCCCCGCCGCCTGAAACACATAGCCATAGGCACGCGCTTGGCGGGCGGCATCAGGCGTCATGCCGTTCACCGTCAACGTGCCGCCAGTCGGGGTTTCCAGAGCCGCAATCGCCCGCAACAGCGTGGTCTTGCCACAACCCGAGGGGCCGATAAACGAGACAAACTCGCCCTTGTTGATGGTCAGGTTCACATCCTTCAACGCCTGCACCGGGCCGTCATTGGTCGGGAACACAAGGTTCAGGTTTTGGGCTTGGATCACTAACTCACCGGTAATGTTGTTCACCTGTGTCATCGGAAAACTCGTGAGTGAAAGTCTGGCTCACCACACTCAGTTTTGCGTTCGGCAATGACGGCAGCCGCAAAGGGTTTGGGTTCCCAAGTAATTTGCACAGTCGGCCATCCATCGCCAAGTTGCCAAAGGAATGATCTCAATCGCTCGATTTCTATCTCTAAAACGGATATTGAACCAAGCGTTTCTGTCATAAAATCTAGGTTTACAATCCATTGTTCGGATTGGCGAATTTTCTTCCCTGCTATGTTTTCAGGAAATGGCCGACGAGAAATGAACGCGGCACTCCGGTGACGATGAAACCTGAACTCAGTAGTTCTGCCATGTGCCAAGTGGTTTCGTAAATCTTGGACGATTCTATATTTTTTTTCAATTTCATCTGAGTCCCACTCTGCCCCGACCGTTTGGGCAATCAAGGACAAAGCTTTTATTCTGTCTAGGTTTTTATGGGGTATAGTTTTAAGTCCTAACGCGACAACATCTAGTTGAGCATTCGCGAGCCAAAGCAAATCGTCAACTTCAACTTCGAGTGAAGCAAAACACAAGACTAATTGGCCAACACTCATCGAATATTGGTCACTAATTATCGGGTCCGAATGATTTCCCACCTAAACCCCACTCGCCGGAATACCCGTTCGCACCACCGGCCTCGGGGCCGTCAAATCCTTCCACTGCGTCAGCGCCCGGTTCACCGCCCCATTCGGCGGCCGCGCCACGAACTGCCCGTGGCCTTCCTGCGTCTTAACCGCGCCATCCTCAATCGCCACATGCCCGCGGGTTAATGTGAACCGAGGCAACCCGGTCACCACTTTCCCCTCGAACACATTGTAATCAATCGCAGATTGCTGCGCCTTTGCGGTAATTGTCTTGGTCTTATGCGGGTCCAGCACCACAATATCAGCATCCGCCCCCACCAGAATGGCCCCCTTCTTAGGGTAACAATTCAGGATTTTGGCGATGTTGGTCGAGGTCACGGCGACAAACTCGTTCATCGTGATCCGCCCCGTCGCCACGCCATGCGTCCATAGCATCGGCATCCGGTCCTCCAGCCCTCCCGTGCCATTCGGGATCTTGGTGAAATCCCCCACCCCAAACCGCTTTTGCGCCGTGGTAAAGGCGCAATGATCCGTCGCCACCACCTGCAACGATCCCGCCGCCAACCCGGCCCACAGACTGTCCTGATGCCGCTTGTCGCGGAACGGTGGTGACATCACGCGCCGCGCCGCATGGTCCCAATCGAGGTTGCGATATTCTGAATCGTCCAGCGTCAAATGCTGGATCAACGGCTCGCCATAGACGCGCTTGCCCAACATCCGCGCCCGCCGGATCGCCTCATGCGCCTCTTCACAAGAGGTATGCACGATATAGACCGGCACCCCCGCCATATCGGCAATCATGATCGCGCGGTTGGTCGCCTCGCCCTCCACTTCGGGGGGGCGAGAGTACGCATGCGCCTCGGGGCCATTGTTCCCCGCCGCCATCAACTTCCGCTGCAACTCCGCCACCACATCGCCATTCTCGGCATGCACAAACGGCATCGCGCCCAGTTCGGCACAGCGGCTGAACGACGCGAACATCTCATCATCATTCACCATCAACGCGCCCTTATAGGCCATGAAGTGCTTGAAGCTGTTGATCCCCGCCTCGGTGACGGTTTTCATATCGTTGAAAACCTGCTCCCCCCACCAGGTAATCGCCATGTGATAGCTGTAATCACAACTCGCCCGCCCCGATTTGTTGTGCCACATCTGCATGGCATCCATCAGCCCCTGCCCCTGCCCCGGCAGCACAAAATCCACCACCATCGTAGTGCCACCAGACAGCGCCGCCCGCGTGCCGGATTCAAAATCATCCGCCGAATAGGTGCCCATGAAGGGCATCTCCAGATGCGTATGCGGATCTATGCCGCCGGGCATGACATAGCAGCCCGTGGCATCGAGGGTCGTGTCGCCCGTAAGGTTCGGGCCGATGGCGGTGATCTTGCCGTGATCTATGGCGATGTCGGCGGCGTAGGTGAGGTCCGCCGTGACGATGGTGCCGTTTTTGATGATGGTGGTCATGGGGCCTCCGATTTTTGAGCCTGTTTAACAACTTCGGAACTTTCGAGCCAGAATTCCAAGGCAACGCTTGCAAATGCGAAGAATGCGCTGATCAATGCTAAGCGAAAAATTAACGCAGCCCCTTTGACGGCTTTATCGTTTTTGAGTATCGATTCATTGTTTCGAGCGATTAACCCAGATACCGCGTAGCCAGCATAATCCGGCGACAAATATTGAAGCAAACTGTTGGAAGTAGAACCTGTTCCGTACAAACGTGTTGGTTTAGCGGAGTAGACACTCAAAAGAGTGGAGGCAAACAACAAAGCCACGGAGATATCCGAAAGAAGTCCCCTGGTTACTGTCGTGGAAGTGCCCACAAGCAAAACGAAAACAACCATCAGCAAGCCAGCAAAGGTCATCGCGCGTTGATCGGCGGCTAGTGCCATTGAGACTTGTTCCGCTATTCGCATTTCAGTTTGGCGAAGTGCTTCACGAATGACATCCGATGTTGTAGCATTGCGATTATAGAATGACTCTACAGGAAAATTTTTCATGGCCACTAAAGACGAGTCTCCTCCTCCACCGCCACCGTCAAGACCTTCGCCGGAACCAATCATCAAGTGGGTTCCACCGAAGGAGAGGTAAAATCTGACGCAGTTACCCCCGCCACATCCAGCACCGCCTGCAGCAAGACATCCGTCCCCGCCGCCCTGTCCGCAGCCCCGGACCTGATCCGGGGCCTTATCAAGACACGCGCCAGAGGTCCCCGATCAAGTCGGGGACTGCGGCGGGAGCGATGCACA
The DNA here is from genome assembly GCA_043766915.1 of Cypionkella sp. Lineage (GTDB taxonomy): Bacteria > Pseudomonadota > Alphaproteobacteria > Rhodobacterales > Rhodobacteraceae > JANNAT01. Next base: position 4,682 of record JAYUHO010000089.1, read on the forward strand.
AGGTTCAAAGAAACGACACATCCATCGTCAAATCCAACCACATCGGATTGGCCTCGGCGATAAGCTGGTTTTTCCAATCGCGCGGCCAGCGTTTCAATTTCCGTTCCCGCGCAATGGCGTGGCCTAAGTCCTCGTGCACTTCGACGTAGACCAGTTTGCGAATGCGGTATTTGGCGGTATGAACGCTGCCCGCCCCGGTTTTGTGTTGAGCCACGCGCTGCGCTATATTGCCAGTCACGCCGATGTAAATCGCCGTGTTGGACGCACAGGCCATGATGTAGGTGTAAAACGCCATGCAAGAAGGATAATAAAACATCCTTAACACACCCTAAACGCAGTCCCCGGCTTGATCGGGGACCTCGCTGTTCCAAGAAAAGGCCCCGGATCAGGTCCGGGGCTGCGCAGTCCGGCCTAGCCGACCAGCTCAATACGCCGTTCGATACGTTCAACCCGCTCTTCGATCTTGTCAACGCGGCGCGAGAGCGAGGCGTATTGCATCTCAAGAATACCAAGGCGTTCCTTGATTTCACGCAGATCGTCGCCGTGGCGCGCCAAGGTGCCTTGGATCGCCTTGAGCGTTTCATAGATAAGCTCGTTGGTGACTTCTGTGCGTTTGACCGACATGGCGACCTCTTTGGACATATCTGCCCAGATAAACTTGAATATAGCGTAAAGATTGTCACAAAACCACCCCCGCCACGTCCAACACCGCGTGCAGTAATACATCCGTCCCCGCAGCCGCCCATTCCGGGCTGATCTCTTCCGCCTCGTTATGCGACAGCCCGCCCACGCAGGGGCACATCACCATCACCGTCGGCGCCACCCGGTTGATCCAGCAGGCATCGTGGCCAGCGCCACTGATGATATCCATGTTGCTATACCCCAACCGCTCCGCCGCCCCACGCACCACCTGAACCAGCCCCGGATCAAACGTCACCGGGTCGAAATGCCCGACTGCCTCAATCGCAAACCCCAAGCCCAGTTCTGCCGCCACTGCCGCCACCGCGCGCGCCACTTCACCGCGCATAAGGTCCAACTTGCCCTGATCGGGCGACCGGATATCGACAGTAAACACCACCTTGCCCGGTATCACATTGCGGCTGTTGGGAAATACCTTGATCTGCCCCACGGTGCCCACCGCGCCCGGCTGATGCGCCATGGCGATCTGGTGCACGCGTTCGACGATCCGCGCCATCCCTAAGCCTGCGTTCAGGCGGATGGTCATCGGGGTTGATCCCGTATGTGCATCGCGTCCAGTCAGAGTAACCTCAAGCCACCACAGGCCCTGGCCATGGGTGACAACGCCGATGCTCTTGCCTTCAATCTCAAGAATCGGTCCCTGTTCGATATGCAGCTCCAGCATCGCGTGCATCTTCCGCGCACCGACCACTTCATCGCCCACCCACCCAATCCGGGCCAGCTCATCGCCGAACCGCAAGCCCTCCA
>JAYUHO010000090.1:0-16222 GCA_043766915.1 Cypionkella sp.
AATCTGGCGGCGATGGCGGTGGAAGAGGCGATGCGCGGCCAGCCGATGGATGGCTGCGTGCTGCTTGTCGGTTGCGATAAAACCACGCCAAGCCTGCTGATGGCCGCCGCCTCCACCGATCTGCCCTCTATCGTGGTAACAGGTGGCCCCATGCTAAACGGCTATTTCAAGAACGAACGTGTCGGGTCCGGCACGCATTTGTGGAAGTTTTCCGAAGCCGTAAAGGCAGGCGAGATGACCGCCGCAGAATTTGCCGAAGCCGAGGCCAGCATGTCGCGCAGTCCGGGTTCGTGCAACACCATGGGCACCGCCAGCACGATGGCCTCGATGGCCGAGGCGTTGGGCATGGCGCTATCCGGCAATGCCGCCATACCTGCGGTGGACAGCCGCCGCCGGGTGATGGCGCAGATCACCGGGCGACGGATTGTGCAGATGGTCAAGGATGATCTGAAACCGTCCGATATCTTGAAAAAAGAGGCGTTCGAAAATGCCATCCGCACCAATGCGGCCATTGGTGGGTCAACCAACGCCGTGATCCACCTGCTGGCGATTGCGGGCCGGGTGGGCATTGATCTAACGCTGGATGATTGGGATCGCTGCGGGCGCAACGTGCCGACAATCGTAAATCTGATGCCGTCGGGCAAATACCTGATGGAGGAATTTTTCTACGCAGGCGGCCTGCCCGTTGTGATCAAACGACTGGGAGAGGCGGGCGTTTTGCACAAAGACGCGCTGACAGTATCGGGTGAGACGATGTGGGATCAGGTCAAAGACGTGGTCAACCACAACGAAGATGTGATTTTGCCCGCCGACAAAGCCTTGGCGCAATCAGGCGGTGTGGTTGTGCTGAAGGGCAATCTGGCCCCCAAGGGTGCTGTGCTGAAACCATCCGCGGCAACGGCTGCGCTGATGGTGCATCGCGGCCGCGCGGTGGTGTTTGAAGACATCGACGATTACAAAGCCCAGATCAATGATGAGACGCTGGATATTGACGAAACCTGCATCATGGTCCTGAAAAACTGCGGTCCCAAAGGCTATCCGGGCATGGCAGAGGTGGGCAACATGGGCCTGCCGCCCAAGGTTCTGCGCAAAGGCATCACTGATATGGTCCGTATTTCCGATGCGCGGATGTCGGGCACGGCTTATGGAACTGTCGTCTTGCACACCTCGCCCGAAGCGGCGGCTGGCGGGCCGCTGGCGGTGGTGCAAAACGGCGATTTCATCGAACTTGACGTGCCGAACCGCCGCTTGCATCTGGACATATCCGATGCCGAACTGGCGGCACGTCTGGCCAAATGGACCCCCCGCACCGCCCCACCCGAATCCGGCTACGCTTATCTGCACAACGCGCATGTGATGGGGGCAGATACCGGGGCGGACCTTGATTTCCTGCAAGGGTGTCGCGGCAATCCGGTGGGCAAGGACAGTCACTGATGGCTGCGCGCACCAAAATTGCCCTTGTCGGTATCGGTAAAATCGCGCGCGATCAGCATATTCCAGCAATTGCAGCCAGCCCGGATTGGGAACTGGCCGCTACTGTCTCGCGATATGGCACCGTTGAAGGCATTGAAAGCTATACCGATTTTGGCGAAATGCTGGCAGTGCGGCCTGACGTGACGGTGGTTTCCTTGTGCATGCCCCCCGTGCCGCGCTTTGCCTATGCGGCGGCGGCACTGCGGGCAGGCCGCCATGTGATGTTGGAAAAACCGCCCGGCGCGACATTGGCCGAAGTGCATGCGCTGACGGCACTCGCCACCCAAAACGGTGTCAGCCTTTACGCCACGTGTCACAGCCGCATGGCGCCTGGCGTGCCTGCGGCCAAGGCGTGGTTGTCTGGAAAAACGGTCACGGCTGCCCACATCACCTGGCGCGAAGACGTGCGCAAATGGCATCCCGGGCAGGACTGGGTGTTTGAACCCGGTGGCATGGGGGTGTTTGATCCCGGCATCAACGCGCTGTCGATCCTGACGGCGATCTTACCCGCCCCCGTGCATCTGACGGCTGCGAACCTATCCTATCCCGAAAATCGCCAAACCCCGATTGCGGCGGCCCTGACCTTTAGCGGTGGAGTAACGGCTGATTTTGACTGGCGGCAAACCGGCCCGCAAACATGGGACATCATGGTTGAAACCGATCAAGGCAGACTCGATCTGCGTATGGGCGGATCGCGGTTAGAGATTGACGGGACACTGGCCACCGAAGGGTCAAACCGCGAATATCCGAACCTTTATGCACGGATGGCTGATCTGATCCGCCAAGGCCAATCGGATGTAGACCTATCCCCGATGGTGCATGTCGCCGACGCGCTTACCTTGGGTCGCCGTGATGTAACCGAAGCCTTTCATTTCTAAACCAAAGGCATCCGTCGCATGCGCCCGGGTGCGTTTGGGTCGTGATACTTGTTTGGCACCCCACGGTCTTGCAACAGCCGGGCACAGAACGCGATGCGATCATGGTCCAGCGTCACCCCCAAACCCGGCCCCTTTGGTAGGGCGATATGGTTGTCGTTCGGGCTGAACGGCCCTTCGGCAATCACGTCATGCGGTTGTTGACGCAGCCGCGATTGGTTCGGCTCGCGGATATGCGGATGTGCCGCACAGGCGTGCAGATAGGCGGCGGTTTCCAGACCAGCAAACGCGGGGGCCAGATACAGACACGACGGCAGACTGAACGCCTGATTGCTGTCGATCCGCAGCATTACATCGGGGGCCAAGGGCGTCTCGCAATGCCTGCACGATGTTTTGGCGCAGATCAGGGTCGCTGACCTTCCCTTCAAAATATGTCGTGCCGTGGACGCGCTTCAGGCCAAGGCAATACGCCACCACACCCTGAACAGATGCCTCGCCGCCCATGCCGTCTTGCGGCAGTCGGTAAGAAAAGTAATCGGTGAAGGGAATTCTATCGCGGTGAATGCCGCCCAAAAGATTGGCCACGGGTTGCCCCCACAGCTTGCCCCGCAAATCCCACAGCGCAATTTCAATCCCACCCCACCCCACCCCACCCCACACCGACCGCGTGGCATAATCGGTTATGGAATGGTTGGCGGGCATTGAGGGCAAAACCCGCCGCTCCAGACCCGCGATATCCAGCGGATCGCACCCCAACAGCACCTCGGCCATCCTGGCAATAATCGGTGCTGCTCCGTGGCTGGGCGCTTCAGCGATCCCAATAACCCCGTCCGAAGTTTCCACTTCGACAATGCATTTGGTAAACGCATCAAGCGCGCCATACGACCACAAATAGGGGGCCTCAAGCGGGATAAGAACCGGCGTCGCGCGTACTGCTGTGATTTTCATATCAGGACTTTACGCGTTGCAAAGGGCATACCTGAAGGGATGACAGAGAACACATACCCTGTCCGCACCGATTGCGACCTTCAGTTTGCCTTGGCTACAACCCGCCCTAAAGACCGAAGGGAATCGATTGAATCCGCGAACTGGCGTTCAGCGATTTCATGCACACCTCTTCCGGCCCTTTGGCGGATTCGCATTCGTCCTGCCGGTTCACCAACAGCCGCGATACGTCGGGGCACTGGACGCCTGGCATGCTGAACACAACCACGCGGGTTTTGTTCAACGGCAATTCGCCAAACTCGAACACAAACAGCGACGAGGCCAGACCTTCGGCGTTGAACACCGCCAACTCAAACGAGGCTTTGGTCAGCGCAACATCGGTATTGTTCGTGGCCACAAACGTAAGCTGGCAGCCGTCGGGTCCGTCAACATACGTGTTCAGCTCCAGCTCAAAGTTGCCCGATTGGGCCTGCGCCGCGCCGGCAACAGCAAGGGCCCCAACCGCAACCAGACCGCAAAGCATGGAGTGCGAGAATAGCTTGTCAATCAACACCGCAATAATCCTTTTGCTGAATGGGCCAATTGCGCCCCCGCACGAACAGTTGTCCGCAGCCGGGTGCCCCTGTCAACAGGAAGGAGCGCTGCTTATTGAAAGATACCGATCTGCCAAGGCATCTCTGTCAGTTTTTTGGTGCGTGCAACGCCCCGGTCAGCCTTCAACGCCTTGGCAGATGACGCCACGCGCTGATTGTTCTGGGCCTTTCCGCAAGGAGGCATGAAAATGGTTGCCAGATCGTCACCGCTTGCACAGCGCGCGTCAACCAATGTCAGGCCGTTGGTATTTGCGTTGTCATCGGATCCAGCCGCAAGTGCGGTTGAGGCCATCAACGCGAAAACGGGCACAAGGCCAATATATTTGAACTGCATTGCTCAATCCTGCTTAGGCCCAAAGTCGTTGGGCCGTGATCCCCTACCATCGTAAAACTAACACAAACAGCCGTTCAATCACAGGTCGAACGCTGCACAGAACCCTGGGGCCTTCCATGGTGGCTTTCAAGTCACTATAATGGGAGAATGGCCAGTTTCCGCCGAACCCTTCGCCAGATTTTCGCCCCAGTTTGTGGGGCTTTGTGGCTTATTTCTGGCACTGCCACCCCCGCCGCAGCCGAGTTTGCTGTCTGCAATCAGTCGTTTGACGTTGTAAACGTGGCAATTGGCCAGGCGATAAATGATGAATTTCGCACGGAAGGCTGGTGGACGATTGGCCCGAATCAATGTGCCAATGTGATCAAGGATGAACTGGTCAGCCGCTATATCTACATTTATGCGCAGGATGTGTTTGGCCAGCCCATCATGACAGGCACAACCCAGATGTGCATCGCACCGTCCAAATTTCAGATTGCCGGGATCACGGATTGCTGGAGCCGTGGCAAGATATCCGCTGGTTTCATCGAAGTGGATACTGAAAAAACCCAACGGTGGACGCTGTTTCTGGCGGCTGTCCAGTGACCCCTTAGCACCGCAGGTAACACTAGCCAGAAACCTATATCTGCGGTATATTTTGGATGATGCGTTTGTTGTTGCATTTTCTGTCGTTAGATAAACACCTTTGCAGGGCCTTTTATGATCGCCAATCCGGTCTGGCATATTTGGAAAATCGTGATGGCGCGCCTGATGGTGGCTGCGGTCGCGATGTTTTGGGTTGCAGCACCTGCACTTGCCGAACGTCTGGCGCTGGTTGTTGGCAACGCCAACTATGATGTGGCGCCCGATCTGGCAAATCCAACCAACGATGCGGCAGCCATCGCCGACGCCCTGACGCGGCTTGACTTTAAGGTGACGCTGCTGACGAACGCGGGGGGGAAATCCTTGTGGGAAGAGTTGGACAGATTCATCGTTCAGGCTGAAACTGCCGACAGTGCCGTGTTCTTTTATTCTGGCCATGCGTTTCAGATGAGTGGTGTCAACTATCTGGTGCCCGTCACCGCCAAACTGGCCAGCCGTGAATCCGCCAAAGAAGAATCCTGGAGCCTTGATGGCATCATCGCCCGGCTGCAAAGTCGCTCGCGCCAGACGCTGATCTTTCTGGACGCCTGCCGCAATGATCCGCTGCCCGCGTCGGTCCGCGGATCGGGGGCAGCCACCGATGGTCTGGCGCGGGTCCAAACCGGCGTTGGAACCTTCGTCGCGTTCTCGACAGCCCCGGGCGCGGTGACAATCGACGGGATCAGCGGCGCGCACAACAGCCCGTTTACGGCGGCGCTGCTGAAGCATATCGAAACGCAAGGCATTTCAATCTCTGACATGATGATCGAGGTTCGCAACGATGTGGAAAATGCAACGCTGCGCAAGCAAGTGCCTTGGGATCAGTCCAGCCTGAGCGAGCAGTTCTATTTTGTGCCTCCGGTCGAGGTGAGCAAGCAAGAACTGAGTGAAGCCGACTATGAATTGCTGGCAGAACTTTCACCGGAAGACCGCACCAAATTCCTCGCTCTTTTGGCCGAATCCGGTTTTGATGAATCCTCTTTGGCGATCGCGGATGCCGCCATTGCCTTGGCCGAAGCGAATTTGGAAGAAGTTGCGGGTGAAACGACGTTTCTCAGTGCCGCTGCAGATGACATTGGCCCGGCAGCGGTTGTCGCGCTTGACCCGATAATTGACGGTGACGCGATGCCCGAGTTTGACTCGGTTGAAAGTGATGTTGTTCTTGGTCAGATCAGCGACGAAGATATCTCGCAAATAGCGACTGCCGAAGAGGAGTCCACCGCGCCGATCCGTCTTGCTGCGTTGGATTGGGACACCCGTGATATTTCAATCAACGACGTAACCATCACCCGGATGCGTCTTTCTGGCCGCTTGATCAAACCCGACACCGAAGCCAATCGCGCCCTCTTGGCCGCCATTGATCCGCGGCTGGCCGAGGAAGAGGCGATCCTGACGGTCGCACCCGAAGATCTGGCGCGTGCCGTCCAGACACAGCTAAAGCGGGTGGGCTGCTACCAGATGGCGGTCGATGGATCATGGGGCAAAGGATCGCGCACCGCCTTGACCAGCTATTTCCTGGCTAAGAAAACCGTGCCTGAAACTTTGGAACCAACCGACAGTCTGTTCACCCGCCTGTCGGACGAACCCAAAGTGGTCTGCGCCGCACGCGTCGCCAAATCAGCCGTCAAAACCGGTAAGCGGACGGTGACGGCGGATGCCTCGACCAAAGCCGATAGCGTTGGCAAGGTCGACATCAAATCCAAAAAGAAAACTGGCAAAAAGCAAGAAACTGCCAAGACTCGGATCACCAAGGGCACCATTGGGATCACCGGGTCTTTTTAAGACGAGTGGCCGTTCGATATGGAAATCGACCCCCGCTTTAAAGCCGCTCGTCAAAGTGCCGTCAGCCGCCGTCGCAAGACCTGGCTTATCCCGACGCTGATTTTTGGGGGTGGCGGATTAACCCTTGGGGCGGTCGTTCTGGGATTGTATCTGGGCGGGATCATGTCGTTCGGCACGTCTGCCGTGGACGATTCATCGCAAGAAGCCAGCGCTGATGACACCTCAGATGCGGCAGCCGTTTCTTATGCAACCGCCTTTGTTGATTTGGCCGGCGACCCGATGTTGTTGCTGTTTGACACCAGTGCCGCAGCCGAAAAAACCCGTAAAATATTGCGTCCGTTGGATATTTCCGCTGGCCGGGTGTCATCAGAGCTGTCTTTGCTAACGGATGATTTGATCACCGGCGAAGAGCGCCTGATCACCACCATCCCGTCAAGCCGCGAAGATTTTGCGTTTTTTCAAGCACAACGCGCCGCGCCCGGCATACCCGCCAAACCGGTTGTTCAAGAAGATCCGACCCCTGCGTTAACAGAGACGATTGTCGTTGAAGGCGACAATTCAAGTTGGGGAGAAAGTCTTGACGGTTCAGCAACCGCAGCCCCTGACACCTATACCAAAACCAAGATTGAAGACACCACCAGCTTGAATTTCATCTTGCCCGAAGGCCAGCGCAAACGCCCCTATGAAGACGTGATCCTGCGACTTAAGACAAAAGGCGATCTGGCCGCCCTGATGGCTGAAAATGGTATGGATGCAGAGGCATCGAAAAGGTTTGCCGAAGCTGCGTTGCTGTTGATCCCCGCCTTGGGAACGTTGGAAAATGGCTATGTTCTGGCCATGCGGTCTGCCCAGCGCAAAAACCTGCAAGTTCCCGTTCAGCTGACATTGGTCACCGCCGATACATTTTTTGGCAGCGTTGCAATTGATGATACAGGTGCTGTGGTAACGTCTGCCGATCCGTGGGTCGATCAGGACCTGTTCTCGCTGGCCGATGGCAAGGTCGAAGAAGCAGTTGTTACGGGGCGGAAATTTCGGATGCTGGATGCGTTTTATTCGGCGGCGATCCGCAATGGCGTACCATCGGCGGTGGTTGCTGAAACCATCGTGTTGATGAGCCAATCTTTTGATTTGGAAAGCTTTGCCGCCCCGGGCGATAAAATGACCCTGCTCTATTCGCGTGAGCCGGGCAGCGACGGCTCTGGCCCCGGTCAGGTGCTTTATGCGTCGATCAAGGGTGAGGGGAAGTTGCTGGAATGCAACGTCTTTAAGGTGGCGGGAAAAGAGGATTACGCTTGCTATGGCCAGGGGGCCGACGGGGGGGCCGCCGCGGCATCCGGTGGCGGTGGTGTCACTCTGCGGGCAGGTTTTGTCACCCCCGCAAAAGGCGTTCTGACATCGCGGTTCGGACCCCGCATGCACCCTATCCTAAAAGTCCCAAAACTGCACAAAGGCACCGATTGGGCGGCCCCGATTGGCACTCCTGTGGTGGCCGCCTTTGATGGTACGATCTTGTCGGCAGGCGACGCCGGCGCATACGGCAACCTGATAAAGATCTCTCATCCCGGGGGAAACGAAACCCGCTATGCGCATCTCAGCGCTTTTGCCGACGGATTAAGGGCAGGACAGCCGGTAAAGGCTGGTGATTTAATCGGCTATATCGGCACCTCGGGCCGTTCGACCGGGCCGCATTTGCATTTTGAACTGTATGAGGCTGGTGAAGCCGTTGATCCCTTGTCCGCAGGCGGGGCGGTTGTGGCCAGCGGTGGCGGGTCGGCGGTTGATATCCTGGTCGATCAGATCATTCGGGTCGAATCCGGTGGCAAAGCGGATGCCAAAAATCCGCTGTCCAGCGCCACCGGGTTAGGTCAGTTCATCTCCAGCACATGGTTGCGCATGATGCAGCAATATCGCCCCGATCTTGCCAGCACGATGGACAAAGACGCCCTTTTGGCACTGCGAAATGACCCCACGATCAGCCGCGAAATGATCACGGCTTTGGCACGCGAAGGCGAATCTTATCTTCGCGCGCGTGGCCACGAGATCACCGCAGGTCGGCTGTATCTGTGCCACTTCCTGGGGGCCGAAGGTGCGAATATGGCGCTGAGTGCCCAAGATGACCAACTGGTCGCCGATGTGATGGGCGCAAGCGTTATCAAAGCCAATCCATTCCTGGCAGGGCGGACGATTTTCTACCTAAAGGACTGGGCAGAGCTGAAGATGAACCGCAAAGGCGGCGGTTCCCTACCCGCCGCCGTGGTGATCCCACCCGAAGTTTTGGCCTATCAGAAGGTGATCGAAGTGTTGCTGGGTGTGAAGATCTGATCTTCCGTTTACCAGGTACTCCATTCAAAATTCGACATGCTTGCAACCCGCCCTAGCTGAAATCGTAACCGATTTTGCCCTCTTTCATCACAACCTCGACGCCCTTCATATCGGTCTGGGCCACCATGCGCGACAGAACCTCACGCGACAGATCGGGCAGGATTGAGTTGCTGATGATGTTATCCACCATACGGCCACCCGAATCCGGATCTTTGCACTGATCGACAATGAACGTCATCACTTCGGGCGAAACGGTCATTATCGCGCCGTGGTTTTCCTTCATCCGCCGCACAATCGCCTTCAGTTTCAGCTTTACGATGCCTGACAAAACCTCGGCTGACAGCGGAAAATACGGGATCGTGACGATCCGGCCCAAAAGGGCTGGCGGGAACACGCGGGTAAGATATGGCTTCATCGCCTCTGACAGATCATCCACATCGGGACGGGTTTCACCCTTTTCCGCCATATCCATGATCACTTCGGTGCCGACGTTTGACGTCAGCAAGATCAACGTGTTCTTAAAGTTGATTGACCGACCCGAGCCATCTTCCATAATGCCCTTGTCGAACACCTGAAAAAACAGCTCGTGTACATCGGAATGCGCCTTTTCGATCTCGTCCAGCAGCACCACTGAATAGGGTTTGCGCCGCACCGCTTCGGTCAGCCGCCCGCCTTCGCCATAACCGACATAGCCGGGGGGCGCACCTTTCAGCAGGCTGACCGTATGCGCCTCCTGGAATTCTGACATGTTGATGGTGATGATATTCTGCTCACCGCCATAAACCGCCTCGGCCAAGGCCAGCGCGGTTTCGGTTTTACCAACGCCCGATGGGCCGCACAGCATGAACACCCCAATCGGTTTGTTCGGGTTCGACAGTTTCGCCGATGCCGTTTCAATCCGCTTGGCGATCATTTCCAAGCCGTGATCCTGCCCGATCACCCGCTCCTTCAACCGATCCCCCAGCATCAGGATCGACTTCAATTCATCCGACACCATTTTGCCAGCCGGAATCCCAGTCCAATCGGAAATCACCGCTGCCACAACCTGCGCATCAACATGGGCATAAATCTTGCGCTGATCGGCGTCGCGCGCCTGCAGTTGCCGCACACTTTCCATGGCCTGCGGGCGCAGCGTTTCGGCATCCTCGGCAGCATCCTCAGCCGCCGCTTCACCTTCGGGCACGGCGATCTTGATCTCGCCGCCAGCCATCTTTTTCCAGATGCCCAACAGCCGGTCCACCATCGCTTTTTCTTCGGCATAGTCCGCTTCGAGGGCTGTCAGATGTATCCGCTCTTTCTCTAGCGCCTCGTGAATTTCCGCCACCCGCCCGCCCGCATCTTCCCCCAGATCGGCCTGACGTTCCTTTGCGGCCAATTCAGTTTCCAAACTCGCAATCGTCGCCTTACTGTCTTGAATGCTGGCAGGCGTGGTCGATTGGCTGATCGCCACCCGCGCGCAAGCCGTATCCAGCAGCGACACCGCCTTGTCCGGCAATTGCCGCGAGGGGATATAGCGCGACGACAGGTTCACCGCCGCCACAATCGCCTCATCCGATATCCGCACATTATGGTGCGCTTCCATCGGTCCCAGAATGCCGCGCAGCATGTAACAGGCGCGGTCCACCGACGGCTCATCAATCGTGATGGGTTGAAACCGCCGCGTCATCGCCGGGTCTTTTTCGAAATACTTGGCGTATTCCATCCAGGTGGTAGCACCTACCGTGCGCAACGTACCCCGCGCCAAAGCGGGCTTGAGCAGGTTCGCGGCATCACCCGTGCCCGCCGCCCCGCCTGCGCCCATCAGCGTATGAATTTCGTCGATGAACAGGATGATTGGCGTTGGACTGGCCTGCACCTCGTCAATTACTGACCGCAGGCGTTGTTCAAATTCGCCCTTCATGCTGGCCCCGGCCTGCAAAAGCCCAAGATCAAGCATGAACAGCTTGTTGCCCTGCAATTTCGGCGGCACATCGCCCGAAGCAAGTCGTTGTGCAAAGCCTTCGACCACGGCGGTTTTCCCCACCCCCGCCTCACCCGTCAGGATCGGGTTGTTTTGCCGACGCCGCAGCAGAATGTCGATGATCTGGCGAATTTCCTCATCACGGCCGACAATCGGGTCCATCTTGCCGCTGGCGGCGACTTCCGTCATATCCACCGCAAACCGCGCCAATGCCGTGGTGCCGCCCACCCCACCGCCAGCCGCCGCACCGCCCCCCGCAGCGCGGCCCACACCGGTGCCATCCATCGGGCGCATGTCTTCTTCATCGCTGTCTTTCCACGCCGACCGTGCTTCGTTGATCAGGGTTTCAACATTGATTTCATTGAAAACCTTGGAAATCTGCGCCAGCTTCGCGCGGGTTTCTTTATCTTTCAGCACCGCGACCAGAACATGGCCGGTGCGAATTTGCGCCTCGGCAAACATCAAGGTCGCATAGCGCCAGCCGTGATCCATCATCGTGGTCAGCGCCTCGGAAATGGCGGGCATTTCGGTGGCGTTCTTTTTGAAACTGTCGATCACGTTGCCCAGATCTTTTACCAACTGTGCGCGGTCCAGCTTGAAGTGCTGCAGCGTCATCGACAAGTCAGATTTGGGATTTGCCGCGATGTGGAACATCCAATGCGACAACTCAACGTTACGGTTGCCCTCATTTTTGGCATGCCGCATGGATTTTACAAACGCGTCATACCCTACACGGTTCAACTTGCCCGCTACGGTTTCAATGCTGATATCGCTCATCTGTCCCTGGTCCTTTTCAATGTCTTAAACGACTTATTCAAACTTAACTTGCCTTACGCTCTGACGAAAAAACCGCGTCGCTGCGATAGGTTCCCGGTGTGGCGGGCGGTGGTGCCATCCAGCCCGTCCAGCCCAACGCGCCACCTTTGCCCAACGACATGCCGATGATCTGATCGGCAGGCAGCGACGGCGCAATATCCACTTCGATTTCATGGCCAAGATACCAGAACAACAGCTCTGTCAGGCGGATAAAATTGGCCGCACCGGGCAGAAAGCTTTGATATTCTGCAAGGCTTTCTGTTCGCACGCTCACCCTGATCTTTTCATTCACGCTTTGCACCCGGCTGCCCAGCCGACAATCCCGGCCAAGTGAGCTGCCCTTTGCCCCCAGCCGCGACATATCGCTGGTCTCAAACGGCAGCCAAACCGGAATGTTCTCTTCAATCGTAATCGTCACACCACAAATCGTTTCCAGAATTTGCCGCAACCGTACGGGGCTTTTGATCCGCGCTGCGGCAATGCCCACCAATGGCAGGCGCGCCATATCGGGCACTTTGCCCCGATCCCGCAGCGCCGCCGATGCACCCCCAATGGGCGCACCGACATAGACCTGAAAACGGTCATCGGTGGGGTGATCAAACTGGCAAATGCCGCGCGCATCTGACCACGCCCGAAAGAACATTTGCTGAAACCGATTGGTAAAGATATCTGCCAGTCGCACAAAGGCATCATCCCCAAAGCGATACCACTGCTCGACCTCCGCCGTTGTGTTCAGCGGCAACGGGCCCTGGGGGCCAAAATACCCCAAAAACGCCGATCGCACCCGCAGTTTGCCGCCGTCACGGTCCTGCACCTGCGTGACATTGGCATCGGGGAAAGCCTGAAACGGTTCTTGTCCCAGTCGCACGGCCTCTTCGCGCATGGTCTGGTTTCGCCCGATCCGAGGCAGCTTGGGATTGGCGCGCTCTATCTCACGCAACAGCGAGAAAAATCCAAAATCGGCGGGGCGCGCCATCAGGGCAGCCCGGCGTTCCGAAGGTTTTTTCCCGGCCGCCCGCGTCATATCAAGGCCCCTTGCCCGGTGCGCGGTGGCCAGGTTTTCACTATGCCCCGCTGATCTGTCAGCACCACAACCTGGGTAAAGCTGTTGACCGAGGCATATTCCGACAAGAACCGATCTAGGATCGCCCCAATCAGAAAAACCCCCGATCCCTCAAACGCCCGTTCATCGAATTTCAGCGTCACTTCGGTTCCGCGCGCCGCATGATAGCCGCCCGCGCGCCGAATGGTTCGCACGACGGGGCGGCTGGTAACAGATTTTAACCCCTGCAACTGTCGTTCACTGACCTGGCTTGACACATCGGTAAACAGCATCAGCAATTCCCGCAATCCAGCGGCGGCATCTTTGCTGCCGCGATTGTCTAACCCCAAAAAGTTCAACGACAAAAAGCTGATCAATCGCCAATGCACCGGCCCGGAATTCATCCGGTGCGGTGCATTGCGTTCCAATTCCAGCACGCTTTCGCGTGGCACCGTCGGCCCGGCAATACAGCGCAACGGCAAAGACGTATCGTCGTTCAGACGAAAATCAGCTCCGCCTTGGGCAATCGGCAGATACTGCGGCAAATGCCGGTTTGAACACAGCAGTTTTATCTGCAGCCGCTTGACCCGCTCTTCACTGTCCAGATGCCCCGGCTCGTAAATCGAAATGAAGGTTTCGCTGCCCGTGTAACCTTGGGTCTGGCCAAACCGTTTTTCTTTGGCGCCTTTGCGGCGTGGGCGTTGTTTGGCGGTGAAATACAAGGCCTCACGCGGCTGCATCACGTCGGCAGGCAAGCCATATAACGGATGCACGGGGATCTTGGTTTGCACGCCCGTGTAAAACGCAAAAACCTCGCGGATACGGTGCACTTCGTAATGTGTCGCGGGGCTTGAATCCGATGACACCAGATATTCATGCCGCAGACTGTCCAGTTTGACGGCGCTGCAGTTGTCTTCAAACAGGTTCACGGCAGGGGCAGCAAACAGCCTGAAGTGATCGGCATTCACCCGCGCCACCAGATTGGGGCGCACCGCGTCCATCTCGATCATCACGTCAAAGCCCGATGATTTGATCAGCGGAAACCGTTTGCGCAGGCCCTGCAGCCGGAACCCCAGAAATTTCTGTGGAAACAGGAAGAATTCGCGCAGCAGGCTAAAACCACGGAACACCCGGGTGTCTTCAGCAAAGATCGCCTCCTCTTCGCCAAAGCCGATCTGCTCCAGAAAATCCGGGTCCAACCGCAAAAACGCCGGATCGCCGCGCGCATCCAGATAGCGGATCGTCGCACGGGTCACATTGGTGAACATATGTTCGTAGATAGCGATGTTTTCGCTTTGCTCGCCCACCAGATGAACGGTCAGATTGTCGGCCTTGATGCCCGCAACAGGCTTGCCGGGTTTGTCCTTTTCCGCAGCCGACACCGGGCGCAGGAACGACAAGATCAGACCGCCCGCAGTCCGCGCGTCCACCTCCAACCCCATCGACTGAAACACGGTTGGCCCGGTTACAAACCGCGCCGCCGACAATCGTAGGGGCCACACCTCAAGCGGGGCAGACAGGCGAAAGCGGCATGAAATCCGCTGATCCCGGTCGACATAGCGCGCGTCCAGATAGGATCCCGGCGCAAACACTTTGCCCTTGTCCATATCATCGTCGCCATACACCGGTTCGGCCTGCACCAAAATCGTGCTGGGCGTGGGGGCCATGAAATTTGGCAGCAACTGATCCAGCATCTCGGACGTGAACGTCTCGAACTCGGTATCCAGTTTCAGCTGCACGCGGGCGGCCATAAAGGCTGCACCCTCCAACAATCCCGCCACCGCCGGATCAAGATTGTCTTGCGTCAGCCCGCCCAGACGTTCCGCGATACCGGGATAATCTTCGGCAAACTCTTTCGCCCCTTCATACAGCAACGCCAACTCGCGGTTATAGGCCTCCAGAAAACCGCGATCCATCAGCGCAACACCACATCGGTCATCGACACTTTGCCGGCCCCAGCGTCAATTTCGGCAACAAACTCCATCGGCACATCCATCGGTCGCGCCGACATTTCGGCCTTGATATCAAAAGCTATCCGCTGCTGCGCATCTGCTGTGTTTTTGCGAAACTTGATATCCAGCGTTTCTTCGATCAACCGCGGCTCATTCGCCAACAGCGCCACCCGCATGTCTTTGATCACTTTGGCGGTATGGAAACTTTCGGTGGTCAGGCTGCTCATATCTTGCAGGCCATAGTTCAGGATGGAATTGCGGACATGATCCAACCCGTCCAAAGATTCGACGGACTCAAGGTTGATCGTGCCCATCAGGCTGGCCAAATCCTGGGCAAGGTGGGATTTCAGGGTTTCCTGGCTGGCCCCGTCGCGGCGTTCCACGGTGCGGGCGTTCAGGACGCGGCCGCCATCCTCGGCCACAATGGTTTTTTCCGACTTGGCATCACGCTGTTGCGCCGCCTGCCGAAAGACGTTCATCAGGGAGACTTGGAAAAAACCGACGCTGCGCTGTTTCATCTATATTCCGGGGGTTCCGATGGACGAAATCTGCTTAGGCCGTGCAGCCGACCGTTTGGATGGCATGGGCACATCCGCGCCCACACCTGTTTCAAAGCCGTTCCGGCAGGTCAGACTTTTTGTTTGCCGGCAATGTCGTAGTTCATCGGAACAACCGCATCTGCGGTGCCGTCTTGCTTTTGTGGGAAGTAATCGACTTTGAATTTTGCGAAATTCAACGTCACATTTTCGGTGAACCGGTCTTCGCCGCCGCTGCCACCAGTCGAGATCGAGGTGATCAAGACGTCTTCCATGGTGATCACATAATAGATCATCGGCTTGTCACCGGCTTTGCGCGCCGACAGTGTTGCTTTGGTGAAATGCTTGCCGGTACAAACCGCCTGCATCAGGATGGGCGATGACTTTTCCATATATTTGGTAAAGCTCACGTCCTGCACATTCACCACGCCAGCACCCATACCGCCACCGGAATGAGCATTGCCAGAGTTCGACATGCCCCAGCTCCAGGCCAGCACATCCATTGCGTTCTTGGTTTTGAATGTAGCGTCTTTGGTTTCGCCCACAATTGTGTCGATTTCCATAAACATATCAACAGCCATAGTCGTATCCTTTCAAATTCATTTCCGCCCTACGGGATTGCAGGGCAGGTCGGTAAGATCACTTGCCACCCGGAAGTTTCGACACCAATGACATGCCGATATCCATTCCTTCCAGCTGGAAATGGGGCCGTAAAAAGAACTTGCCCATGTAATAGCCGGGGTTCTCTGGGTCTTCAACAACCTCGACACGCGCGGCTGACAACGGCAAGCGCGCCTTTTCAGCCTCCGAGGCAGTAGACGGCGAGCCGTGCACATAACCCATGATCCAGCTGCTCAATTCGCGTTGCAATTGCTCACGCTCTTTGGTCGACCCGATCATATCGCGGACCATCACTTTAAGGTAATGGCTGAACCGCGAAATGGCGAACATATAGGGGATGCGCGACGACACGT
>JAYUHO010000091.1:0-16210 GCA_043766915.1 Cypionkella sp.
TGGGGTTTTTGGGCGATGGGTGGGATGGTGCCGGGGGGGGGGCGCCGATGGCTGCGGATTGGCAGGTGTTGGGCGAGGTGCGCCATACGTTCACGCATTTTCACCTGATCCTGCAGGTGTTTGGCGCACAGGTTTCGGCGAATCCGGTGCGGGGGGAATACATCGCGGTGGCCAATTTCCGCCCAAGTGATTTGCCAACGGTGATGCGCAAGGCCTATGACCTTACGTTGCGTGGCTGTTAGTCGCGTTGAGTGAATTTTCAGATGCGCTATGCTCAGGAAAACAAGCGAGGCCCGGATGACCGAAACCATCACCCCAAAAACCGCCAGCCTGCCCAATGTGTTGCCGTTCTGGCTGTCGTTGGCGCTGGTGCCCGTGGCGGTTACGGGGGCGCTGGTTGGCGGCTGGGCGGTGTTGCTGATGCCGCTGTGTTCGTGGGGGTTGTTCACGCTGCTGGATGCTGTGACCGGGTTGGACAAGGCGAACTCTGACCCCAACACGCCGGATGCAGGCCTGTACTGGTATCGCATGATTACGCTGATCTGGTTTCCGGTGCAGTTTGCGCTGTTGGTCTGGATGCTGTGGTATGTGCCGCAGGCCGCGCATTTGGGGGCGTTGGAAAAGATCATGCTGTTTTTCGGCATGGGCATCGTTTCGGGCACCATCGGGATCAACTACAGCCATGAACTGATGCATCAAAAGCCGGTGGTCGAACGCTGGATGGCGGATCTGTTGCTGGCATCTGTTCTGTATTCACATTTCCGGTCTGAACATCTGCGGGTGCATCATCTGTATATCGGCACCCCGCGCGATCCGGTGACGGCGCGGTATAACGAAGGCTTTCAGCGGTTTTTTCCGCGGGTTCTGGTGCAATGCCATAAATCAGCATGGAAGGCCGAAGTGGCGATGCTGGCGCGGCGGAACATGCCTGCCCTGCATTGGTCTAACCCTTATTGGCGGTACGCGGCACTGCAGGCGGGGTTTTTGGCGCTGGCACTGCTGTTGGGCGGTTGGATCGGGCTGTTCCTGTTTCTGTTTCAGGCGGCGGTGGCGATCTGGCAGTTGGAGTTGGTGAATTACATCGAACATTACGGGCTGACGCGCCGTCATCTGGGCGGTGGTAAATATGAGCATGTGCTGCCGCGCCATTCGTGGAACGCGTCGCATCGGGCATCAAACTGGTTGCTGATCAACTTGCAGCGCCATTCGGACCACCATTACAAACCCGACCGCCGCTTTCCGCTGCTGCAGACCCATTCCGAGGCGGATGCGCCGCAACTGCCTTACGGCTATCCGGTGATGACGATGGCCGCGATGGTGCCGCCGCTGTTCAAGCTGGTGATGAATCCGCGGGTGAAGGCGTGGCGCGCAACCTATTATCCCGATATCACCGATTGGCGGCCGTATAATAAGGCGCAGACTCCGGTGCCGGGTGGGGGGTGACAGACGGCCAGGGTTTTTGGGACGGGGCCAAGGCCAAACTCTGCTGACCGCGATGGTTTTGAATAAAAAAGCCCCGCCGTGCGAACAGGGCGGGGCAGGGGTGCCATGAGGCGGACCATGGCACGGCGTAAACTCGTGTGTGTTAAGTGATCAGTGCGGGCGGCCTGCCTGATCGGCCTCCATCTCGGCGCGGATTTGTTGGCGCAGAATGTCGATGGGGATCATCTTGCCATCGCGTTTGAAGTGCCAGTAGGTCCAGCCGTTGCACGACGGAGCACCCTCCATATGGGCGCCGACTTGGTGGATTGATCCTTTCACGTCGGCCCCGATCAGGGTGCCGTCGGCGCGCACTTTGGCGCTGTGGCGGTTGCCGATGGAAAACAGTTCCTCGCCGGGGCGCAGCATGCCGCGTTCCACAACCTGGCCAAAGGGCACGCGGGGTTCAGAGCGTTTCGATCCGGTGGTTTCCAGGGCCGAGGCATCAAAGCGGCGGACGCGGTCAATACGGGCGTGGGCGGCGGCGCGGTAGGCCTCTTCGCGTTCGATGCCGATGAAATCGCGGCCCAGCATTTTGGCGACAGCCCCGGTGGTGCCGGTGCCAAAGAACGGGTCCAGCACGACATCGCCGGGATTGGTGGTGGCGATCAACAGGCGGTGCAAAAGGCTTTCCGGTTTTTGGGTGGGATGGGCCTTGTCGCCGTTTTCATCCTTTAGCCGTTCATGCCCGGTGCAAATCGGCAAAACCCAATCAGATCGCATCTGCACGCCATCATTCAGCTCTTTCAGCGCCTCATAGTTGAAGGTGTATTTGCTGTCTTCATCGCGGCTGGCCCAGATCAGGGTTTCATGCGCGTTGGTCAGGCGTTTGCCACGAAAGTTTGGCATCGGGTTCGATTTGCGCCAGATCACGTCGTTCAGTAACCAGAACCCTTGGTCTTGCAGAACTGAACCGACGCGAAAGATGTTATGATAGCTGCCAATCACCCAGATCGCGCCGTTGGGTTTCAGGAGGCGTTTGGCCGCCGCCAGCCAATCTTTGGTGAATTTGTCATAGGCGGCAAAGCTGGAGAACTGATCCCAATGATCATCCACCGCGTCCACCTTGGAATTGTCGGGGCGATGCAGATCGCCTTTCAATTGCAGATTGTAAGGGGGATCAGCGAAAATCAGGTCGATGCTGCCTGCGGGCAGGGCGTTCATCAATTCTATACAATCGCCCGCAAGAATTTGGTTCAGCGGCAGGGTTGCCCCCAATGCTGGTTTGGTTTTGATCGTCATTTATATGCCTCTGCCCCACGACTTTCGCGCCGTTTGTTGCGTGTCAGCATGAGTCAAAGATGATTCGCCGTCAAATTCTTTATTGAATCAAGGGGTTACAGATTTATCTTGATACAACATATTGTGTACGGGTTTGAACGAACGCCTATGCCAAGGGGTGACCCCCAAATTTAGGAGCGCCAGCTGATGCAGTTTTGTCGGGTATCCGGCGTTCTGCTCCCAGCCATAGCCGGGGTATTGTTGCGCCAAATCCACCATGATCCGGTCGCGCGTGACTTTGGCGATGATGGATGCGGCAGCGATGGACAGGCAAACTGCGTCGCCCTTGACGATTGCCGTCGCGCGGCCCTGCAACCCGGTGGGGATCAGATTGCCGTCGATCAGCATATGCGCGGGCGGGTTTGGCAGCCCTGCCACCGCGCGTTCTATGGCCAGATGGCTGGCGCGCAGGATGTTCAGCTGATCTATTTCCGCAACGGTGGCGTGGGCGATGCAGGTTTGCGCCCGCGCCATGATCAGATCGTAAAGCCGTTCGCGGCGGGCGGCAGTCAGGGTTTTGCTGTCGGCAAGGCCCGGCGGGATATCATCTGGGTTCAGGATCACGGCGGCGGCGGTGACAGGCCCTGCAAGCGGGCCACGACCCACCTCATCGACGCCAGCAATAAGGGCATGGCCACGGGCGGCGGCGGCACGTTCATAGCTGAAGTCGGCGGATGGTTTGGTCATGGGGAAATCAGTAGCGCGAAGCACGGCGCATAAAAAGGGGGGCGAGGGACATAGCCTTCTCGCCCCCAAGATCGGGCCCGTTTTGTGCAGTTGGGGGACTTTGGGCCCGATGAGTCTCTAACCTTTTGGGATGGGGCGAACCCTGACAGAAAACAAAGTCTGATCCCTTCCCATGAACTTCAGTCTTTCCTGCCGGATTTGACACGCGTCAAATCAGGCCGCGCCCGCCTGCCCCTGGGTGGGCGCGTATCCGCGCCCACCCCAGCCAGACGCGGCCTGATTTACACAAGCCGGCCCCAGCCCTACCGCCGTTGCCCGACGGCTTGCGCCTTTGGGCAAGGGACCGCCCAGCTTTGCACTGCAAAGCTGTCAGATGCGGTCCCGGGCAAAGGGTAAGGTATTTGCGTTGTCAAACCTTACCCCGCATCAGTAAGCGTTCACGCGGAATCCGGCGTCACGCAGGCACTGGGCGGAATAGATCCGGTCGCGTTGGCCATAGATGCGAACGGACCGCGCGCAATCGGGCAGGCGGTAGTCAAAGCCTTCGTCGCGCAGGCAGATTTCGGAAAAGACCGTGACGGGAGAACCGTCATCGCTGTCGATTTCTATGGCGCAGATGGCCGGCACGCGGGGTTGTTTCACCGGTAGGGGCTTTGGCGCGGGGATGGGAGTGGGCTTGGGTTTGTTTTTGTTTTTGTTGGCGTTGTTCACGATCAGGCCCAGCACGATGGCCGCTGCCAGCGCCTTGGCCATGTTATCGCCGCGACGATCGGCATGCGAAGGCAGCGCCGAGGCCAACACAAGCGATCCTGCCACGGCAAGCGCGGTCATGCCGGACATCAACCGCTTCAGCGGGCTGCGGGCGGCGGCGGTGACAGGGGTTTTTGCGGTGTTGCGCAAGGCGAAATGGGTTTCTGCCATGGTTTCGGATGCAAAAATCATCGTGGACATTGGGGCCTCCATCGGGGTTTGGGTGGACTTTGGGGGGCATCGCCAAAGGGTGACGATCTGATGCCCAAACTGTGGCCTATCGCGGTTTGGCCAAGCAATAACGCCGCGTTGATATGCGATAACAGTCGGCAAACCCCGCCCTAAACTGGCTTGGATATTGAATATCACAGCACTTGCGCGCAGGGTGAGTTCGTCAAACAGGGCCCCGTCTGAAGGTGTGCCCTTGTGATATGGAGCAGTTCAATGAAACGCCTGACCCTTGCGGCAGTCTTTATGGCCGGGCTTGCGATGCCCGCCTCTGCCGAATGCTATGCCGACTATAAGGCCAAGCAGGACGATCCCTTGCGCCTGCACTATGGTGTGGCCGAAGTGTCGGCTTGTGATACCGGTGGGGCCGAGGCCGAATTGGTGCCAAGACTGGCGGCGGATGGCTGGACATTGCTGACGGTGTTGTCCACCTTTGGCCCCGAAGGTCTGGATGAAAGGAAAGACAGTGCCGGCGCGTATTTCCTCCGCTACTGACAGTTTGCGGGCGGGCAACCGGGTGGTTGCAGGCGGGATCGCGGCGATTGTGCTGATCTTGCTGGGTGCGGCCGTGTTTTTGTTTCTGAACCTGCCCGATGCCAACGCCTTTAACGCGCGGGTGGAACGGTTGTTCGTGGAAAACAACGATTTGCGCACCGGGGCCGAAATTAAGCTTTTGGAGATACTGGCGCAGTCGGGCACGTCGTTTTCGGTGGTGCTGCAAAGCTATCGGTCGGTGATCTTTGTGTTGTTGGTGTTCGCGACCGCCCTGTTGCTGGCGGCGCTGATCTTTTTGGTCACGATCATTGCGTTGAACCGCCGGATATCGGCGATTCAGCGGTCGGGCATTCAGGTGTCATCAATCCTGATCAGCCGCGAGGCGCGGGCGGTGTATATCAACGACATGGAGTTTGCGCTGACCGAAGCGGCGATTGAAACGCTGTCGGTGCTGGCCGAGGCGCGGATGGATGACGAAGTGCTGACAGGCGCGCAGATTGAGGGCGTGATTTCCGGACGCAACGCGGTGGATTGCGATGAGGCCGCCGGGGCCACTCGCGTGAAACGGCTGCGCGACGCGCTGGGCAATCAGTTGGTATCAGAGTTGTTGGTCAAGACGATTGCGCGGCGGGGGTATATGTTGGCGGTGGGCAAAGATACGATCCGAATGATTTGAATGTGCCCATCGCGCGCGCCGATCAAATCTGCAGCCGGTCCAACGCCGCATCCAGTGCCGACCAATCCGTCAGTTCCAACCGCACAGCCAGCGTTAGCACGCGGGGGCGGAAGGCGGGTGGCAGGCGGGCGGCGTCTTTTTCAGTTGTGACCAGTTGCGCACCTTTGGCCAGCGCCTCGCGTTCCAACCGCAGCAACAGGGTTTCGGACAGGTGTTCGTGATCGGCCAAAGCCTCGGCACGGATCAGGATCGCGCCCTGGTCGCGCAGGGTGGCGAAAAACTTTTCGGGTCGCCCGATGCCCGCAAAGGCCAGCACCCGTTCGCCGCGCCAATCCATGCCCATGGCCAAGGGGGCAAGGTGGCCTGTCAGATGCGGCAGCCGGTGAACGGACTGGCCCCATTGTGCGGTAAAGGCGGTTTGTGCTGTGGCATCGCCAATCGACAGCACGAAATCGGCGCGTCTCAGGCCCACGTCCACCGGTTCGCGCAAAGGTCCGGCAGGCAGGCAGCGGCCATTGCCGAAACCGGTTTCAGCATCAACGACAATCACCGACAGGTCTTTGATCACGGACGGATTTTGAAACCCATCATCCAGCACAACCACTTTCGCGCCCAAGGCTTCGGCCAACTGCACGCCAGCGGCCCGGTCGCGCGATACGATGGTGGGGGTAAAGGCGGCCAGCAACAGCGGCTCGTCACCGGTTTGGGCGGCTGTGTGTTGCGCGGGGTCTACCAGAACCGGGCCGATCAGGGTGCCGCCATAGCCGCGGCTGACCACATGGGCGGTGATGCCGCGCAGCGCCAGTCGTTGCACCACGGCGATGGCGGTGGGGGTTTTGCCAGTGCCGCCTGCGTTCAGATTGCCGATGCAGATCACCGGGATGGTGGCGCGATAGCCCGGTCGGGTGAGGCGTCGTGCGGTGGCCCGGGCGTAGACTGCCCCAAGCGGGGCCAGAAGCTGTGCCGCAAGGCCCGGCGCATCCGGCGGATTGCCCCAGAACGCGGGCGGGCGCATCAGCCGTGACCGTTGGGTTTTTGGTCTGTGATGATCTGACGGGCAAGGCCCACGACGCGGTCCGTGACATCGACGCCGTCAGACGCCACGGCCCAGGCCGCCTGGGCCAGTCGTGCCGCACGGTCGGGCGACAAAAGATCAGCCAGCGCATCGCCCAGATCGGTGGGCGATCCGACAGCCCGTGCCGCCAGCGCCGCCCCCAGTCGGCCAAACATCGTGCCATAAACCCCGGGGCGGGGGCCATAAAGGATCGCAGACCCCAAGGCCGCAGGTTCCATCGGATTGCGCGCGCACCCCTCGCCCAGCAGGGTGCCGCCCATGAACGTCACCGGAGCCAGCCGATACCACAGGCCGTATTCGGCGCCAGCTTCGGGGATATAGACTTCGGTTTCGGGTTCAGGCTCTTGTTCCAGCGCGCGTTGGGCGACCATCCAGCCTTCTTGCGCCTCCATATGGGCGGCAAGCGGCGCGGCGCGGGCCGGATCCTGAGGCACAAGGATCAAAAGCAAGCGGTGGGCCAGGCGCAGGGCGGACCGGTGTGCTGCAATCACGGCGGCTTCTTCTGCCTTTGGCACATCGGCGGCCAGCCAGACCGGGCGGGTTGCAATCAATCCCGCCAAAACCGCGCGTTCGGGTTCGTGATAGCCAAGGGCAGCACTTGGTTCTTCCATCCGGCCTGTGGTTTGCACCTGGGTTGACCCGGCCTTGCGCAGCGCTTTGGCGGCGGCTTCATCCACGGCCAGAACCTGCCGGAATACCGCCAGGCTGCGGCGCAACAAACCGGGATACCAGCCATCGCGTCCCTTGATCAGATAGGGCGCGCGGGCATCCACCATCACCACAGGCAGTTTGCGATCCGCGCAGTCCAACAGCACGGCGGGGCGCACTTCGCCCCCGGCCATCAGGATCAGTTCGGGGTGCCAATGATCAAGAAAGGCGCGGGCATCGCCGACAGCGTCCAGCGGGGGGCGTTGTTGGATGACCGCCGGGTCCAGACCGTCAAGCGAGAGCGGGCAGGTGATCAGCACGCAAGTGTCTAATTCCTGCATCAGCCGCTGCGCCAGTTGTGACATCCCGCGACCAAAGCTGGTATCCGGCGCATGCAGCCAGATCAGCCGGCCCTGAGGACGGGGCGGGCGCGACAGATCGGCCCCGATCTGGGGCCGTGCAGTCAGATTGTAAAGGGTGCGGCCAATGGAAAGTGCCATGATAGAATTGCTTATGCGCCCATCTCTTCGGTGGATGATCCGGCTTTGCCCTCTTCGCGCAGGCGGTGAATATGGGCAATGAAATAGCGCATATGGGCGTTGTCGACGGTGCGCTGGGCTTCGGCCTTCCAGGCGGCAAAGGCGGTGGCATAATCGGGGAACATGCCAACGATATGGATGTTGTTCACATCCCGAAAGACGTTTTGCTGTGGCGAGACAAGTTCACCACCAAACACAAGGTGAAGGCGTTGGGTCATGGGATGGTCCGGTTTGTACTGTTGCACGATATCTTAAGGGTTGCTGACCAGCGGGGCAAGGCGAACAAGATTTATCCATTTGAACAAACCAAATGGTTTGACATCGGCGGGCGTCCTGCCAGTCTGGTGGTGTTGCGTCTGTATCACTGGGGGGTGAGTCTTGGCGTTAAGCATCACGGAATTGCGCGCGGTTGAGCAAAAGGCGCTGTGGCTGTCGGCGTGGATGATCCACAATGCCAATCATCTGCGGCCCAAGTCTGATGGCATGAAAGTTGGCGGGCATCAGGCGTCTTGTGCGTCGATGGTCACGCTGATGACGGCGCTTTATGGCCATGCTTTGCGCCCGCAAGACCGCGTTGCGGTGAAACCGCATGCCGGACCGGTGTTTCATGCGCTGCAATATCTGGCGGGCAACCAGACCTTGGCCAAGATGCAGAATTTCCGTGGCTTTGGTGGGGTGCAATCTTATCCCAGCCGCACCAAGGACAGCGCGGATGTCGATTTTTCGACGGGCTCGGTGGGTTTGGGCGTGGCCATTACGGCTTTTGCCAGTTTGGTGCAGGATTATGTTCATGCGCGGGGCTGGGGCACCCGGCCAATGGGCCGCATGGTGGCGCTGGTGGGCGATGCAGAGCTGGATGAGGGCAATGTCTATGAATGCCTGCAAGAGGGCTGGAAGCACAATCTGCGCAATTGCTGGTGGGTGATTGATTACAATCGCCAAAGTCTGGATGGCGTGGTGCGCGAAGGGCTGTCTGACCGGATCGGCGGGATATTTACCGCCTTTGGCTGGGACGTTGTGGTGCTGAAATATGGCGCGCTGCAGCGGGCGGCGTTTGCCGAACCGGGCGGGGTGGCGTTGCAGGGCTGGATCGACGCCTGCCCGAACCAGCTTTATGCGGCATTGACGTTTCAGGGCGGGGCGGCGTGGCGCAAGCGGCTGCTGGATGAGATCGGCGATCAGGGCGAGGTTTCGGCGCTGTTGGCGCGGCGTGGCGATGATGAGCTGGCCGCTTTGATGGAAAATCTGGGCGGGCATTGCATGGCGTCGGTCTGCGAGGCCTTTGATCAGGCGGGCTTGCACGACCGGCCCACGGTGTTTGTCGCCTATACGATCAAGGGGTGGGGCACGCCTTTGGCGGGGCACAAGGACAATCATGCGGGGTTGATGACGCCCGCGCAGATGGCGGTGTTTCAGGCGCGCATGGGGATTCGCGCGGGCCATGAATGGGACCGTGCCGAAGGGTTGGGGATGGATGAGGCGGCGTTGGACGCTGTGCTGGCGCAGATGCCGTTCTTTGCCGCAGGAACGCGGGAGATGACTGCGCCGGGGGTGCCGGTGCCGCCAATTGCGGCGCCCGAGGATGCCGAGATTTCGACCCAGATGGCGTTTGGCAAAATCCTTGATGTGTTGGCGAAATCTGATCATCCAATGGCGGCGCGGATTGTCACCACCTCGCCCGATGTGACGGTATCGACCAATCTGGGGCCTTGGGTCAATCGGCGGGGGTTGTTTGCGCGTGAAAACCGGGCCGACACGTTCCGCGATGAAAAGGTGGTGTCGGCGCAGAAATGGCAGTTTTCGCCTGAAGGCCAGCACATCGAACTGGGCATCGCCGAGATGAACCTGATGCTGCTGTTGGGGGCGGCGGGCTTGGCGCACAGCTTGTTTGGTCAGCGGTTGCTGCCGATTGGCACGCTGTATGATCCGTTTATCGCGCGCGGTTTGGATGCGTTGAATTATGCCTGTTATCAAGAGGCGCGGTTTTTGCTGGTGGCAACCCCATCGGGTGTGTCTTTGGCCCCGGAGGGCGGCGCGCATCAATCCATCGCCACGCCGCTGATCGGCATGGCGCAGGATGGGCTGGCGAGTTTTGAGCCTGCCTTTGCCGATGAGCTGGCCTGCATCATGGAATGGGCCTTTGGTTACATGCAGCGCGATGCCGCCGCCGCCGATGGCGCGGACTGGCAGCGTGAGGCGGGGGGTGGGTCGGTTTATCTGCGGCTGTCCACACGCAGTTTGGACCAGCCGCGCCGGGCGCTGGATGATATTCGGCAAGGTGTGATCGACGGGGCCTATTGGCTGCGCGAACCGGGGCCGAATTGCGAAGTGGTGATCGCCTATCAGGGCACCGTGGCCACCGAGGCGATTGCGGCGGCGGGGGCCTTGGCGGAAGGGCGGCGCGATGTGGGGGTGTTGGCCGTCACCTCGGCAGATCGGTTGAATGCGGGCTGGCAGGCGGCGCAAACCGCGCGGATCAACGGGCGGGTCAGCGTCAGCCATGTTGAGGCGTTGTTGGCCCCGATTCCCCGTGATTGCCTGCTGGTGACGGTGATCGACGGGCATCCTGCGTCTTTATCGTGGTTAGGTTCTGTGCAGGGGCACCGGGTGGCTGCCCTGGGCGTGGAACATTTCGGGCAAACCGGCACCGTGGCCGATCTTTACCGCCACTTCGGGATTGACCGAAACTCTATCCTGCGGGTGATTATGGCGCTTGCGCCGGGGCGACCGCTGCGCGCCGTTGGGGGCATTTCATGACGTTGGAACAGCGGTTCTGGGCCGATTATACCGCCCGCGATTTCGCGCGACTGGACCGGGCAGCGCTGATTGCCGTGCTGCCGGTGGGGGCAATTGAACAGCATGGACCGCATTTGCCATTGTCAGTCGATACGGCGATTGTGAACGGGCTGGTGGCGGCGGTTGTGCCGTTGATCCCCGCTGATTGCCCGGCGATTTTTCTGCCCACCCAGTCGGTTGGCAAATCGAACGAGCACTCCGCCTGGCCCGGAACGCTGACCCATTCGGCGCAGACCTTGATGGCGATGTGGACCGAGATCGGGGATTCGGTTGCCGCCGCCGGGGTGCGCAAACTGGTGATGTTGAACGCACATGGCGGGCAGATTGCGGTGATGGACATCGTGGCGCGGGATTTGCGGATCAAGCATAAGATGACCGCGGTGGCGGCGAACTGGTTTGCCATGGGGCTGCCGGATGGATTGCTGACACCGGACGAGGCGCTGCACGGTATTCACGCGGGGGATATGGAAACCAGCATGATGCTGACGCTGCACCCGGATTTGGTGCGGATGGAACATGCCCGCGATTTTGTGCCGCGCAACGCAGAACTGGCGCGGGTCAACCGGCATTTGGGGTTGGGCAATGCGGGCAAACTTGGCTGGCAGATGCAGGATTTGAACGCGGCAGGGGTGGCGGGGAATGCAGCCGCCGCGACTGCCGAAAAGGGGCGGGCGTTTATTGATCATGCAGCGCGCCAGATCGTGACGATGCTGGGCGAGGTGCAACGCTTGCCGCTGACGTGGCTGGATACTTCGGCCAATCCGGATGCCTTTGCGTGACGGGCGATCCGATCATCACCATGGCCCGCGTTTCGCGCCGCTTTGGGCGCGATGTTCTGGCAGTGAATGATATGAGCCTGACGATCCATCAGGGCGATTTCATCACGCTTCTGGGGCCATCGGGGTGTGGAAAATCCACCGCGCTGAAGATGATTGCGGGGCTGCTGCCGGTGTCATCAGGCACGATCAGCATTACGCCGCCTGTGGAAAAATCGGAACAGGATCTGGCGTTTGTGTTTCAGGAACCCACGTTGATGCCGTGGTCGACGGTGTTTGAGAACGTTTTTTTGCCGTTGCGGTTGGCGGGGGTGGCGCGGGCGCTGGCCGAGCCACGGGTGCGGGCGGCGTTGGTAGACGTGGGCCTGTCAAAGTTTGAGAAATCCTATCCGCGCGAGCTGTCTGGTGGGATGAAAATGCGGGTTTCGATTGCGCGGGCGATGGTGACGAAGCCGCGGATTTTGTTGATGGACGAACCCTTTGCCGCACTGGATGAGATGACGCGCAGCAAGCTGAACAACGATGTGGTGCGGCTGGCGTCGGCGAACGGGTTGACGGTGGTGTTTGTCACCCATTCGGTGTTCGAAAGCGTTTATTTATCGACCCGGGTGGTGGTGATGGCCGCGCGTCCGGGGCGGGTGGCGGCAGAGCTGACGATAGAGGCCGCATGGCCGCGCAATGATGATTGGCGGGTGTCAAATGCGTTCAGCGCCGAGGCGCGGCGGGTGTCGGATTGTTTGAAGGAGACATTGGATGTCGATCACATCGACCATTGAAGGCGCGGGGACCACTGACCGGGCCCCCGAGGCGGCGGCACCAATCAACACCGGTATGCTGGTCCGGGCGCGGCGGGAACGGGTTTTGTCCTGGGTGATGCCGCTGGTCACTTTGGGGGCGGCGATTGGATTTTGGGAATGGGCGGTGTGGTACTGGCAGGTTCCGCATTACCTGATCCCCGCCCCCAGTTTGATTGTGCAGACGTTGATCAAAGATGGCCCGTCACTGATGGGGTCGGCGTGGTTTACGGTGAAGCTGACGTTCTTTTCACTGACACTGGCGATCATTGGCGGGGTGTTGCTGGGGGCGCTGTTCGCGCTTAGCCGCGTGGTGGAGATGAGCCTGTTTCCCTTTGCGGTGATCTTGCAGGTAACCCCGGTGGTGGCGATTGCGCCCCTGATCCTGATCTATGTCGACAGCACCTTTGCGGCGTTGCTGATCTGCGCCTGGATCGTTGCGTTCTTTCCGATTTTGTCGGGCACCGTGATGGGGCTGCGATCCGCCGAACATAACCTGCGGGATTTGTTTACGTTGTACCGGGCCACGCCGTGGCACCGGTTGCGCTATTTGCTGGCGCCGTCCGCACTGCCGTATTTCATGTCGTCTTTGAAAGTGGCGGGGGGGTTAAGCCTGATCGGAGCGGTGGTGGCGGAATTTGTGGCGGGGGCGGCGGGGCAGAATACCGGGCTGGCCAGCCGGATCATTGAATCGTCGTTTCGGTCTGAAATCCCGCGGATGTTTGCGGCGCTGGTGCTGGTTTCCATGCTGGGGATCGCGATTTTCTTTTTGACATCGTGGTTGTCGCGCCGGGTTCTGGGGCACTGGCATGAAAGCGAGATCCGGCGTGAAAGTTGAGTTTTCCTCGCTTTATCTGAACGGGCAGTCGGTTGATCTGACCGTGGCGGATGGTGTCATTGCGACTATCACGCCTGTGCCGGGGCCAGCGCGGGCGGTGATCCTGCCGTTGCCGATTGAGCCGCATGTGCATCTGGACAAAACCCATACCGTGCATCGTTGTGTTGCGACCAAGCCGGGATTGTTCGGGGCGATTGACGCGATGGTGCAGGATTTGGGCAACTGGACGGCGGAGGATTTGCGGATGCGGATCAATCGCGGCATGGAAGGTGCCTATGCCAATGGTGTGGCCGCGATCCGCAGTCATGTCGATTGGACGGCACCGGACGTGCCGCTGGCGTGGGAAGTGATGGGCGAGGTGGCCCAAGGTTGGCGCGCGCGGTTGCCGCTGCAGCGCGCGTCGTTGTCGGGGATTGATCTGCTGGGTGATCCCGATCATGGCCCCGCGATTGCAGCACGGGTGGCATCAGATGGCGCGGTGTTGGGATGTTTTATCTACCGTCATGCGGATATCCCCGACCGGCTGGCGCGGGTGTTTCGGTTGGCGGAAACCCGAGGTTTGCGGCTGGACTTTCATGTCGATGAGGGGTTGGAGCCAGAGGCGAATGCGTTTGACGATATCGTGCGGATGGCGGCTGAATATGGCATGGGGGGCCGGGTTTTGTGTGGCCATGCCTGTTCATTGTCGATCCGGCCTGATGTCGCGGTGGCACGGGTGTTGGATGCTGCCGGGCGGGCTGGAGTTGCATTAACCGTGATGCCAACGACAAACCTGCACCTGCAAGATATGGCTGTAGGGCGCACGCCGCGATTGCGCGGGCTAGCCCCGATGCAGGAATTGCGCGCGGCGGGGGTGCAGGTGTTGTTGGGCACCGACAATGTGCGCGATCCGTTTTATCCCTATGGCAGCTATGATCCCCTTGAGGTGTTGCGGCTGGCAACATTGGCCGCACACCTGACGCCGGGCGATTGGCTGGAGGCTATTACGACTGCTCCGGCGCGGGCGTTAGGATTGGCGGAACCCGCAATTGCGGTGGGGCAGCCCGCCGATTTCATCCTCATCGACGGCGCGGATTGGGCCGAGGCTTTGTCGTCGCCGCGCGCAATCCGGCAGATTTATCGTGTTGGAATGCCAATGACCGGAAAGGCCCCGTTATGACGACTGCAGAAAAACTGGCGGCGTTCCGGGCCGATATTGGCGATATCGCTTGCCAGGATGATGCCAAGGCTCTGGCGGTGAAATCGAAGGATTATTATTGGTATTCGCCGATTTTGAAGGCGTTGCTGGACGATAAGCTGGCGCAGTTGATTGTGGTGCCAAAGTCTGAGGCGGAGGTGATTGCGATTGCCGCCGCGATTGCCCGCCACCGCATTCCCCTAACCATTCGCGGTGGCGGCACCGGGAATTACGGCCAATGCGTGCCGATGGAGGGCGGGGTTATTCTGGACACCACCAAGCTGGATAAGGTGCTGGAAATCACCCCCGGTCGGGCGGTGGTGCAGGCGGGGGTGCGGCTGGAGCGGTTGGAGGTGGCGGCGGCGGAAACCGGGCAGATGTTGTCGATGTTTCCATCTACCAAACGGCTGGCAACGGTGGCGGGGTTCTTTTCAGGCGGGTCGGGCGGGATTGGCAGCTTGCGCAACGGGATGCTGCGCGATGGGCAGAATATCACCTATATCCGGTTGGTGACGGTGGAAGAAATCCCGCGCGTGATCGAATTGCACGGGGCCGAGATTGCCCGTGTGCAGCACGCCTATGGCACCAACGGGATCATCACTGCGATGGATTACGCGCTGATGCCGATGGTGGATTGGGTCCATGTTTTGGCCCTGTTCGACGGCTATGACGCCGCGTTGAATTTTGCGGTGGATGCCCAAAACCAAGGTCTTGATGCCTATCTGATCACCTGTGTGGAACGCCGCTTTGCGCGGTTTTACAAACGGCTGACGGATTATTTCCCGTCCGATGCCGATGCGGTGTTTTCGATGGTGGCGCCGGAGGCGATGGCCGATTTCACTGCGCTGGTGGCCAGCCACGGCGGCGCCATCACACTGGCCAAATCTCTGCACGAGATGGACGAAGCCAATCTGCCGCCCGCCTGGGAATGTGGCTGGAACCACACGACCTTGCAGGCATTAAAGATCGAACCGGAGGTTTGGACCTATCTGCAAGTGGCCTATCCACGGCCATTTTCGCCGGAATTGGTGCAGATGCAAATGCAGCGCTATGGCAGTGAGGTGCTGTTTCATCACGAAATGGCGCGGATGCACGGTGAGGTGCAGATCTTTGCCATCCATTTGCTGCGCTGGACCAGTGCGGCGCGCACCTATGAAATCATCGCAGAGATGGAAACTCTGGACGGCTGCACGATCTTTGATCCGCATGTGGTCACAATTGAAGACGGCGGCATGAAGGAAATTGATACCGCGCAGATCGACTTTAAAAAGCTGGCCGATCCGCATGGTCTGATGAATCCGGGCAAGACCCGTGGCTGGACGCCGGACATGGCCAAGGCGTGAAACGACTTGAATTTCCAATGAAACCGAACAGGAGAGAATTATGATTAAATCTACCCTAATCGCCGCTGTTGCGGCAACGGTTGTGGCCTCGGGTGCCATGGCGCAAGACAAAGTGACCTTCGGCACCAATTGGCTGGCCCAAGGCGGGCATGGCGGGTTTTATCAGGCGCTGGCGGATGGCACCTATGCCAAATACGGGCTGGAGGTGACGATTGAACAGGGCGGCCCGCAGGTGAACAACCGCCCGATGCTGGCGGCGGGCAAGCTGGATTTTCTGATGGCGGGCAATCTTTTGCTGTCGTTTGATAACGTCCGCAACGGAATTCCTACCGTGGTTGTGGCGTCGTATTTCGAAAAAGACCCGCAGGTGATGCTGGCCCATAAGGGCAGCTATAAGTCGTTTGAAGATCTGGTGAACGCGCCGCAGATTTTGATTTCCAAGGATGGCCAGTTCAGTTTCTGGGCC
This sequence comes from Cypionkella sp., assembly GCA_043766915.1. Lineage (GTDB taxonomy): Bacteria > Pseudomonadota > Alphaproteobacteria > Rhodobacterales > Rhodobacteraceae > JANNAT01. The sequence goes on from JAYUHO010000091.1 coordinate 16,049, forward strand.
TGGATGGTCAAGGCAAAGGGGTTCAAGGATGAACAACTGCGCCCCTATGGCTATAATCTTGCGGAATATCTGCAAGACCCGATGATGGTGCAGCAAGGATACGGCACCGCCGAGCCGATCTATGCCAAAGAGGCGGGTGCCGACCCAGAGGCGTTTTTGTTG
>JAYUHO010000092.1:0-16202 GCA_043766915.1 Cypionkella sp.
CGCGCTGTTCGGCGAGAGAAAGAGGCTCTGGCCGTCACGTTGCGGCAAGTTGCAGACGCCTTCTTTGCGCGCCCTGGGATGCTTAAGGACAGCACCCGCGACGAAATGGACCGCCACATCAAGACGACCTTTGAAGCATGGCAAAGTCGACCCATTGCGTCCATTACCCCTGCCGATTGCCGCAAGCGCTACGAGGAAGTCGCCAGCAAGGGCGTGACGGGGAATCGGGCAGCGCCGGGCAGCGCATCGTTCGCCTTCACCGTAATGCGCACTCTGATCAACTGGGCTAGAGAGCAATACCGGACCTCGGACGGCAAGCCAATTATCGAACAGAACCCCGTGGCCATCCTCAAGCAGGAAATGGCCAAGCAGGCGGGTAAGGTGCGTATCCGTCATATCGACCGCAGGCAAATCGGCACATTCTGGAACCTTTTGACCACAGCTCGCAACGACCCTGCTTTCAGCACGGACACGCTGGCCGGGTTGGACCTTGTGATGTTCCTTCTTCTGACCGGTACCCGCCGCAATGAGGGCGCGAAACTGACATGGGACAGGGTCAACCTTGGTGACGCCGACCCCAACAACTGCTGGTTCCACCTGCCCGACCCGAAGAACAAAAACCCCGTCTGGCTTCCGCTGTCCTCGCAAGCTGTCGCAGTCCTGAAAGCCCGCCAGAGAGCAAACGACAAAGCCACGATTAAGAGCAAGTTCGTGTTCCCGTCGCGCAGCGTGTCGGGCCACATCAAAGATACACGGGCCCCGCTGGAACGATACAGCAAAGCAATTGGTATGGAACGCCTAAGTGCCCATGACCTGCGGCGCAGCTTCGTGACGCTGGGCGTCAAAGCCTGCCGTCTGGATATTGCGAAGCTGGAATTGCTAACGAACCATGTCCCGCAGGGTGTCACCGCCCGCCACTACCTTGAGACGAGCGACCTGCGCGACTATCATCGCGAGGTGCAGGCCATCGGTGACTTTATCGAAATGGAGGCGCGGATGGTTGTGGCGAAGGCAAACGGACCGAACGTGGTGCAGCTGGCCCGCAGCGCATAAAGGCACCGCAACCCCCGAAAATTTGCCCCGTAGCGACAGCTATGGGTGGCCGCGCTACCGTATGTACGGCAAACGGTAACGCGGCTGTAGCCCGAGGCTAGGGGCGCTGTTTGTGTTCGCCATAACCATCCACCCCCCAGACCTGAAAGTATATGCCGTTGACTAGTGGTGGACATCGCCATGGGCATGAACTTCGGCTCACGGCCCTTTGCGGACGATGAGACTGGCCACATGCTGCGCGCGGCACTCCCGTTAGTTGCTGTTTGATGGTTGGTGCCCCGTCCTCCGATTGCAATCATTCAGGTGGTACGGCCTAGGACCCATTGCAGGCTCACGCGCTACTCAAACGATGAGCAGCCATTTTGCTTCCGAAAATCGTTGCCGACAACCGGGCCACTGCTAGGGTAGGCTGGTGAGTGGTGAGCGGCCCGGAGGCAGACGATGAAGTTCGCATTGATCGACGGTGAGCGTCGGGAGCCGCAACCTGGCCTCGCGGGACAGTGTCCCGGGTGCGAGGCGACAGTTCTAGCAAAATGTGGGGAAGTGAAGGTTTGGCATTGGGCGCATAAGAGCATCCGCTCCTGTGATCCATGGTGGGAACAGGAAACGCCGTGGCACCGGGCTTGGAAGAATCTGTTTCCGGTGGAGTGGCAAGAGGTGCCAATGCGCGCCGAGGACGGAGAATTGCACTTCGCTGATGTGCGAACGCCTAGCGGTCTTGTCCTAGAATTCCAACATTCCGCAATCAAACCAACGGAGCGACGTGCGCGGGAAGCGTTCTATAAGGACATGTTATGGATCGTTGACGGAACGCGGCTCAAACGTGATTCAATGCGATTCAACGAGGAGGTCGGCGACTGGAGGCACTTGTCGGAGGGTACGATCAAGCTGCTCCGCTACCCTGAATGGGGTCTTCCGAAGCCATGGCTTGAATGTGAGGCACCCGCGCTTTTCGACTTCGATGGTCTCACCCGCAGCGAGGACTTCCCGGACGAGCGCAATAGGTTGCCGCCCTCAGTCATACGCGAAGAAGAATGGTGGACCTCACGCGGCGCGATCCCCGATCCGCTGGTTTGTTTGCTGCCGAGGCGGTTTAGAGGGCAGGCAGTATATTTTACTATCCGGCGGGAGACGTTGGCGAGGATCGCTACCGACGGGTTTAAACCGCTGGACTGGCAAGAGGCGCATGGGCAGCTCAATGCCCGGTATGTCGAGAAGCCTCAGCCACAGGCAAGCCAGCGCTTCACAAACCACCTCAACTGGCCGCGGCGCTAGTGGCGCCATTATAGTAACTAATCCGGAAACAAACAGTTTCTTAGTTTCGTGCGTTTTGCCTGTTGCTGAACGTAATGTGCCCATGCAAAGCTATACCCGCCTTCAAATTGGAGGCCGTGCTACACGGCGCGCGCCCACGAGGGAAGTCCGTGAAAGCTTGAGCCGACGGAGCAAGGGTTGAGATACCCCTATGACGCGGACATTCTGCTGGAGGGTGTTCCTCTGGTGCTGATGACCACAGCTTGACCTGCCAAAACCGCCAGAGCGCGGTAATGGTGAAGCTGGAGTTATCTTATGTCCAACATGATTGATGTGGGCGACCTGTTGTCGAATAAGCAGGCGGCTCGGTTGCTTGGCATTCAACCCAACACACTCGAAATCTGGCGGGTCCAAGGCAAGGGACCGCCGTTCCTGAAACTGGGTGATCAGCCGCAATCAACAGTTCGCTAAGCTCATTCGTTCAACGAGTTGCCGACTGGATTTGTTTTGCTCGTGTTGATTCTGCGACAGTCTCGGAGGCCGGGCCATGCTGCTTACGTTGGGCTTACGGGTCATTTTCGCCTCAAACAAGGCGGTCAAATAACTTACTTAAGTTATTGTTTTTATTGTGGGAAATTGGTCGGAGCGAGAGGATTCGAACCTCCGACCCCCTGCTCCCGAAGCAGGTGCGCTACCAGGCTGCGCTACACTCCGACTGATGGGCGCGCATTAGACCGATGGCGCGCGATTTGCAAGTCATCAAACGCCGCTATCCCGCGTCGCCATTCTCATTGGTTTTGTTCAATCGGCGGCGATCGAACAACCGCAGCCACAGGCTGATGCGCGGCACGATGCCGGTATCAAACCGACTGCGATTTTCCAGAACGGGTCGGTTTTCCGATACTTTTGGCGTGCCCTCGCGCAGCACGATATAGATACCCGACGCGATGATCACCGCTGTGCCGATGGCTGTATAGCGATCAATCTGCTCGTTGAAAAAGAGTGTGCCGTAAAACATCGCCCAGATGATTTGCGAATATTGCATCGGGGCGACGATGATGGCCGGTGCCGAGCGATAGGCCGCAATGATCAACACCCCGCCCAACAATCCCAAAGACGCCATGCCTGCCAATAGCCCCACATGGGTTATCGGCATCGGCAGGTAAACGAACGGCAACGCGATGCCAGCCACAACAAAGTTACCGATCATCGGATACAGCATCAAAACGATAGACCGCTCATTGTGGCCGATCTTGCGGATGATCACCGACGTCAGTGCCCCAAAACTTGCCCCCAACAGCGCGGTCAGGTGGCCCAGTTCAAGTTCAACCTGTCCCGGTCGCAGCACGATGATCACACCAATCAGGCCCACCACAATCGCAATACCGCGCCGTGGCCCCACCTTTTCGCCCAGGATCGGGATTGCCAACAAAGTGATCAGGATCGGCATTGCGAAAAAGATGGCATAGCATTGTGCCAAAGGCAGCACCGAAAACGTGTAAAACCCAAAGATGCCCGTCAGCACCGCCGAGACAGTTCGTATCGCCGTCCACCACGGGCTTTTCGGAATAAGGTTACCATCGGTACGGTCGGTCATCAGCATCAGAGACAGAATCGGAAAGCCCAGCAGCCCTGAAAAGAAGATGGTTTGAAACGGGCTGTACGACGCCCCCAGAAACTTCACCACCATATCATGGGTGGCATAGACTCCAAAAGCCGCAAGCGACAAAAGCGCCCCGCGCAGGTTCGATTGGTTGGCTGGCATGTGTGTTTGATCCGGCAAGGCGGCGCTCAGCGACGCAAAAATCTGCCCCATCTGTCGCCTGCACAGTGCCAAAGATCAAGGCCAGATCGACGCCTTACCAACAATGAGCGCGCTAAAGGCTGGCCGTCAGTGCCGCAATAACTGCATCGCCCATTTGGCTTGTGGAGATTGGCGTACCACCGTCCGGGCCCATCAGATCGGCGGTGCGCAGGCCGTCTGCCAGCACCTTTTCAACCGCCGCTTCGACGCGCGTCGCATCCTCGCCCATATCAAACGAATAGCGCAGCGCCATGGCAAAGCTAAGAATACAGGCGATCGGGTTGGCCTTGCCCTGCCCGGTTATATCGGGGGCCGAGCCATGCACGGGTTCATACAGCGCCTTGGGCCGGCCATTGGCCATCGGCGCGCCAAGGCTGGCCGAGGGCAGCATGCCCAAGGATCCGGTCAGCATCGCGGCACAATCTGACAGCACGTCGCCGAACAAATTGTCGGTGACAATCACGTCAAATTGCTTGGGCGCGCGCACCAGTTGCATGGCACCATTGTCGGCATACATGTGCGACAGCTGCACATCCGGATATTCCTTGTCATGGATCTCCTGCACCACTTCGCGCCACAGAACGCCCGACTCCATCACATTGGCTTTCTCCATTGAGCAGACCTTGTTGCTGCGCTTTCGCGCCAACTCGAACGCCGACCGCGCCACGCGGGCAATCTCGGATTCGGTATAGCGCTGGGTGTTGATGCCAACCCGTTCGTTGCCCTCAACGAAAATCCCGCGCGGCTCGCCAAAGTAAACCCCGCTGGTCAGCTCGCGCACGATGACAATATCCAGCCCCGAGACGATCTCTTTTTTCAGGCTGGAAAAATCGGCCAGCGCGTCAAAGCATTGGGCCGGGCGCAGGTTGGAAAACAAATCCATCTCTTTGCGCAGCCGCAGCAATCCGCGTTCCGGCTTTACGCTGAAATCCAGCGTATCGTATTTCGGCCCGCCCACAGCCCCCAGCAAAACCGCATCCACGGCTTGGGCCTTGGCCATGGTTTCATCCGTCAGCGGCACGCCGTGCGCGTCATAGGCACAGCCGCCGACCAGATCTTCGGTCACATCAAAGGTGACGCCCCGGTTGGTGCCGAACCAGCCGATGATTTTTTTGACCTCGGCCATAACTTCGGGGCCGATACCGTCACCGGCAAGGATAAGTAGGGTTGGGTTGGCCACGGGCGCGCTCCTGCATCAAACATTGCGGCTGGCCTAGCCAAGCTTGCGTCAAGGGTCAAGCCGAAGGGCCTTAAAACTGCTGCTTAGATGGTCAAACACCCGTCGGATGCGGGGCGTTTGGCGCAACGCTTCGGCAGCGGTCAGCCAGATGGGCAGCGCAGGCAGGGTGATGAAAGGGGCAACACGCACAACCGTTGGATCGGCATCCGCGATCACGGTTTGCATCCCGCCAATACCGCAACCCGCGCGCACCAGATTCCAATAGACAATCTGATCATCGCAGCGCAGGGCGAAATCTTCGCGCACCCGTCTTAGCCCCAAATTGCGCATGATCCCAATCATCGAGTCAGACCTGTCGAAGCCTACGAACTCAAGTGCTGCAAGGTCTTCAAACGTCTGCGGCATTCCAGTTTGGTTGATGTAGGAAGGGGTGGCATAAAGCCCGAGGGGCAGATCACAAAGATGGACCGTGATCACATCCAGTTGCGTGGGGCGATACATGCGCAGCGCGATGTCCGCCTCGCGGAACAGCAAGTTTTCGCTGCTGTCAGACGGTACCAATTCTATTTGGATATTTGGTTCTAACTGCCGCAGCTGCGCCAGCATTGCAGGCAGGATGTAATTCGCAACGACACGGCTGGCAGTAACGCGCACAGTGCCGGAAAGTGTCTCTTCTTGGCCTGCCGCAGCCAGTGACATCCTTGCCGCGGCATCCCGCATCGCTATTGCATGTGGCAACAGGGCTTTTGCCGCGTCGCTTTGTATCAGCCCGCGCGCCGACCGGTTGAACAAAGTCAGATTCAGATCCGCCTCAAGCTGTGCAATATGGCGGCCAAGCGTGGGTTGGCTTAAATTCAATACCCGCGCGGCAGCGGATAATGACCCGGTTTCTGCCACAGCAAGGAAAGAGCGTGTTATCGTCCAGTCAGAAATTGCCATACGTTTATGAATACCTGTGTTCCGAATTTTGCGAGTATCTAATACTAAATCTAATACCTATTTTTGGAAATCAGAAATAGGAGGTGACCTATGACAGGCACAGTATTGGTTTTGGGCGCGTCGGGGTTGTTTGGCAGCCGCACCGCACAGGCATTTGCCGCAGCAGGCTGGCAGGTGCGCAACTACAAGCGCGGCACCGATATGAACGCGGTGGCTATCGGTGCGGATGTTATTGTCAACGGGTTGAACCCGCCAATGTACCACGATTGGGCGCGATTGATCCCGCAATTGACGGCGCAAGTGATTGCTGCGGGAAAAGCATCCGGTGCGACGGTGGTCGTGCCGGGAAATGTGTATCCCTACGGCGATCAACCTGCGCCGTGGGGCCCGGACACCGTGCAACGCCCGGTCTCGCGCAAAGGCCATATTCGCAAGGCGATGGAGGCGGACTACCGCAGTTCAGAGGTGCGGGTACTTCTATTGCGTGGCGGCGATTTTTTGGACGAAGCCAAACCAACCACCGCAATGAACATGGTTGCGTTGAAATCTGCACCAAGGGGCAAGATTGCGTTGATGGGCAAGTCGGACGTGCCCCGCGCCTATGCCTATTTGCCCGATATGGCGCGGGCGGCGGTGGCGCTGGCAGATATTCGCGCGCAACTGCCGCTGTTTGCCGATGTGCCCTTTGCCGGGTTGACGTTTTCGATGGATGCGTTGCGCGATGAACTGGTGCGGCAAACCGGGCGCAGCTTTCGTTACACCGCATTTCCATGGTGGTTCATGCGCGCGGCCGCACCGTTTTGGGAACTGGCACGCGAATTGGTCGAAATGCGCTATCTGATGAATACACCGCATCAGCTTGATCCGGCCCCGATGGCGGCCTTGCTGCCACAGTTTAACATGACGCCATTTTCCGAAGTGGTTGCCGCACATATCAAAGCGTTGAAGTTAGGGCAGCGTGATCTTCACCCAAACCGGGCGGTGGCGTGACGCAAGCGCAAGCGTGGCCGCCAGTGGATCTTGCTCTGGCGGCCACATGACGCCTGAAGCGGCAATCCGCAGGTCAACCGAAGGCAAGACCTGTTCCACCCGCAACCCACCGATGGCATCGTAAAGTGCCGTGTCCATGGCCGCCTCGCCGCTTTGCCCGGTATCGGTGCGATCAGATGTGCCACGCGGGGCGGTATCTTGCAGCGATGGATGCGCAAGCAATGCGCGCAACGCCTGTGGGCGACCTTCGCCATCGACGGGATCAAGGTTGGGTTGGCCCAGCAAAACGAATGGGCGCAAGGGGGCCCCAAAGGGCAATTGACCGTCGATCAGGTGCAACCAAAAAGCAGACTCGTCATGGTTGCGCCGCCCGTTGCGATCTTCAGGGCCGTCAAAAACCGGAGGTGTGCCGTAAAAGGTCAACAATCGCACCGTTTTGCCATTGGGCATGACGATGGGAACCTCATAGGAGCCTGTGGTTGACAGTTGTTGAATGGCCCGTATCGGGTCTGCATCCTGCATTAAGGTATCAGGCAGATCAGCCCACAAAAACCCGCTGAAATCGCGGATATTGGCAGTATCAATCGGATACCGCGACAGCACAGCCATCCCCGCCGCCCCCGCAAACCGACCATATCCCATCGCATCGCGCGGCTCTCCCAGCCGTCCGTTGCCGTCCAGATCAAGACCAGTGGCGATCCCGGTATTGGGGCGAAGTGCCAGATGAAAGGGATACAGCGAACCGGCTTCAGCCAGATTTTTGGCCAAGGCATCAATCGCCTGGCCCCCCGCATCATAATCAATCCCGGTCAGCACCAGCACATCCGCGTCAAGGGCCACAATAACCGCCACCACGGCGATCATTTTGGGATCATCGCGACGCTGCAGCGATTGCAGCACAAGTCCGGGGCCCTGATCCGTCATCTCGGGATTATAGGTGGCGATGCGCAGTGTTTGGGCCATTGCAAGCCCATTGAACAAAAACCAGATCAGGCAGGCTGATAGCGTTTGCCGGATTCCGCCAAGCCGTTTGCCGCGCGCGTCTGGGTGATCATATCGGCGATCCGGCCCATGGCGATACCGCGCATAAACAGGCTGGCGGGTAAAAAGGCCCATGCCGTTATCGTCCAGATCAAGGTTTGCGGCGAGGTCAGCGCCAGGGGTTCAAAACCTGCCGAAGAAATCTTAACCACGGCTGGCGTCAAGAATGGAAGCAAAAACCCTAACGCAATGTTAACGCGGGCGTCCCGCATCAGCCGGTCCACCACATCGCCGCCCGACGTTGGATCGAAGGTTGGCAGATTCACCCAAACGTTGAACGCTTTGCCGCGATTGGGCCAGCTGCCCGCCTTAAGCAGAACAACAAATATAGCCAACGAGATCAAAGATATAAGATATGAAAGACCTGCCGCGGTTCTGATTGTGGCAATCTGATCTGCGGATGCAGTGTCTGACACCATCAATGTGGCCAGCCGCACCGGGCTGTAAGGGAAATCCATTGAAACACCGATCAGGTTTCCAACGGCTTCGGTCAACTCACTTAACGTTGTCGGGATCGTTTTGCCGCGTTCAATCGCGGAAAGGCAAAACACCGTTGACAACAGCATCAGAAACCGAACCCGGTTGAACGGCGACGCATCGCGGAATTCCACAAGGCTGGGGTAGGTCGCATTGTATTCGATAAAGGTCAGCATGCCGGCAAACAGCGCCACAAGGGCCACCATCTGTTTGGTGTCTGCGGTCACATCAACCAGCAGCACCGACGGTGTGGCGACCAGCACCATCACCAAAATCATGCGCGTTATCGCGCCTGCCAGCCGTGAAAACACTGCTTTGCCACCCTCAAATCGGATGAGTCCAGTGCTAAGCCAGACCCTTATTCCGCGTATTTTCCGCACATTGTGGCGGACTGCCTCATTCTTGCCCAATTCTTGCCTTCTTTCCCACGGCACATCAACAGCTTGGTTAAGATGATAAGGTCAATGCGGCGCTTTAGGGGAGAAGGTGTTGCAGGATTGAATCAAGAAAGTGGTAATAAAAAGGCCGCCCCATGGGACGGCCCTACATTTAGTGGTTCGGCTTGGCCTAGGCCCAAGGGTGCAGCGCTGCGTTGCGCTTTTCAAATGTGTCGATCGCTGCCGCTTTTTCCAAAGTCAGCCCGATATCGTCCAAGCCGTTCATCAAACAGTGTTTGCGGAAAGCGTCCACTTCAAACGCAAACACCTGACCGTCAGACGTGGTCACCGTCTGGGTTTCCAGATCAACGCTCATACGGGCATTCGCGCCGCGCCGCGCATCTGACATCAGCACCTCAACCACCTCGGGCGGCATAACGATGGGCAGGATGCCGTTCTTGAAGCAGTTGTTGTAAAAGATATCGGCAAAACTTGTAGAAATGACGCAGCGGATACCGAAATCCAGCAAAGCCCACGGCGCATGTTCGCGGGATGATCCGCAGCCAAAGTTGTCGCCCGCAATGATAATCTCGGCGTGGCGATAAGCGGGTTGGTTCAACACGAAATCGGCGATTTCTGTGCCATCAAGATTGTAGCGCATCTCGTCAAACAGGTTCTTGCCCAGACCTGTGCGGGCAATGGTTTTCAGAAATTGCTTCGGGATGATCATGTCAGTGTCGATGTTGACCAATTGCATAGGCGCTGCGATGCCGGTCAGGGTGGTGAATTTTTCCATTTGCGTCTGGCTTTCTTGTGGGGCGTTAGGCAGAAGTCGAACGTGTCGCTACGTCCTCTGCCGGGTGCTGAGATTGGGGTTTTGCGGGGCAATATGTTTGAGAATCTGAACTATAGCGATCTGATAAACTGCGTGTCGGATCGCTGGTCGCCCAAGATTGGTGACCCCACTGTATTGGGTTGGGTCACCGTTGCGGCCTACGCGGCCTGCGCCGGTTTGGCGGTTGCAGTGGTTTGGCGGCGCAAAACAACGGGGCGGGGATCGGTGTTCTGGGCGCTGTTGGCGGCGCTGATGGTATTTCTGGCCTTGAACAAAGAGCTGGACCTGCAATCGGCGTTGACTGCAGCGGGGCGCTGCGTTGCCAAGGCCCAGGGCTGGTATGACGACCGGCGCGCCTTTCAGCGGCATTTCATCTTTGCTTTGGTTGCTGGCATTGGCGTGGTGGTGGCCCTGTGCCTGTATTTTTTGCGCACAGAACTGCGCCACAGCGGGTTGGCCCTGTTGGGGCTGGCCTTTGTCTGCGGATTTGTCGCGGTGCGTGCCGTTGGGTTTCATCATGTCGATTGGCTTATCAATCAAAGTTTGTTCAGTGTCAGGATAAACGGGATGCTGGAGTTGTCGGGTCTGGTATTGATTGCGATCAATGCGGCTGCCTTGTTGCGCAGACGCAGCCATTAGAACCGCTGTTGGTCATGCGGTTCTAATGGCAGCAGTATCACACCATTTCGCCCATCATCTCGCGCACATCGGTCAGATGCCCTGTAATCGCCGCCGCTGCCGCCATTTGCGGGGACAGCAGATGCGTGCGCCCGCCGCGGCCTTGGCGGCCTTCAAAATTGCGGTTGGAGGTGGCAGCACAGCGTTCACCGGGGGCCAGTTGATCGGGGTTCATTGCCAAACACATCGAACAGCCCGCCAGCCGCCATTCAAAACCTGCGTCGATGAAAATCTGCGCAAGGCCTTCAGCTTCGGCTTGCGCCCGCACCAGACCCGATCCGGGAACGACCATCGCGCGCAGGCCGTCTTTCTTTTTCTTGCCTTTCAGGATCGCCGCTGCCGCGCGCAGATCCTCGATCCGGCCATTGGTGCATGATCCGATAAAGACCGTGTCGATCTTGATATCAGACAATTTCATACCGGGCGTCAGGCCCATGTAATCAAGCGACCGCTGCACGGCTTCAACCTTACCACCGGTGAAGTCTGAGGGGCTGGGCACAAACCCGGTGATCGGCAGCACGTCTTCGGGGCTGGTGCCCCATGTCACAACCGGGGCGATATCTTCGCCGCGCAGCGTGACAACCTTATCCCAATGCGCGCCTTCTTCGGTGTAAAGGGTCTTCCAATAGGCAACGGCAGCGTCCCATGCGGCCCCTTTGGGGGCGTGTGGGCGGCCCAGACAATAGGCATAGGTTTTCTCGTCGGGGGCGATCAGACCCGCCCGCGCGCCGCCCTCGATCGCCATATTGCAAACCGTCATGCGGCCTTCCATCGACAATTCGCGGATGGCTTGGCCACAGTATTCGATGACATATCCCGTGCCGCCCGCAGTGCCCGTGGCCCCGATGACAGACATGGTGATGTCTTTGGCAGTCACACCCGGACGAAGCGATCCGGTGATTTCCACCTTCATGTTCTTGGCTTTGCGCTGGATCAGCGTCTGGGTAGCCAGAACGTGTTCAACTTCAGACGTGCCGATGCCATGCGCCAATGACCCGAACGCGCCATGGGTGGCGGTGTGGCTGTCGCCGCAAACGACGGTCATGCCGGGCAGGGTCCAACCTTGTTCAGGCCCGACGATATGCACGATACCTTGGCGCACATCGGACACCGGATAATAATGAATACCAAATTCTTTGGCGTTGGTGTCCAGAGCATTGACCTGAACACGGCTGTCCTCGGTCATGGTCGCGGCATTGGCACGGTCCAGCGTGGTAGGCACATTATGATCCGGCACAGCGATGGTTTTTTCGGGCGCGCGAACCTTGCGACCCGTCATCCGCAAGCCTTCAAACGCCTGTGGGCTGGTCACTTCATGCACCAGATGGCGGTCGATATACAAAAGGCAGGTGCCGTCGTCGGCTTGGTGGACAACATGGTCGTCCCAGATTTTGTCATAGAGGGTACGAGCGGTCATGGCGCTGTCACTTTCGGAAATTGGCTGCGGGAAGATTGGTTGGAAAAGCTGCGGCAAACAGCGTTATAGGCGCGCCAAAACCGACCGGTTTTCGCGGTTAAAACGCCAGGGCAGGCGTTTATGGTCGTCCATGACAAAAATATGGATCATTTGGTTGCACATACGCCTGTTTTTGCGGCCAGACAAGTATCGCCTGCAGAGCAGTTGCGCTACCAGCAGGATGCCCAATGTGCGCGCCAAACCGCAAATCGCAGTGTTTTGGCCGAATCACCCTTGATATCGGGCGAACAGGCAGCTATCCGCCCGGACTTCGCATGACCATCTCACTCATCCCTTTGAGATTGAGCGGGCTCAATGGTAGGCTGCGATACGTCATTGCGCCCGGGCTTCACGTGGTGCGTTTTTCTGGAGGACTTTGTCCTGTCTCATTCTGATCCCGCCACCGGATTGCCGGTCGGCCCGCGCACCGATCGTGTTGATGCCGAGTTTAGCCCTGAAGAGTTGCTGGCTGTTATTCTGGCATCGGTAGACGATGACAAAGCCGAAGACGTTGTGCAGATTGATTTGCGCGGACGCTCTGATGTGGCCGATTATATGGTGATCTGCTCAGGCCGTTCTACGCGCCAGGTGGCCTCGATTTCGGAAAAACTCGGCGACCGGCTAAAGCAAGAGTTTCGGATGGTTGCCAAGATGGAAGGCAAAGAAACCGGCGATTGGGTGCTGATTGATGCTGGCGATGTGATCGTTCACGTCTTCCGCCCCGAAGTGCGCGAGTTCTATGATCTTGAAAAGATGTGGCTGCCCGGCAGCACCCATCGCGGGGCCTGAACGCCCGTGCGGCTGCATATCTGTGCAGTAGGGCGGCTGCGCGCCGGACCAGAGCGGGCTTTGGTCGATGATTATCTGCAACGTGTTGACCGCAGCGGGCGTCCTTTGGGGATTGGCCCGGTTGTTGAACATGAGGTTGAGGATAAAAAGGGCGGCGGCATGATCTCCGAGGCCGATCTGCTGGGCCGCGCGATTCCGACCGGTGCAATGATTGTGGCGTTGGACGAACGCGGCGCGCTGATATCCTCGCCGGAATTTGCAGCACATCTGGCGAAATGGCGTGATGATGGGCGGCAGGACGTGGCCTTTGTCATCGGCGGCGCGGATGGCATAGCGCCGATCCTGCGGGATCGGGCGGAGTATGCCCTTAGTTTTGGCAAGATGGTCTGGCCGCACCTGCTGGTGCGGGTGATGCTGGCGGAACAATTGTACCGTGCCACCACAATTTTGGGCGGCGGACCGTACCATCGGGTTTGAGGTAAAATCCTGCTGCAGGATTTTACCAAAACTTTTCAGAAAAGTTTTGGGACTAACAGCGGACGTTGCTCTGTTGCCATCTCGGCGTTAAAAGCCACAGCAGGCAAGGAAAGGCCCTTTCATGACCGCCAGGAAACCTGTTGTTTTGTGCATTCTTGATGGTTGGGGGATCAATGCCGATCCGACGTCCAGCGCCCCAGCCCAAGCCCATGTTCCGAATTTCAACCGCATTTGGGCGGGTTGTCCGCATTCGACCCTGACCACATTTGGCCGCGATGTGGGCTTGCCGACCGGACAGATGGGCAATTCCGAAGTGGGCCACACCAATATCGGCGCGGGCCGCGTGGTGGCGATGGATCTGGGGGCGATTGATCTGGCGATTGAAGACGGATCGTTCACCAAAAATCCGGCGCTGCTGGATTTTACCGCCAAAATGCGCGCCTCTGGTGGGGTGGCGCATTTGATGGGCGTTATCTCGGATGGGGGCGTGCACGGCCATTTGGCACATGTGATTGCCGCGTGTCGGGCCATTTCGGATCAGGGCGTTCCGGTTGCCCTGCATGCAATTACCGACGGGCGTGATGTTGCTCCGTCGTCGGCGGGCGAATTCATGGCGGCGTTGACGGTGGCTTTGCCCGCAGGGGTGGTCATTGCCACGGTGATCGGGCGCTATTGGGCAATGGATCGTGACAATCGCTGGGACCGCATCAAGCGCGCTTTTGATGCCATGATCCATGCCGATGCCGCCGCCGCCCCTGACGCAAATGCAGCGTTGTTGGCCGGATATCTGCGCGGCGAAACAGATGAGTTTATCGCCCCCACTGTCATTGGTGGCTATCGCGGCGCTAAAGATGGTGACGGGTTTTTCTGTCTGAATTTTCGGTCTGACCGTGCCCGGGAAATTCTGGCGGCCGTCGCTGCGCCTGATTTTTTGGGGTTTATCACCGGCCCACGTCCGAAATGGGCGGCATTGTTGGGCATGGTGCCCTATTCCGCCGCCCATAGCGGCTATATGACATCAGCCTATACCAAACCGCAGTTGACCAACACCTTGGGGGAATGGGTGGCGGCACAGGGGTTAACGCAGTTCCGTTTGGCGGAAACCGAGAAATATCCGCATGTTACGTTTTTTCTGAACGGCGGGCGGGAAGAACCCTTCGCAGGCGAATCCCGCGCCATGCCGAAATCACCGCAAGTGGCGACCTATGATTTGCAGCCCGAAATGTCAGCCGCCGAAGTGTCTGACCGGTTGGTCGAGGCGATCAATACACCGTATGATCTGATCGTGGTGAATTTTGCCAACCCCGACATGGTCGGCCACACAGGCAGTCTGCCCGCTGCGATTAAGGCATGTGAGGCGGTCGATCTGGGACTTGGCCGTGCGCTGGTGGCGTTGCAAGCCATGGGCGGGGCGATGATTGTGACGGCGGATCACGGCAATTGCGAGACAATGATTGATCCCGTTACCGGTGGGCCGCACACATCGCACACCACCAATCCGGTGCCCGTTGTTCTGGTCGGTGGGCCTGCGGGGGCAAGCTTGCGCGATGGGGGGCGGTTGGCCGATCTTGCGCCGACGGTTCTGTCGTTGATGGGTTTAGAGCAGCCTTTAGAAATGACTGGGAAAAGTTTGCTTCTGGCATGATGCGTTTTCTTGTCCTTTTGCTGCTGATGATGCCCTTGCGGGCCGCCGCAGGTGTCGCCGACGATGCAACGGCGGCCTCGGCTCAGTTGCAAGAGGCAGTGGCAGGGCTGGAAGAAGCGGTCGAAGCCAAAGATCGGGTTGCGGCGCTGACCCGCACGATCAAAGCTTATGAAAACGGGCTGGCTGCCCTGCGTGAGGCGCTGCGGCAGGCCGATCTGCGCGACACCCAGCTGACCTTGCAGTTTCAAACCAAGCGCGCCCGGATCGCCCAGTTGCTGGCTGTTCTTGGCCGTCTGGATGCTGACCCCGGACCATTGCTGCTGCTGCACCCGAACGGGCCTTTGGGCACGGTGCGGTCTGGTATGATGCTGGCTGATGTTACCCCGGCGTTGCAGGCCGAAGTCGACGGGTTGAAGGCACAACTGACCGAACTTGCAGATTTGCGCGCGCTGCAATCTGCGGCGGGCGAGACATTGGGAAAAGGGCTGACTGCGGCACAAACCGCGCGTCAGGCGTTGTCGCAGGCCATCTCAGATCGCACTGAATTGCCGCGCCGGTTTACCGAAGATCCCGATGTGCTGCGTGGCCTGCTGGAAAGCGCTGACACACTTGAGGCGTTTGCCTCGGGCCTTTCGCTGGACGACAGCAGCAGTTCCGGCTTTGCCGATGCCAAAGGTGCGCTGGATTTGCCCGGCGTATTCGAAGAGCCGGTGGTTCCGATCGACCAGTTGTCGTCGCAACTGCAATGGAAGCTCGACGGCGACAAGGTGCAGGTGCAGGTGTCCAAGGCGCGCTTTGCGAACGCCGATGCGGAGGGCGAGGCGGAAGCTACCTGGCGCACCAGCGACCCGGCCGTGTCGCACGGCAAGAGCCGCCAGCCTGGCTCGCATCGAAATCCGCGGTAGCACCGCGCAAGCCCGGCGTGCCGATGCGCACACCTTCGGGCGGCGCCTGCGATGCAAGGCTGAAGCGGCTGACGCGCCCTTTGGCCTGATAGGTCTCAAGCGCATCGAACGGGCCTTGCCAGCGCGTGTCGATGCGTTCGACCAAGCCGCGCGGCGCGAACGATTCGATGGCCTTGTGCGTGGCATCGCCCAACGGCAGACGATCGGCAATGAGCGCAAGCGCGCCGAGGTCGAGACGATCGGCCTTGAAGGCGCCGTGCTCTGCCGTCTTGCCGCGCGCGGGCGTGTGCTGAAACCACAGG
>JAYUHO010000093.1:0-6116 GCA_043766915.1 Cypionkella sp.
ATCGCCAACTGGCTGCATCACGGCGTCGTGACCGAAGCACAGGTTAACGGTTCGTTAAGGAAAATGGCCGTCGTCGTGGACCGCCAGAATGCGGGTGACGCCGCTTACACCCCGATGGCCCCCGGCTTCAACGGCATCGCCTTCGCCGCCGCACAGGATCTGGTGCTCAAGGGCCGCACCCAACCCTCCGGCTATACCGAACCGATCCTGCACGCCCGCAGGCTGGAAAAGAAGGCGAGCTAGCCTATATCCAGCGCAATCGCATGCACCCGCTGGTTCAGGTCGCCCAACGCCGCCTGCACCGCCCGGTGCCGCGCCACCCGCGGCAGAATCGCCAGCAGGTCCGCCCGGACGCGGATGGCGAAGTGGCTTTCGCCCGACCCATCGTCACCGCCATGCCCGGCGTGCTTGTGACTTTCGTTCACAACCGCCAGTTCCGTGGGCGAAAAGGCGCGGGTCAGACGGTCTGTGATCTCTTCTGCCACGCCCATGTTACGCTTGCCCCTTCTATCTGCTGACAAAACGCTTAAACTCATGGCCCAGAGTCGGAAAGGCCAGATATGACCAGTCGCCCACCCTTTGAATTTGACATCCGTGTTTCGTCGGATAAAGCCAAGCGCAAGACCGGGCGGCGTGGCATGTCCGGGGCTTTCGACACCTCGACCAAGGCCTGCGACTTTCCCGGCTGCAAGGAAAAAGGCGCCTACCGCGCCCCCAAATCGCCTGACCATCTGGATGAATTCTTCTGGTTCTGCCGCGACCACGTCCGCGAATATAACCTCAAATGGAACTTCTTTGGCGCCGCCACGGACGAGGAATTTCAGAAGCTGCTGGAAAAAGACCGCCTCTGGGAACGCGAGACCAAGCCGTTTTCCAAAAAGGATGACGGTCGCGCCTGGGCCCGTCTTGGCATCGACGACCCGATGCAATTGCTGGGGCCGAATGCCACCCAAAGCCCCGGCAAGCCGGTGTCGAACACCACCCGCAAACTGCCTGCCCCCGAACGCAAGGCGGTGGAGATTCTGGACGCCCGCGACACCTGGACTAAAACCGAAATTCGTAAGCAATACAAAAGCCTGGTCAAGGATCTTCATCCAGATATGAACGGCGGCGACCGCTCGGATGAGGAACGTCTGCAAGAGGTGGTCTGGGCCTGGGATCAGTTGAAAGACAGCCGCTATTTCAAGGAATAGCTACACCTGCCGGATGAAGTCATACTTCAGCAGCCAGATCAAAATCCGCTCCACCCCTTGTGCCTTCAATCCGGTTGCTGCCTCTATCTCTGCTAATCCGCCCGCCCCCGCCGTCACTGCCGCCAAGACCGCCGCGATATGGTCGGGCGCGGCGAACATGCGTTTCAGCCCCTGATAATTGCGCACCGCCAGCACCTCTGCCACGCCCGCCCGATCCGTCAGATCACTGGCCACAAACCGGCCCCCTGCAAAGCGGGCGCGTTCCGTGGGATAGCCACCAAACAACGCGGTGGGAGACGGCGCGACAGGCAAACTGTCCACCGGATAGCGCCGCGCGCCTGCCGCCCCCGCCCGACGCGCCGAATCTTGCTCGGCCCATAAATCCTGCATCTGCGGAATGATCTGCGCCCAATCGTACAGGCGTCGCGCCCGTGCCGCCCCCGCAGCCCCCATACGCCGCCGCAAATCAGGATTACGGGCAAGGTCCAGCACCCGTGCCGTCAGTTCCGGCATATCAATTTCGGTCATCGCAGAGGTAGACGCACAATATTGCACATAGCTGTCAATACCGCCCTGATAGCGCAACGCCTCTTGCGCCAGATGCTGGGGCGGCAAGCTGCGCGAGGTCACGCGAAAGCCCACATCCGGGGTGACGGTATCGCGCATCCCGTCCCAATCTGACACCAACAGGGGCAGGCCCGCCGCCATGCCTTCGATCGGGGCCAGCCCGTAAGTTTCCTGAATGTTATCAATCAGGAACATGAACACATCCGCCCCCGAAAGTGCCGCCTTCCGGTCCGCCGCATTGGCCCCGTCCAGCACGGCAAAACCCACATCCGGCATAAGTTTCGCAGCACCTTCGGTGAATACCTTGCGCGAGAAGTCATCGCGAAACAGCCCGCAAAACACGATATGCAACCTGATGTCGGGCAACTGCCGCTGGGCCGCCTGCATCGCCAGATAAATCGGCAGCGGATCGAATTTCTCATGCGGGGTCAGCCGCGCGATGGTGGTGAAAATCACATCTTCCGGACCCGCGCCCAGCCGCGCGCGCAAACCCTGCCCCGCCGCCATGTCCGGCACAAAATCGGCACAGTGAATGCCCAAAGGAATGATCGGCAACATCGGGCGCGGTGGCGGCGTGGCCCGCAAATGGCTACGCATATGCGTGTCGATCAGCTCCATCTGAAACGTCACCGAATCGTAAACGGCTTTTGACGTGCAGATCACCGCATCCCAGCCCATCACCGGGGCCATGCGCAGATCGTAAAACCCCTGCATCACAGCGGCGGTCGAGGTGGTATGGGTGATCCCGCAAATGCTCCACGCCGCCGTGCCATAAGGCGCACGTCGCCAGCTTTCGGCGGCAAAGTTCGGGCTGGGAAAGAACAGCGTTGAAACCGGCGCAATGCCTGCTGGCCGCAACAACCCAACGTGACGCACCGGAACGCCTGCGCGCAATTCGGCGGCAAAACTGCGCACCGGCTCTACTTCATCCGCGCCCTTGGCCACCAGCACGAATTCATCGACCGCCGCATGGCGCAGAAAGCCGTTCAGAAATGACGCCCCCGCCACCCGCCGCCCGTTGATGCCCTTGGCCCCGGGATCAAAGCCGTCTTGGGCATACCAGATGGCGGCATTGCGCGCGTTCATTTGCGCACCATCCACAGCCAGGGCGTGGGGCCGGTGCGCCATTCCCAAAGGGCAATAAGGCGGTCCAGATCAGACAGGCTTTCCATCCAGTCCGGCAGGCCGCTATCGTCCAGCTTGCGCCCGATCACCTGCACCGAATGCGTGGCCATGAACCGCTGCGCAATCAGCTTGGTCAGCCCCGGCGTGATGCAATCATGTGCCTCGACCAGAATATCCGCCGCCAACAACCCCGGCGCGCGGGCGGGGTCCAGCAAATCGGCCTCGGCCCCTTCGATATCGCAGATCACCACGGTGCGGGCGGTTTTGCAGATGTCAAAATCAGCGTGATCCATCCGCCCGCCAATTTCAACGCGCGCCCCCACGCCGTTCAACGCGGCCAGGGCCGCACACAGGCGTTGCGCCTTTGGGTTTTCATCCCGCGCCAAGACCTTTGCGGCAGGCATCCGCCGTGCCAGACCCACCGCGTAATAACCCTCGGCAGACCCTACATCGATTACCAGATCATAGCCCCGCGCCACGATCAGTTCGATCACCGGGGCCAGACTGGCCTCATAGGCCCCGATAAGCCGCGCCGCGCGTGATCCTTCCGATGCCCGCACGCCGTAATCCATCCCCTTGAACGGCCCCGACAATACGACCGTGCCAGATCGGTTGGCCACCGTGTTGGAAATCAACTCTGACCGCCATTTCGCCAGATGTCGCAAAGCGGCGGCCAGTTGATCGGGATCAGCCGGGGCTGCGGCAATACGGCGCAGGGTTTCAGTCGCGGCAAGCGTCAGGGGCGTGGGCGGATTGGACAAGGGCGCAGGCTCCGTCTAGTCACAGGGGCCAAAGACGGCCAATGCGCTATGGGTAGCGATCACACAGCCTTGTGTCTATCCTGCGGCGTCAGGCGGCCACGAATTTCATTGCAACCCCGTTCATGCAATACCGCAGTCCCGTAGGCTGCGGCCCATCATCAAACACATGCCCCAAATGCCCGCCACAGCGGCGGCAATGCACTTCAAGGCGCACCCCCAAAAGCCCGACATCGGATTTGGTGGCGACCGCGCCTTTCAGGGGCTGATAGAACGATGGCCACCCGGTGCCAGAGTCAAACTTGGTGCTTGAGGAAAACAGCGGCAAATCGCAGCCTGCGCAGGCGAACGTGCCACTGCGCTTTTCGCGATCCAGCGGGCTGGAACCCGAGGGTTCGGTATCCTCCTCGCGCAAGACCCGAAATTGCGCATCGCTCAGCCTTGCGCGCCATTCCGCTTCGGTCAGAGTGATTTCAAAACTTTCCGCTGACAGCGGGCGTGCCACCATCAGGGCGGCAACGGCGGTTAGAAAACTGCGGCGATACATCGGCGGCCTCCGGGGTTGTTTAAGATATCTTAACGGAAGAACGGCATCAGCGGGCAAAGGGTTTCACCGCCTCACGCAGATGCGATAATCCGTGAGCGTCCCTTGCAGCCCCCCCCGATTTCCTTCACAACTTGGGGCAATCTTGCGGGCCCACGCCCGCCGTTCATACATGGGCCGATTGCAATGCTGGATACCGTCAAGAAACCAACCGAAGATATCTCTGTTCGTGAGGTGTTCGGCATCGACACCGATATGAAGATCAAAGGCTTTGCCGAGCCGACCGACCGGGTTCCAGCGATTGATTCGACCTATAAATTTGATCCGGACACAACTTTGGCCATTCTTGCGGGCTATGCCTACAACCGCCGCGTGATGATTCAAGGCTATCACGGCACGGGCAAATCGACGCATATCGAACAGGTCGGCGCTCGGCTGAACTGGCCCACGGTGCGGGTGAACCTTGACAGCCATATCAGCCGGATTGATCTGATCGGCAAAGACGCGATCAAGCTGCGCGATGGCAAGCAGGTGACCGAATTTCACGAAGGCATCCTGCCATGGGCGCTGCGCAATCCGGTGGCGCTGGTGTTTGACGAATACGACGCGGGCCGCCCCGATGTGATGTTCGTGATCCAGCGCGTGCTGGAACATGACGGCAAGCTGACGCTGATGGACCAGAACGAGATCATCACGCCGCACCCGTGTTTTCGTCTGTTCGCCACCGCCAATACGGTCGGTCTGGGCGACACAACGGGGCTTTACCACGGCACCCAGCAGATCAACCAGGCGCAGATGGACCGTTGGTCATTGGTGGCCTCGCTGAATTATCTTAGCCATGACGCCGAGGCCGCCATCGTTCTGGCCAAACGCCCGCATTACAACACCGAAAAGGGCCGCAAGATCATCTCCCAGATGGTGACGGTCGCCGACCTGACCCGCACCGCGTTTATGAATGGCGATCTGTCCACCGTGATGTCGCCCCGCACCGTGCTGAACTGGGCCGAGAACGCCGAGATTTTCCGCAATGTTGGCTATGCTTTCAGGCTGTCGTTTTTGAACAAATGCGATGAGCTGGAACGCCAGACGGTGGCGGAATTCTACCAGCGGTGTTTCGCGGAAGAATTGCCGGAAAGCGCGGCGAGTATGGCGATGAAGTGATTTTAGGTATCGCAAACGACTTTTCTGATGAAGAGTTTGCCGCGATTGGCCGACTTGTTTGGTCATTTACAGTAATTGAACACGAGCTTGCCCGTGCAGCGATGAAACTTCGTTACGACGAAGCAGTCTCTAATGGGGACATCATAGATGCTAAGGTCACAAAGATTATCAAAGAAAACCTGAATGGAAGATTCAAATGCTTCATTGCAGCGCTTAAGGCATCTGGTCAAAACGATGAATACAGCGATTGGATCAACGAAGCAGAAAGCAAATTCAAAGACGGCCTTCGCTGGCGGGACAGAGTTTGCCATGGTCGATGGAGCCGTCATCAAGATGGACGGCTGGCTATTTTGTTTCATGACCGAGCAAGCGTCGAACGTGAGGAAGAAGCCCAGCCTATTCCAATAAGTTTGAGTGACTTGCGCCAACTGACTGACACCACACTAAATTGGGTAATAGAGATTGCAGCAAAGTCGGGAACCGTTGCTGAGTAATTGGTGTGCTCGAACCAATCGTAGATCGGGTTCACCCCGCCAAACCGACCGCGAAGGCGGGGTGCCCCCCCCTACATCGGTATTCGTTTTAACCCACCGTAAGGTGCGCCTGAAGGCACACCCTACGCCCAACCTTACTTTCCCCCCTACCGGGTGCAAAGCGGACCGCGCCCGCCCCGACGGGGCTCTTGGGGTGCGACACGTGTCGCGCCCGCCCCGTGGGGGCGGTTCGGGCGCGGTCTGATTTGCTTGGGGCAAATCTGACAAGGCAAAG
>JAYUHO010000094.1:0-6111 GCA_043766915.1 Cypionkella sp.
AGGATCATCACCTTGGCATCGCGCATCAGCCAGCGGGCGATGATGAACTTTTGCTGGTTGCCGCCCGAAAGGCTGGTGATCGGATCTTTCAACGAGTTAAATTTAGCCTTCATTTGCCGGGCAAGGCTTTCGACCTCGGCCAACATGTCGCGGTTGCGGATGCGCAACAGGCCGGTGAACCGGTCCAGTGCTGGCAAGGCGGTGTTCTCAGCGATCGACAGAAGCGGGAATATCCCTTCTTGTTTGCGTTCTTCGGGCAAGTAGATAAGCCCGGTCTTGATGGCGTGGTAAGGACTTGCAAAAGAGACTTGTTTACCGTCCAGCCGAATGGTGCCCGCGTGGGCGCGGGTGACCCCAAAGATGCATTTGGCCATCTCGGTGCGGCCGGCACCGATCAGACCCGACACCCCCAGGATCTCGCCTTTGTGCAGCTTGAAGGACACGTTTTCGAACTCACCTGCACGGGTCAGGCCCTCGACCTCCAGCATAGGTTGCGTTTGCGCCACGTTGCGGATGGCCTGCGCCCCGATTTTCGGCGGGCGACCCGCCATCAGACGGACCATTTCGTCGCGCGAGGCGACTTTGGCGTGCAACTCCCCTACATGCACCCCGTCCCGCAGCACGGTGATGCGATCAGACAGACGGCGGACTTCGTCCAGCCGGTGCGAGATGTAGAAGGCCGAACGGCCTTCCAAAGCGAGCGACTCGATATAGCGCAACAGCACGTCTTCTTCGCGGTAGGTCAGGGATGCAGTGGGTTCGTCAAAAATTAAAATCCGGGCCTCGGTGGCGGCTGCGCGGGCGATCTGCACCAGCTGCTGCTGCGCCTTCGACAGGCTTGAAACTTTGGCCCGCGGGTTGATTGAGTTGTCAACCTGATGCAGGTGGTGGGTGGCCTGTTCGCGGGTCTTGCGCCAGTCAATACCGGCGATGCCGCCGCAGTGTGCGCCAAGCAGGATGTTTTCGTAGACCGTCAGGTCGGGAACCAGGCTGATTTCTTGCGGCGCGATGGCGATGCCGTGACGCTGGGCATCTTTCGGGCTGTGGAACTGCACCGGTGCCCCATCGACGAAAAGCTGGCCTTCGGTGGGGGCAAAGCGGCCGCAGATGATGTTCATCAGGGTGGACTTGCCTGCACCGTTTTCACCGATGATTGAATGAATTTCGCCGCGGTTCAGGGTGACCGTCACAGCACTCAGCGCGCGCACCGGGCCGAAGGACTTTGAGATGGCGCGGGCTTCAAAAACGGGAACAGGAGGTGACATGGCGCAGGCTCCGGGTGGTTCGATATCCTTCGGCTGGGACCGGGCGCACCCAAGGGCGCGCCCGACCGAAATTAGTGCTTATTTGCAGTCAGCCTTTGTGAAGAACCGCGAACCGGTGTTATGAAACATCGGAATCGTGTGGTTTTCGTTCATCGCCACCATGTATTGCACAGCCCAATAGCCCATGTCCCACTGGCGTTGAGCCTTCAGCGCGTCAATGACGCCCGAGCAGACAAAGTCCACCGCCTCGGGCAAATCATCCATACCGACGATGGCCACCTTGCCGGCCAGACCAGCGTTATCAACCGCGCGGGCGGCCCCGATTGGGTTCGACGCGTTTGACGCGAAGATCCCTGCAAGATCGGGATTGGCCGACAGGGCGGATTCGGTCAGGGCGACGGCATTTTCAAGTATGTCGTCATCAGGCTGTTCGAACACGATCTGCATGTCAGGATAGGCTTCAAGCGCCTTTTTGAAACCAGTGATGCGCTGCACATGATCCGAGGCGGTCAGGCTGCCCGAAAGGATGGCGATCTTGCCCTTGCCGCCCAGCTTTTTGGCAAGGAATTCACACAGATCATAGCCATCCTGTTCGCTCGACTTCGGGCCGATGAAGGGGAAGGCATCATCGCAGAACGAGTTGAAGGTGATCACGTTCAGACCTGCCTCGACCGCTTCTTTCAGCAGTTGCACGTTGGTTGCCTGATCGAGGCAAGCGACGGCAAGTCCATCAGGATGACGGCCGATATTGGCCTCTATCCGCGCGTTCTGGTCGACCACGTCGGCCTGCGGCGGCTGATCCCAGATTACATTAACCTTGATGCCTTCCTTGGCCAGTTCGTCGACGGCAAATTGGCCGCCTTCGGCCACGACATCATACCATGGGTGGATGACCTTTGGCACAAAGACAAAAGTAAGCTCCTTGGTCACCGGCACAATCAGATCGCCCTGACCTTCTGCAAAGGCCGGAATTGCCGCGACGGACATGCAGGTAGAAACCGCAAGGGCTGCAAGCCCCTTCATTAAGGTCTTCATAGGTTTTCCTCCTGTTGACGTTTGTAGTGGTAACTTTATCGGCCCGCCTTATGCGGCCTTGACCGAGCAGCTTTTCATGAAGGCCAAGGTGGCTTTCATAGAAACAATCCCCGCCTGACTGCCCAGCCCGGTGGCATTTAGCGCCGACGCAGCCTGTGCAAGCCTGACGGAATCCTGCGGGCTCATCCCGGCCAGAAGCCCCGCCGCGAACCCCGCGTTAAAGACGTCGCCGCAGCCGCAGGTGCAGACAACATCAATCGCATAGGCCGGAATGGTAAAGCAAAGACCAGCCCGGTCGCGGTAGTAGGCCCCATCCGCACCCAGCGTGAAGATACAGGCAAAGGCGCCTATCTTGATGAAGACCGCCGCCATGTCATCCAAGCCGTGCAACCCGGTCAGTGCGCGCGCTTCCTCGACCGAGGGGATGAAATAATCCGTCCAGGGCAGCACTGCGGCCACGTCTGGCAGATCGTCGGCAGAGCCTGCAAAAACATCGACCGTTGTCACGCAGCCCCGCGCCTTGGCGTGACGCATCAGAGCGGCGTTTTGTGCACCATCCATGGCATCCATCAGCCCGACACCGCCCAAGTGAAAAACCCGGGTATCGGTGACCGCATCAAAATTATCCGGCGTAACGGTGAAATGCCCCGTCGCCCCTTTGACATGCAGTGCAGGACGGGATCCATCCGCACGGGTCAGCACGATCGAACTGGACGTCGGCACATTATCAAAGCGCTGCAGACCTGATATGTCGACGCCGAAGAATTGCAACCGGTCAACCGCCCAGTCACCCATCATGTCACGGCCATAGCCGCCCACGGCCAGCGTTTTCAGCCCAAGCTTCGCGGCGACAATCGCCGCCGTGCCTGCAGCACCCGATACCGCGAGGGTGATCTCGCTGATCAAATTGGTGCCGCCGCCTTCGGGCACAGTTTCGAACGGCCAGCCCAGGCAGTCAAACGTGTAAAAGCCCACCGATACATAATCGTGACGCATCTGCGCTCTCCCCAAGCATCTGGTTTGATTTGAAGCGCACAAAATGATTTCAGTCAATACAAATGTTTTGAGAAGAAAATCTGAAATAGCCCAAAAACTGGCTAAATTTACGAAATCATTGCATAAAACACGGGATCAAAGATTTCAGTTGCGCAAAGTTGATTGATCATAGTAGATTTTGTTTGTATTTTTGTACACGGAGGTGGCCATGAAGGCAGCGATTCTGAACGCACCAAACGAGCTGCTGTTCACCGACGTCGCAGATCCTGTGGCGGGTTCGGGCGATCTTGTGTTGAAGATCAGAGCGGCAACAATCTGCGGCACAGACATCCGTATCTTTCGGGGGCGCAAAACTGCGGGCATCCGCTATCCGTCGATCATCGGGCATGAATTCTCGGGCGAGGTCGTGCAGGCGGGCAATGCTTCGCCCTTTTCCATAGGCCAGCGCGTTGGCGTTTGCCCGGCTATCCCCTGCGGCCATTGCCCTCAATGTCTGCGTGGCAATGAGAACCTGTGCCCCGACCTTCAGGCCATCGGCTATGAAATCGACGGTGCCTTTGCGCAATACATCCGGGTTCCGGCACAGGCCGTTGCCTTGGGCAATGCTCACCTGTTGCCAGACGCGATCAGCCATGAAGAAGCGGCCCTGATCGAGCCTTTGGCCTGCGTTTTGAATGGCCAGAACAAGGTGGCCTTGCGTCAGGGTGACAGCGTGGTCATCCTCGGTTCCGGACCTATCGGCACGCTGCATATAAAGCTGGCCCGGTTGCGGGGGGCAGGGCGCGTCATCGTCAGCGAACCGAACGCGGCCCGTCGGCTTGCGGCCATTCAGGCGGGTGCTGATGCCGTCATTGACCCAACCGCAAGCGATTTGCGCGCGGATGTCTTTGCCGAAACACGGGGTCTGGGCGCGGATGTCGTCATTTGCGCCATTGGCATTCCGGCATTGGCCGCGCAGGCCATCGGGTTGGCCGGTCCGGGTGGGCGGATCAGCCTGTTTGCCGGTTTCAGCAAGGGGGATCTTGGCAATCTGGACATCAACGCGCTGCACTATGGCGAGTTGACCCTTGTTGGCGCTTTTGGCCTGCAACGCCGTGACTATGCGGATGCCCTGCAAATGATCGCCGACCGCCGGATTGAGGTTGCCAGCATGGTCACCCACCGGTTTGCACTTGCGCAGATCGAAGATGCCTTCGCCATGGCCGAAAGCGGTGTTGCGATGAAAGTAGCCATCATTGATGCATGAGCCGGAAGATTTTGACGTCATCATCCTTGGTGCCGGGATCAACGGCTGTGGCACCTACCGCGATCTTTGCGCCCAAGGGCTGCGCTGTTTGCTGATCGAGCGCGAAGATTTTTGCGCAGGAGCCTCTGCTGCGTCATCGCGGCTGATGCATGGCGGGTTGAAATATCTGGAAACCGGTGAATTCCGTCTGGTGCGCGAATCGCTGACCGAGCGCAACATGCTGCTCGCCACGGCACCCCATCTGGTGCATCCGTTGGAATGCGTGGTTCCCGTGCGGTCGTTTTTTGGCGGGATCATCGGGTCCGTCGCACGCTTTTTGGGGATCAAAGCCCGGCTGTCGGACCGGGGTTTTTTGATCACCGCGCTGGGCCTGACGCTTTATGACATTTACGGCCGCGCGTTGCAGCAGATGCCCCGTCACCGGATGCTGGGGCGCAGCACCCTGCACCGCCAGATGCCGGGGCTGTCGGCTAACATTTCAGGCGCGGGCCTATACTATGAAGCGCATATTACCCACGCCGAGCGGTTGGGGCTGGAGTTGGTGCTGGATGCCGAGGCGATGAACAATGCCAGCCGATCTGTCATCCATGCCGACCTATTGGCTGTGCAAGGCGACGTGATCCACTACCGTTCAGATGGCGCAGAGGCCTACGCGCGCGCCAAGGTTATCATCAACGCGGGCGGGGCGTGGATTGACCGGATCAATGCCCAACTGGGTATCCGATCCCACCTGATTGGCGGCAGTCGCGGTTCGCATCTGGTGATAGACAACCACGATCTGTTGGCAGCTTTGGCCGGGCGGATGATCTATTTTGGCACCGCTGACGGGCGGGTGAACCTGATCTATCCGTTTGCGGGACGTGTGCTGGTGGGGTCTACCGACATTCCCACCGCCGACCCGGATGCGGCAACCTGCTCGGACGCCGAGGCCGAGTATCTCTGCACAGCTGTCGCCGAAGTCTTACCTAGCATCCCGATCCAGCCTGATCAGATTGTTCAGCGGTTCTGTGGCGTGCGGCCTTTGCCGCGATCCGAGGGCACGGATATTGGCGCAGTGACCCGGGATCATTCCATCGTCACGCTGATCTTGCCTGCAACGAAGATTCCGGTTCTGTGCCTGATCGGCGGCAAATGGACAACGTTTCGCGGCTTTTCCGAACAGGCGGCAAATCAGGTTTTGCTCCACCTTGGCGTACCCCGCAAGGTTTCAACGGCAGGTCTGCCCATTGGCGGCGGTTTGGGCATGCCACGCACGGCGCAGGGGCGAGACGCTTTGGTCGCCGATCTGGCGGCGCACTCACATCTTGAAGGCGCGCGCGTGGCGATTCTGCTGTCACGGTACGGCACCCGCGTGCGCGACTATCTGGCCAGCCTTAAGGGCGATCAGGAAACTTTGTTGCGAAGTTGCCCGGACTATTCGGTTCAGGAAATCCGTCACATCTGCCAGACCGAGCGTGCAATGACCGTGGATGACATTTTGCGCCGGCGCACACTTATCACTTTGACCGGGCAGGACAGCGCCGATGTGCGCGACGAGGTAAATTCGATCCTTGTTGCGGTTCGTGCCGG
>JAYUHO010000095.1:0-16148 GCA_043766915.1 Cypionkella sp.
GCCTTATCGAAGGTTGCCAACAGTTTGGCGGGCCCAAGGGCCTCGGTCAGCGCCACCACCGGGATATTGCGCGATTGCTGCAGAGCCTCGCGCATCCGCACGGTGCCCAGATAAAGTTTGTCAAAATTCTGTGGCTGATAGCCGTTGAAATCGGTTGGTTTGTCGTCAATCAGGGTTTCAGGGTGGCCCAAACCTTCGTCAAACGCCAAGCCGTACACCAGCGGTTTCAAGGTTGATCCGGGGCTTCGGATGGCGCGCGTCATATCGACAAAACCCTGCCGGGCGTCCGCCTGAAACGCCGCCGATCCGACAGAGGCCAACACCTCACCACTGCGGTGATCGGCCATCACAATGGCCAGTTGCAGACGGTCGCCCTGACCCGCCACCACATCGGCGGCCAACCGTTCCAGTGCCTTTTGCAGGCTGCGATCCAAAGTCAGCCGATGCACTGTCACCGCCGTCTCTTCGGCCAATACGCGGTCCGACATATGCGGGGCCAGCGACGGAAACGCCCGCCGTGTGCCCGGCACAATTTCGGTGCGCGCCGCCGCTGCCTGATCGGCGTCTATCAACCCATCCGTCAGGGCCCGCGCCAAAACCCGGTCGCGGGCATCTGTCGCGCGTTCTACCGACCGGTCCGGCCGTCGATATTCCGGCGATTGCGGAATGGCCACCAGCAGGGCCGTTTCGGCCGGGGTCAACCGTTTGGGTTCTTTGCCAAAATAAGACAGCGTCGCCGCGCGGATGCCTTCCAGATTGCCACCGTATGGGGCCAGATGCAGATACAGCTGCAATATCTGATCTTTCGAAAGTCGCCGTTCCAGCGCCAGTGCCACCCGCATTTGCCGCAGCTTACCCGCCACAGCGCCAGTGCCGCTTTCTTCCAAAAGCCGCGCCACTTGCATCGTCAGCGTCGATCCACCCGACACCACGTGGCCGTTCCACGCCGCCTGCGCCACGGCACGGGCCAGCGCCCGCACATCCACCCCGGAATGATCGTAAAACCGCTTGTCCTCATAGGCCAACAAGGCGGCGATAAATCCCGGATCAACCTGGCCTACCTGCACCGCCAGCCGCCACCGCCCATCGGCCACGGTATAGGCGCGAAGCAGGTCGCCGTTGCGGTCCAGCACCTCGACCGAGGTTTGCACGATCAGCGGCGGCAAAACCGTGGCATCAATCCAGAGATCACCCGCATCACGCGCAATGGCGGCAAGCCAGAGGCCTGCCACCAAAGCAAATATCGGGCGCGCGCGCATCATCTTTCCCGATCATTCGGTGATGGTGATGATGTTCGTCCCGGTCCGGCCTGTCAGATCGGGGCGATACATATCTTCAACCGATGCTGCGGGCTGGTGGAATGTGCCGGGCGACACCGCGCGCACCACATAGGCCAACCGGAACGTGGCATTGTCATAGCGGTCAATCGCCGTCAGGAAACGATCCTGGCGAAATTCGCTGTGCGCCACTTCGTATTCCAGCCCCAGATCGGCCATCCCGGGAACAGAGCCGCTGGCGATCAGGTTCGGGTTGTCAATTTCAAACCCGGCGGGCAGGGGATCGTTTATCATCAGCCGCGCCTCACCACGGCCAAAGGGTGTCACTTCCAGCACCGCAATCATCCGGGTGCCCACCTTAACCGTTTCCTGCTCGTTCGGCGTCATCGCCTTGCCATCCATCGTGTAGTAACTGCGCGAAATGGCATAGCCGGTGCCGCCTGCGGATTCCGCTTCGGACGGCACACCAAAGGTGGTCATCGTGATCGTGGTATCCGAGTTACTGGCATTCTTCACCACAACAGGCGTCGTTGCATTGGCATCCAGCACCTGCACCAAGGGACCGGTTGCGGCGGCACCATCAATCGTGATCCCGTCCGCCCCTTTGCCATCAATCAATGCATTCGCCGCCAGCAACAACCAGCTGGCTTCTTGCGTTGACAGCCCGCGCGTTGTGGCAATGCGGTCGGTTAACGCCTCACGGTCAATCGCGTTCGACCCGGATTCAACCGCCAAGGTCAACACTGCCGCCGCATCCCGGAAGTTGGTGCCATAATCGGCGCGGAAAATCTGCTCCAGATCGGGGCCCTTCAACGTCTCAAGCGCCACGCCAGCCCGGCGGAACATAGCGTCCGCGCGGGGCTGATCGCCGTAACTGGCCAGCGCCGCACCAAGCTGCGCCATTGCTGTGGGCGTGGCAAAGGCATCGCCCTTTACATCGGAATAATACCGCAGATCGCCCACCGCTGCTGCCCCTTCGCGGGCCAGAACCATCAGCGCATAGGCCAGCGGTTCACCGCCTTTGTCGAAATCAGGATAATAGTTCACCTGATTGCGCAGATTGTCCAAGGCCGACCGGAAGGCTTTGTCGGGCACCGTATACCCGCGCGATTTGGCCCGGCTTAGGAAATCGGTGACAAAGGTATCCAACCACATATCGCCGCCATTGCTGGGCCCCCAAAGACCAAACGCGCCGTTCGATCCCTGATTGCTGAGAAGTTCAACAATCGACTGATCAATCCGCAGTTTGATATTGTCAGCCCCCGGCAGGTTCATCGCCGCGGCCACTTCGTCGAAATACAACAGCGGCAAGGCTTTGGACGTGATCTGTTCGGCACAGCCATAAGGATAGGCATCCAGTGCCGCCAGGACCCCCGGCGTGTTCAGCCGCGCAATCGGGCCAACGGCCATCGTCGCTTTGGCCGACCCGGCCACCAATCCTGCAAATACGTTTTCATCAAAGGTGAACGATTGCCCCTTTTTCAGATCAAGCCGCGATACCCGCACCACCGCCGGATCATTGATTTGCACCGGGATGGTCAGGGTTTTCTTCAGCACTTTGCCATCGGGCGTGGTCAAAGCCACGTCGATGGTTTGAATGCCAACGCTGTTCGCCGTGACCGGCACCGCGAACACCGCCCTGGCCTTGTCACCCAGATCAAAGCCCGAAGGCACAGCGCCCAAGGTCAGACCGTTGCTGGAGACATCCAACCCCATCCGGCCCGATGGCCCGGTCGCATGGACGATTTCCAACAACAGCCGCGATTGATCGCCGGGTGACATAAAGCGCGGCAGGCTGGCCGTAACCAAGACCGGATCGCGCACCAGAACATCGGCACTTGCTTGGCCGACGCCTTTTTTTGACCAGACCACCGCCATCACTTTGACCGTGCCATTGAACGACGGCAGATCAAACGAGGTGCGGGCATAGCCATCGGCCCCCACTTGCAACGGGCCTTCGAAATAGGCCACCAGTTCCTCGGTTGGGGGTGGGGCAGCCAGCCGTGCCTGCGCCCCCGCATCCCCGCCAGAGCGCACTTCGCCCTTTGCCCCATTCATTCCGTCAATCAAACGGCCATAAATATCGCGAATACCGACGCCCAGTTTACGCTGGCCAAAGAAATGATCCTTTGGGTCGGGTGCGGCAAACCCTGTCAGGTTCAAAATCCCGACATCGACGGCGGCAATGGTGACATAGGCGGTATCGCCCGCCTCGACCCCATCGACCTTGACCGCAATCGGCAAGGGCCCGCGCGGGGCAACCTCGGCGGCCATCTCAACCGTCGCGGTCAGCGCCCGCGCGCCGGGATCAATCGCTGCATGGGTCAGGCCCAGTGCGCGCGCCGGGTTGCGCCCTGCCGCCACATCCATCGGCCGCAGGACGGAAGCGGTAACATAAACCCCTGTGCCCCATTCATCGGTAACGGTCAGCGGGATCAGGTTTTCGCCCTCCGTCACCTCAACCGCCTGCATTGCCACCAACCGGTTCGACAAAACGGTGATCAGCGCGGTTCCGGCCGCACGCGGCACAACCCGCAGCATCGCGGTATCGCCGGGCTTATAGGCGGGCTTGTCTAAAGACAGCTCCAGCGTATCGGGGGAATCGGATGTGTCGGCGGGCGCATACCATCCGGCATAGAACGTGGTCGACGTTGCGGCCTCTGCGCCGTCAACCCGTTCCACCAGCAATTCAAACTCGCCCCATTCCACGGCAGCGGCAATTTCAACGGGCGTTGTGCCCAGATCGGCAGTGCCTTCGGCGACGCGGCTGCGGTTGACAACAGGTTCCCAGTTCCACGCACCACCGGTTTGATACCATTGATAATTCGTATCAATCCGCGTGATCGCCCATTTCACCTTCATCGGGGCGGCTTTGCTTTCGGCATTCACGCCAACCAGATTGAACCGGGCCTCGGTGCCTTCGGCCACAACGTAATCAAACAGAGGCTTGACCCCGATCATATCAGAGGACGGCGACAGCAGTTTGGTGACCCGACGTTCCACCGGGCGACCCGACCCTTCGGCGACGCGCGCCGTGACGCGCATTTCCAACGGACGGTTTTGGTCTTCGGCAGCGGGCATTGCGATATCAATCACCGCTTTGCCATCTGCATCGGTGACATATCCCCCAAAGGATTCCAGTGCATTGCTGAAGGGAACGTCATAGCGCCCAAAGACATAGCCTGGCCATTCTGCCAAACCGGACGCCGCGTAAAGCATCACTTCGCCTTCAACCGCAAGATCGGCACCCGGCGCACCGAACAGATATTTTGCATCGACGGTCAGTTGCGGGACATCGGCAATCCGTACCGGTCCGTCGCCAAGGCCAAGGGTAAAATCAATCCGTTCAGGCAGGAAATCTTCGACAAGAAACGTGGTCGAGGTCAACGCGCCCGCGTCCAGATCGGCATAAACCTGCATCGTCCAAACACCGCGCGGGGCTGATCCAGCCACTGGCATTTCAAACACATAGCCACCTGCGCCGCTGTCACTGACCAGCGCGCGCGCATATTCCACGCCATCGGGCCGGTTCAAAATGGCGGTCAAGGGCACTCCTTCAACGGCTTTGGTCTGCGGATCGCGCGCCAAGGCTGTGGCATAAACCGTCTCGCCAGCACGGTACGCCCCACGATCTGTGGTCAGGAACACATCCACAGGCGGGGCCGCCTCGCGCCCTTCGACGCCGCGATCTGACAGATCAAATTCCGGGTCGGTCAGCGATAGAAACGCCACATCGGCCTCACCCTCGCGGACGACAATCAGGGCAGGGCCCGCAGAGCCGGTTCCCCGCGCCAGTCCAGCATCAAAGCGGGCATAGCCGGTGGCATCGGTAGTGGTCGTGCCCAAAATTTCATTGGTGCGGCTTAACAGCTCAACCGTCACACCTTCCTTCGCGCCCGCTGTGCCCAGACTGCGCACAAACACATGCAATCCATCGACGCCCGACATGCTGGTCAGGCCCAGATCGGAAATCACAAACCACTGCCATGTTGCAGGCACCACATAGGGATCAACCCCCGGCACCGCCGCGCGCAGGGCATAAATCCCCGCCGGTTGTCCGGCAATCGCATCGCGCATCGGCAGCCGTGTGGTGATATCTTTGTTCACCTCTTGGCCGACCGTTGCCGTGCCCTTCCAGATTTCCGTGCCGATCTGATCGCTGAAATCATATTCCTGATAATCGGCAATTGGCGAGCCGAAATAGCCATTCTGCAACGACCGCAACAGGTTACGGTCTGTCACGCGGTAAAGTTTCAGGTCTAACTTGTCGGTATTAACCGTTTCAATCGGCACCGCGGCCTCATCATTGCGCGGCAGAACATAGCCCCGCCCCGGAAACCGCACGCCCGGATTGCGATCACGCACATAGGCGGTGATTTCGATCGACTTGGCCAGCGTTTGGCCATCCCCCGCAGGCAGCCCCTCACGGAAGGTGATGGTGTTGCGTGACCCGTGGGTGACACCTTCAACGCATAACTGCTGATAGCCATCCGATGTTACTGTCAGCCCGGTATTGTCCAACTGCACGTAGGTCGCATAATCGACACCCGATTTCGCCAGTTGTTCCGAGAAATTAATGCAAATACGTGGCCGCACGGACTCTGATTCCACAACATTATCAATGATCCGAAAGCCATATTTGCCAATCGCATCATCCAGCGCCAAGGCCGTGTCATCGCGCGGCTGTAACTGTTGCGCCAAACGCAGTGCCTGCACTTTGTCGCGGCCCCGGTCAATTTTTTCCAGCGCGTCGCCCATCTGCACCAAAATCGAATGCTGCAGCGGCTTGCTGTCAGCGCGCAGATAGGCGTTGACCGCAGCCAGATAGGATTGCTCCAGATAGGCACGCTGCTGATCGCTGCTGACTTGCCCTGCTGCCAACAACAGCCGGGCATATTCCGTCCAATCGGCGGACGAATCCGTCAGGTTCAGCGCCGCACCGACGAACCGGCTGGCGGTTACGGTGTCACCGCGCTTTTCGGCATCGCGCGCAGCGGCCAGATGGTCTTCGGCGGTGAAATCATTGGTGATATGGGCGTTGCCCAGAAAATCGGCCTGTTGGGTGATTCCGGCCAGTTCCCAGTCCTGCACAAATGTCAAAAGGTCTTGGCGCCGCGCTTTGGCACGGTCTTCGACACCCGGCGCTGCCGCAATCACATAGCCTGAAAACGCGCCGTCAAAAATCGCAGGCGTGCCCTTGGCGGATTTTGGAAAACATGATCCGTTGCGGGTGTTAAACGTAAACGCCTCGCAGTTGGTGTTGGTGATACAGGCGCGCTCACACGCCTCAAGCGTGGTGTCGAATATAGAGGCAATATCGCCACCGGGCAGGTCGGTGTTTTCGCTGATCACAAATCGCTTGGCCGGGACCAAATCTTGCGCCGGGGCCACGCCGGGTGCGGCAGACATTAACCCTGCAAATACCCCAAACAGGGCGCCCTTAACAAAACTGCGCATTGCCTCAATCCTTTGCGAAAACATGCCGAAACTGTCGCACAGCCCCCTGATTCATTGCAAGCAGTCTTCCGGACGCTGTTCCTTCAGGAACAGAGCGGTTCAGATTTCAGCGACAGTCGAGATATCAAAAAACGCGGTTCAAAGTCGCGGGAGACGGCAGTTTCTGGTTCCGATCAAATCTGGCCGGCTTTAAGTCGCCGTTCACTTTGTTGCGCCAAGGTGCAGGGGATCAACCGGGCCAGAATGGAATCGGGGATTTAGGGCGGCGGAACAGGTCGGGCATGGATTTTTCGGAACGATTGGCGAAAGAACGGCGGGCGCGGCTGGCGGCAGAGCGCCTGCTTGAGCAGAAAAGCCGGGAATTGTTTGCGGCCAATGAAAAGCTGTCACTGCATGCGCGATCCTTGTCCGACCAGATTATTGAGCAACGTCAGGTTGTAAGGTCTGCGTTGACCGAAGCTGAGGCGCTTAAAGGCCAGCAGTCGCGCTTTGTCGATGACCTGGACCGCGCCCATACTGTGGCGGTGATGGCCGAACGCCGTCTTTGGGACAGCATCAACACCATCAAAGATGGGTTTGCGGTGTTCGATTCGGGCCTGAAACTGATCGCGGCGAACACCGCCTATCTGGCTGCCTTCGAAAATCAACCCATCGCCCCGGGCATCCCTTATGCCGATATTCTGCGCCGTGCCGCCGAAACCAGCCTGATTGATGTTGGCGACGCCACGCCCGCTGATTGGGTTGCCACCATGCTGGCGCGTTGGGACACGCATCCGATTGATCCGCTTACCGTGCAGTTCCGCAACGGCACGTGGGTGCGGATGGTCGATCAGCGCGCGCGCGACGGCGATATGGTCAGCCTGACGCTGAACATCACCGAACAAATGCGCATTTGGGCGGGGATAGAGGCTATTCCAGATGGTTTTGTGCTTTTTGACAGAGAGGAGCGTCTTATGACCTGCAATCAACGCTATCGCGACACCTATCCAGCTTCGGCTGCTGCTATGGTTCCGGGGGCCCGATTTGAAGATATCCTGCGTTTTGGTCTGACCCACGGCCAACATATTGATGCCAAGGGGCGTGAGGCCGAATGGTTGTCAGACCGTTTGGCCCAGCATCGCAATCCGGGCGCAGCGGTCGAGCAACAATTGGCCGATGGCCGCTGGATTTCGGCGCAAGACCTGGTCACGCCCGATGGCGGCAGGGTGGGCCTGCGTGTTGATATCACCCATCAAAAGGAACAACAGGCGGCGCTGGAGGCGGCCCGCAGCCAAGCCGAAGCCGCCAATCGCGCCAAATCGGCCTTTCTGGCGAATATGAGCCATGAAATCAGAACACCGATGAACGGTGTCGTCGGCATGGCGGAACTGCTGTGCGATACTGCCCTGTCCGAAGAACAACGCCTGTTCGCCGAAACCATCCGCTCATCGGGTGAGGCGTTGCTGGTGATCATCAATGACATTCTGGATTATTCCAAGATAGAGGCAGAACGCCTGACCCTGCATCCAGAACCCTTTGATCTGGAACGCACAATCCATGAAATCACCATGTTGCTGCAACCCCGCGCCCGCGAAAAGGGCCTCGATTTGATGATTGATTTCGACATGTTTCTGCCCACCCGTTTTGTCGGTGATCCGGGGCGGTTGCGGCAGGTTCTGACCAATCTGATCGGAAATGCCGTAAAGTTCACAGAAAAAGGCCATGTCCTGATCCGCGTGGTGGGCATCGAAGATGAACCGGGCA
This sequence comes from Cypionkella sp., assembly GCA_043766915.1. Lineage (GTDB taxonomy): Bacteria > Pseudomonadota > Alphaproteobacteria > Rhodobacterales > Rhodobacteraceae > JANNAT01. The sequence goes on from JAYUHO010000095.1 coordinate 8,478, forward strand.
GCCAGCAACTGCATGTGACGGTTGAAGACACTGGCATCGGCATCGCCGCCGAAAATCTGGACCATGTTTTTGGTGAATTCAATCAGGTGGAAAGTCAGGCCAATCGCAAGTTCGAAGGCACCGGTCTGGGTCTGGCGATCACCCAGCGCCTGATTGAACGGATGGATGGCGCGGTTTGGGTGGACAGCGAATTTGGCAAGGGATCGTGCTTTGGCTTTCGGTTGACCCTGCCTGTGGCCGAAGATGCGCTGGCTGTGCGCACGCCCTTTGCGATCAAACGGGTGCTAGTGGTCGATGATCAGTTCATCAACCGCACTATTCTGGAACGCCAATTGGTGCCGTGCGGCATTGCCGTTACCCTGTGCCGGTCGGGGGCCGAGGCGCTATTGGCGCTGGAAACTGCCTGTTTTGACGCGATCCTGACCGATCACGATATGCCCGATATGGACGGCCTTGCGCTGGCCAGCCGTATTCGCGCTGCCGGGATTGAAACACCGATTGTGCTGCTGTCGTCCAACCCGGCCGATGCCCGCGACGGCAAGGGCAGCGAACATCTGGCCGCAACCTTGCAAAAACCGCTTCTGCGCGCCGATCTTTATCGGCGGTTGCAGGCCCTGTCGGGGGGGGAAGTGCCGGTTGCCGCACCGCCCGTCGCTGATCTTCCCCAAAGCGAACGGCGCCGGATGCGGGTGCTGACGGCGGAAGACAACCGCACCAACCAGTTGGTGTTTCAGAAAATGGTGCGCGATATCGACATCGAACTGGTTTTTGCGAACAACGGCCTGGAGGCGGTGGCGCTGTTCCAGTCTTTCAATCCCGATATGATTTTCATGGATATCTCGATGCCCGAAATGGATGGCCGCGATGCTGCCCGCGCTATTCGTGCGCTGGAGGCTGGCCGCAGTCATGTACCGATTGTCGCTTTGACGGCGCACGCGATGGAGGGTGATGAAGAGGGGATTTTGGCCGCAGGGATAGATCGCTATATGACCAAGCCGTTGCGCAAAGTTGCCATCACAGGAACCATCGCCGATCTGTGCCCGCCCGACGCCCGCTCGATTTCGGCCCTTGCCGAAGATGCGGCCTGAAGCGGTTCAGGTTTTGATGAAAACAAGGATATCGAAAATCGCGTTCAAGCAAAGCGAGAGGCAGCGAATTCTGATTCCAAACAAAGCTGAACCGCTTTACGCCGCCGCCAGATCAACCGCCGCGCGCAAAAACACCATGCGCCCCGGTTCAGACAGATCGGCGCGATGGGCGTAGCCCCCGGTCACGAACCCGCGCAGATCGGCAGGATCGGTCAGATGGTGCGCCGCGATGTAACGTGCCATCGCCCCCCGCGCCTTTTTCGCCCAAAAGCTGACGATCTTTGCCTCATTGCCGCGTTCTTCCAAAAACACCGGGGTGATCACCGGCAGCTTTAGCCGCTTTATCGCCACCGCCCCAAAATACTCCGCCGAAGCGCAGTTGATCAGCGCCGTCGCCTTGGTTTCCTCGGCCTGTGCATTTAAGGTACGCGCTATCTTGTCCCCCCAATAGGCGTAAAGATCGCCGCCTTTCGGATTTTCCAGCCGGCTGCCCATTTCCAACCGATACGGCTGAATGCCATCCAGCGGCCGCAACAGCCCATAAAGGCCGGATAAAATTCGCAGATGCCCCTGCGCCCAACGCAAAGTGTCGGCCTCCATCGCGCGGGCCTCAAGTCCCGTATACGTATCGCCATCAAACAGAAACGCGGCGGGCACGCCGGGTGCATCCGCCGCAAACGCCTTGAACCGATCCCGGTTCAGCGTGCCCAAAGCGGTCGAGATGTCCATCAATCCGCACAGCTGTTCCACCGAAAGTTTCCGCGCAATTCTGGCCAGTCGCTGCGCATCAGCGGCGAACGCGGGCGCGGTTGCCGTCATCCCAGTGGGCAGCGAAACAGAGGTTTCATTCAACCGTTTGGCGGGTGAAATTACGGTCAGCATGGCGGCATCCTTGTGGCGGAACGAACGTCAAAGGGAACATAGGCGACAGGCGGCGGGCGTCTAGCCCTCACGCAGAACTTCCAGAAACGCCTTGCCAAAGCGTTCGATTTTTTGCGGCCCCAGATCGCCCACACGGTCCAGATCAGACAGGGTTGACGGCCGGGCTTCGGCGATTTTGCGCAAACTGCCTGAACTCAGGCTTAGCGGTTTGCCCGTGCCCATTTCGCCCTTTTGCAACCGCACCTGCACTTCGGCCAGCCGGTCGTAAACTTGTCCCGCATCACGCCCCGCCAGCCGCCGCCGCGCCGGATGCATGGCCTGCGCGATCTCTCCGGTGATCACCGCCAAAAACCCCTTGCCATAGCTTTCCAGCTTTTTCGCGCCCACCCCGGTGATGCCCATCATCTGATCCAGCGTCATCGGGCGTTTTTCGGCCATCTCTATCAAGGTGCGGTCCGGAAAAATCACATAGGCCGGCACGCCGCCCGCCTCGGCCAAAGCGCGGCGTTTCGCCTTTAGCGCCGACAGCAATGGCGCATCCGCTTCGGCCACCAAGGTTTTCACCGCAAGTCGTGGCTGCGCTTTGTCAATCGTATCGCGGCGCAGGGTAATCGCGGCCTCACCGCGCAGGATGGGCCGCGCGGCATCGGTCATCCGCAGCGCGCCAAACCGATCCGGATCAGGCCGCACCAGATCGCGCCCCATCATCTGGCGAAACACCGCCCCCCAGGCCGGTTTCGACATATCGCGGCCAATGGCATAGGTAGGCAATTGGTCATGGCCCTTTTCCATCACCTTGGGTGTTGGATTTCCAGTAAGAATATCAATCAGATGCCCCGCGCCAAACCATTCGCCGGTGCGCAAAATCGCAGACAACGCCTTGCGCACCGCATCGGTGGCGTCAAACACCACAGCCGGGCGATCACACAGATCGCAATGGCCGCAAGGGTCGGGGTTTTCGCCAAAATAGCGCAGCAAAACCTGACGCCTGCACCCCGTAGCCTCGGCCAATCCCAGCAGCGCGTTCAGCCGCCCGTGATCGGCATCTTTGCGATCAGTTGGGGCCAAACCTTCGTCAATCTGGCTGCGCCGCAGCCGGATATCATCGGGACCGTAAAGTGTCAGCGTTTCCGCCGCAGCACCGTCCCGGCCCGCGCGCCCGATTTCCTGATAGTAGCCTTCGATGGATTTTGGCAAATCGGCATGCGCCACCCAACGTATATCGGGCTTGTCGATGCCCATCCCAAACGCCACTGTGGCCACCACGATCAGCCCGTCTTCTTGTTGAAACCGGATTTCGACGCGGCGGCGTTCTTCGGCTTCCATCCCGCCATGATAAAAACAGGCGGCATGCGCTTCGGCCCGCAGCGCCTGCGACAAGGTTTCAGTTTTGGCGCGGGTGCCGCAATAGATGATGCCTGATTGCCCGCGCCTTGCGGCGGCAAAGGCCAGCATCTGCTCGCGCGGTTTATCTTTTACCGCAAAGGCCAGATGAATGTTGGGCCGATCAAAGCCGCGCAGAAACGTTGCGGGGGCGGCACCGTCAAACAGCCGCATCACGATCTCGGCGCGGGTTTCCTCATCAGCCGTCGCGGTAAACGCGGCCAAGGGCACACCCAAAGCCCGGCGCAGATCACCGATCCGCAGGTAATCGGGGCGGAAATCATGGCCCCATTGCGAGACGCAATGTGCCTCGTCCACCGCGATCATCGTGCAGTTGATCCGCCGCAACATCGGCAGCGTCGCCCCCGATGCCAGCCGTTCAGGGGCCATATAGAGCAGCTTCATTTGCCCGGCATCCAGCGCGGCGAAGACGCTTTCGGTTTCCTCTTCGGTGTTGCCAGATGTCAGCGCGCCCGCCTCTACCCCTGCCGCGCGCAACGCCCGCACCTGATCGCGCATCAGGGCAATCAGGGGCGATATCACCACCGTCACCCCGTCACGGCACAGCGCGGGCAGCTGAAAACAAAGCGATTTCCCGCCCCCGGTCGGCATGATCGCCAAAGTATTCTGCCCCGCCAGAACCGCGTCGACAATCTCTTCCTGACCGGGGCGAAAGCCCGGAAAACCAAAGACAGAATGGAGCAAGTCGTGGGTTTCGGGCATATTCTATTCTTAATTATCCAGCCAAAGTTGGCCCGGAAAGGGGGGGTGTTCTGTTCGGTTCACCCAAACAAGGCCGGACTGCGATCAAGAAAAATCTGCAGCGCATAGACCCCGATCAGCACCAGCAAGGGCGCAAAATCCAATCCCTGCATGGGTGGAATAAGCCGCCGGATGGGCCGGTAAACCGGCTGAACGATGCGGTTCAAACCGCTCCACGCCTGCGCAATGATGGGTTGGCGCAGGTTCAGCACCTGAAAGTTGATCAACCAGCTCATGATGAAATGGGTCAGGATCGTCCATTTCACGATCAGCAAAATCGTTTGCAGAATTTCATACAACGAGGGCATGCGCAGGCTCCAACCACTAGGGATTGTGGCACAGCTACCCTTAGCCCCCCCAAAGCACAATGGTTTCGCAACAATTGTCAGCAAAACTTGCCGTTGCGTTGCCCTTGACGGCCCCGGCAACTCAAGGCAGGTCACGCAGCAGAGGTGCCCGATGTATCCAGTCGTTCGTATGGCGAAAGAGCTGTGGAAATTCCGCAACGCCCCGCCGTTGCAGATTCTGGAGCCGCATCACAGCCAACATATCGTCTGGCCGTGGGATCTGGATCTTTGGCGAGAATTGAACAATGGCCGCACTCTGACCCTGTTCGATCTGGGACGGATCCCGATGGCAGTGCGCATGGGATTTGACAAAGTGGCCAAGGCCAATGGCTGGGGCATCACGGTTGCAGGCAATTCCATCCGCTACCGCCGCCGCGTGACGATATTTACCAAACTGACGCAGACCTGTCGTGTCACGGGCTGGGACGACCGGTTCGTCTATCTGGAGCAAAGCTTCTGGCGCGGCGGTGAATGTACCGCGCATATGCTGTTACGCTCGGCCTTTATCTCAAAGGCGGGCATTGTGTCGCCGCATGCTGTTCTGACGGCGCTGAACCAGCCCGTCGAAAGCCCGCCGTTGCCCGACTGGATCGTCAAATGGATCGCCGCCGATGCGATGCGCCCCTGGCCACCGCAACGCTAGGCTGTGCTTGCGCAATCCTGGCTTTTAAGGCTTGAATGCTGAAAACCAATAAAAGGGATCAGGGAATGGCATCGGCACGACAGCGCATCTGGGGCTGGTATTTCTTCGACTGGGCCAGCCAACCCTATAACACCCTCTTGTTGACCTTCATCTTTGGCCCCTATTTCGCCGAAATCGCGCGCGGCTATTACATGGGCACCGGGATGGAGGAAGAGGCCGCCAAAGCCGCAGCACAGGCCTATTGGGGGTTTGGTCTGGCAATCGCTTCGCTGGCCATTGCGGTTCTGGCCCCGGTTTTGGGCGCAATTGCTGATGGCACCGGGCGGCGGCTGATCTGGGTTTGGATCTTTTCGGCCTTTTATGTGGTGGGGTCATATGGGCTGTGGTGGGTGGCACCGGGCGGAGAACAAGACGTGCTGTTCTGGGCAGTCGCGTTTTTTGGTATTGGTTTTATCGGGATGGAGTTTGCGACGATCTTCACCAATTCCCTGATGCCCTCGCTGACCAATCATGATGATCTGGGCGCAATATCGGGGTCTGGCTTTGCCTTCGGCTATCTGGGGGGGTTGCTGGCGCTGGTGATCATGCTGTGCCTGTTCGCTGAAAATGCTGCCACCGGCCTGACCCTGATAGGCATCAACCCGATCTTTGGGCTTGATGCCGAGGCCCGCGAAGGCACCCGGGCGGTGGGGCCGTTCACCGCTGTCTGGTATGTGGTGTTCATGATCCCGTTCTTTTTATGGGTGAAAGAACCCAAAACCGATGCGCGCCCGTTGAACATTGGCGCGGCCCTAAGCAGCCTTGTCGACCTTCTGAAAAGCCTGCGCTATCGGCGCAGCATGTCGGCCTATCTGGTGTCGTCGCTGTTTTACCGCGATGCCCTGAACGCGCTTTATGGCTTTGGCGGGGTCTATGCGTCGGGCGTGTTGAACTGGTCGATCATCCAGATCGGCACGTTCGGTATTCTGGGCGCGATCACGGCGATGATTGCAAGCTGGCTGGGCGGGCGGGCCGACAAACGCTTTGGCCCCAAACCGGTGATTGCGGTGTCTATCGTGGTGCTGATTGTGGTTTGCCTGATCATCGTTGGGATGACCCGTGAAAGCGTCTGGGGCATTGCGATGGACCCGGCTTCAACCACGCCAGACCTGATTTTCTACATCTGTGGCGGCTTGATTGGCGCGGCAGGAGGCACGTTGCAGGCCGCATCGCGCACGATGATGGTGCGTCATACCACGCCAGACCGCGCGACCGAGGCGTTCGGCCTGTTTGCACTGTCGGGCAAGGTTGCCAGCTTTATGTCGCCTTTCCTGATCGGTGTGGTAACAGCGGCAAGCGGATCGCAGCGCATCGGCATTTCGCCGTTGATCGCCCTCTTTGCGGTGGGACTTGTTCTGCTAATGTGGGTCAATCCAAGGGGTGAACAGGCATGATCCGTCGATTTATTTTGTGTCTGGCCTTGTTGGCCCCACTGCCTGCCCATGCCGAAAAACTGGCAAACAAGCTGTTTGGGGCAAAAGAACAACCCTCGTTGCAAGACCCGATGCCTGTAGGGTCTTACGCGCGCGGCTGTGGCGCGGGAATGGTCGAGCTGCCCGAAACCGGGGCGTCCTGGCAAGCGATGCGCCTCGACCGGCACCGGAATTTTGGCCAACCAGCGTTGATTGACTATCTGATTGACCTGTCGCAGACGGCGCAACAAATTGGCTGGGCTGGTCTGTACATCGGCGATATGTCGCAACCGCGGGGTGGCCCGATGACATCTGGCCATGCCAGCCATCAGATCGGGCTTGATGCCGATGTGTGGATGTTGCCGCCCAAACGGCTTGATCTGTCGCGTGCCGAGCGTGAAGAGATCAGTTCAATTCCTGTGCGGTCGGCGGATCAAAGATCAGTGACCGGAAACTGGACCAACCGGCACCGCGCATTGCTGAAGGCTGCGGCATCCGATCCGCGGATCGACCGCATCTTTGTGGCCGCCGCGGTCAAGCTGGAAATATGCAAGACGGCAAAGCGGTCTGATAAGAAATGGCTGCAAAAAATCCGGCCAATTGCCGGACATGACACCCATTTTCACGTGCGCCTGAAATGTCCCAAAGGAGCAAGGCTGTGCCAAACACAAAGTCCGACGGTGTCTGAACTTTCAAACGGCGGCGACGGATGCGATTCAACTTTGGATTATTGGGTGTCAGAGGCCTATCTGAACCCGCCCAAATCGACAAAGAAACCCAAAGCCGAAGAACCGCCAGAAAAAGGGCCACGTCAATTCACCATGGCCGATTTGCCAAGCCAATGCGCAGACGTTCTGTCGTCGGAATAGCGGCGGGATTGGTTCTGCTCGCAGGCCTTGACGGCAGCGCCAGTCCCGTTCCCCCCGCCAGTTTTTTGGATGATTTCGCATGGAGAATGCCGGACGTCCGCTTTGGCGGTTTTTCCGCGATTGAACTGGCGGCGGATGGGCTGACATTCACGGCGGTGTCGGACCGTGGCGCGTTTACCGCCGGGCGGATCACCCGTGACGGCGATGGCCGCATCACAGCCATCGCTGCAAATCCCATCGAGTTGC
>JAYUHO010000096.1:0-6082 GCA_043766915.1 Cypionkella sp.
GCGCATTGGGCAGGGCTGACCAGCACCACCGCCCCCGCCGATGATCTGGCCGCCGCGTTGGCCCGCGCCCTGAAAGCCAGCCATGCCGTTGCCCTGTCGCCGCGCCAGTCGCAAGTCGCCCTGTTGATCCTGCGCGGCCATTCCACGGTTTCTATCGCCCTGCGGCTGGGGGTGGCGGCGCAAACGGTAAAGGTGTTTCGCAAGCAGTTGTATAGCCGCTGTCGGATATCGTCACAGGCAGAGCTGTTCGCCCTGATGCTGCCGTTGTTGAAAGGGGCGGGCTGAGGGGGGAATTATTCGTGCACGATAAAGGACTGCCAGATCGTTTCGATCTTTGCCTTTATGAGTGCGCGATCTTCAGGATTTGTTGGCGATAGGGACGCTGAAAATAGCTTAAAGTCCGACAAAAATTCTATTCGGCAATCACCGTCAGTGTGGCAGCTAAACTTCGATGTTGGCAACCCATCTGGGTCTAAGTCCCAAACATCAAACCCATAAGGACCGTTTGACCGAACTATTCCTTGTTCCACTCCGACATTCTTCACATTTTCCATTTGCCGCTTTTGCCAGCGAATTACACTGTCTTTTCCGAACTCTACGCTGTCGCTACGAGCGTTAATACCAAGGCCAAAGCGAAGATAAATGTAGTCCGCTTCGATGTGAAAAGACTCGTATTTCGTTGGAATAACGTAGGTCACGTCGTCTCGGACAAGGTAAAAACCCGGTTCAACGCTGCGAAGGGGTTCTAAAAATTTTTGACGGGGAGTGCAGTTCTGCGTAGTTCCAAGCGGCAATCCCAGAAAAAAGCCCCAGTGCCGATATGACCAGTGGTAAGGGTTAACGCCGGAATCGTCAGTAACCCAAAGCATCAAATGTGGCGTCAAAGAATTTCCGCGCGTGCGAAGGATACTTAGGTCAAGCCAGCTTCCGACTGGGCGGTGCTCACTTGGTAGAGCGATACAATATGGGTTGGTTTTGCTGATACGCTGGGCATCTGCACGTATGCTGGCGGGAATTTGCCATAAACCGATATAGGCATAGGCCCCGACGCCCAACAATGTAACGATCAGCGCTTGTAGTGCCCGGCGGGTCAACCCGTAGAACATAGCTCCAACAATCAAAGGAGCGATTATCAAAACTAACATTGCAGAAAGCCCATATCAAACATCCCCCGGCACCCCATAGCTTTGCGCAGCCCCAGGGTTCACCGCGCGTTGAACGTATTCCCCCATCTGCGGAAGATAAATCTGCCAAATCGCGTCCAGATCGGCGATGGGGGTGTCTGACCAATCCACCCGCAGGTCGACCAGTGGCCAGTCCAGCGTGTCAACGATTTTCAGGCCCGCCGAATGCACCGGGCCAGCCTCGCCCCCCGCATCCAGTCCTGCTGTCAGCGCCGCCATCAGGCGGGAGCCGAACGCGCCCGTGCTGGCGGTAAACGCGGCGATCATCGCGGTGGGCACATCGGCGTTGGCCAAAAGATTGCCGCCCGACGCGCAGTCGGTGCCGCTGGCTTGGCCCCAGACCCCCAATATCTGCGCGCCGGAATGGAGTGCCGTCTGGCCGGTGATGTCGATCACCAGCAACTGGCGATAGGCGATATGGGGCTGCGCATTGGCGATGAGTGCCAATGCCGATTGCGCCGATAGCCCTTCGGCCAACAGGTCCAACAGCTTCGGCCCCAGCCCCGGATCGGTGATGTTCTGGCTGGCCACAGCCCCCACACCTGCACGCAGATGTGCGCACCGCGCTGCCACGGCGGGCGAAGATGAGGCGATGACCATGCCGAATTGGCGGGTTAGCGGGCAGCGGGCGATCAGGGAAAATGTCATGGGCAGCTTTCCTTTGATGCGGGTGGGGGGCTGTCTGCCCCCCAAGTTCCAATTGCATCTGCAATTGGAACACCCCCGAGGATATTTGGACCAGAATGAAAGGCGACGTTTAGTCCGGGATCACCGCGGTTGCATCAATTTCCACCAGCCAATCAGGGCGGGCCAATGCCACAACGGTTAACCCCGTGCACACCGGATGCACGCCTTTGATGTATTCGCCCATGGTCCGGTAAACCGCCTCGCGGTGGCGCACATCGGTGATATAGACCACCAGTTTGGTCACATGCTCCATCTGGCCGCCGCATTCCTGCACCAGTTGGCGGATGTTTTGCATCACCTTATGGGTCTGTTCCACCGGGTCATGGCTGTTGATATTCTGCGATGTTTCAATGCTTTGCGGGCACTGACCGCGCAAGAAAATCATCGTGCCGCGCGCCACTACGGCCTGGGCCAGATCATTGTCAAGGTTTTGTTCAGGGTACGTGTCGCGGGTATTGAACTTGCGGTGCCTTGTGTGGGCCATGGGGTTCCTTTTCGTACGGTCAGAGGATTTCAAGAATGGGGGCTATAAGACAAATACGCGCGCAGTTTGGCCAGATGGTCGGCGACGTGTTTGGCATCATGCCAGACGCCCCAGATGAACGCGGACCCGCGCCGCGCTTGCCATGGCAGGCCCAAAAAGTAGATACCGGGTTCGCGGGACACGCCACGTTGATGGATCGGGCGGCCTTTGGCGTCAAAGCAATCCAGCTTCAGCCAGCCGAAATCAAGCGCATAGCCGGTGGCCCAGATGATCGAGGTGATGCCTGCGGCGGCAAGGTTCAGCGATGCAATCGGATGCGTCACGCAAATGGGGTCTGGGGCAATCAGCCATGCCTCAGGCTCTGGCGGCAAGTCGAGGCCGTTGCGGGTGACATAGGCGTCGGCTTCGGCCAGCACCGCAAGGTAGTCAGCATCGCCTTTGGCCAGATTGGCCGCAAGATCGCCGCCAAAGCTTATCTCGCCATCTGCATAGCCCTGCACGCGACCTGCCAGCGTCATTCCTGCGGCGGCGAGCTGCCTGAAGTCGACGGTTTTGCCACCTTGCGCGCCGCTGACCGCGATGGTGACGTGTTTGGTGTCGGGGGATGCCTCAGCGTCCCATTTGTTCAAAACCCCCAGCCACCAGACGAAATCGCGGCCCCGGTAGCGGCGGGGGGGACGACCATGCGGGCCCACCGACAGCGTGACGCGGCGGCCAGCCTGCATCAACTCATCTGCAATCTGCGCGCCCGACGAACCGGCCCCAACCACCAGCACGCCACCTTTAGGCAACTGATCGGGGCTGCGGTAGGCTGCCGAATGGATCTGGGTGATGCCCGCATCATCGGGCACCATTGCAGGCATAACCGGGCGCTGGAAGGGGCCGGTGGCGGCGATCACATAGCGGGCCTCGATCATCCCGGCCGAGGTTTGCACCTGAAAGCCCGGACCTGTGGCCTTGCGGCGGACGTCCATCACCTCGACGCCGCAGCGGATCGGGGCGGCGATCTGGGCGGCGTAATCGACGAAATAGTCTGCAACCGTGTCTTTGTCCGGAAATGCTTCGGGGTCGCCTGCAAATTCCAGCCCCGGAAAGCGGTCGTGCCAGGCCGGGCCATTGACCACCAGATTGTCCCACCGCCCCGTGCGCCATTTCTCGGCGATGCGCGCCCGTTCCAGTACCAGATGTGGGATACCGTTTTGGGACAGATGTTCACTCATGGCGATTCCAGCTTGCCCTGCGCCGACCACAAGGACTTCGATTGTCTCAACGGTCATGCCGGGATCATCCGCGCCAGATACTGGGCAAATTCAAAATTGGGGCGTTCAAGATGCGACAGCGGACCGGGGGCAGACAGCCCTGCACAAATCCCGGCATAGACCTTTTCAACGCAGTCCTTATCCTCGACATTCACATCATCCAGCAACGCTTTGATCGTGTCCAGATGCCCCGCTGCTGCGGGATCAGCGCACCAATCGGCAGACATGCCGCCGCCATAAAGAACGTCGACATGATCAGGGCCATCCGGCGTTAGACACAGATACCAGAAGTATCCCGGCGTCAGCGTGATCATCAATGACGGATAGATCGACAGCAACCATGTGGTGCGGCGCTGATCGCCGGTCAGCTGGGTGTTGGACGGATGCGCGAGCGACAGCGGGATGGTGTCGTTTTTCAAAATGTAGTGGTAGTTGAATGACGGACTGCCTTCAGGGCAGGTCATTTTCATCAGATCAACCGCGCCGCCGATGGTGCCCGCATGGCAGACCGGCAGATGGTAGCTTTCCATGAAATTCTCGGCCAAAACCTTCCAGTTGGTGTTCCAGCGGAACGTCTCACGGAAGGTTTCCTGATAGCTGGTCATATCTAGATAACCGACCAGATTTTCCACATCTTTTAATGCGATATAAGGATCGGGCGCGTCGGGATTCAGCGACACCATGATCCAGCCCAGCCAATCGACACATTGGATGGACGGCAGGGTGATCTGATCTTTGCAAAAATCGGTGTTGCCTGTCATCGCGGGGGCACCGCGCAGCTTGCCGTCCAGATTATAGGTCCAGGCGTGGTAGGGGCACACAATGTTGCGGGTGTTGCCGCGCCCTGTCAGCAAAGTGGACATCCGGTGCCGGCAGACATTCGACATTGCGCGCAAGGTGCCTGCCGCGTCGCGCAACACGACAATCGGCTCGCCCGCGATGTTCATCGTCAGATAATCGCCCAGATTGGGCAGCGTATCGGCGCGACCCGCCGACAGCCAATCACGCGAAAACACATGGCGCTGTTCGGCGGCCAGAAATTCGGGCGAGGTGTAGACCGACTTTGGCATCGCATGGGCTGCGGTAAACGGCACGGCGACATTTGCGTGTAATTCAGCCATAGAAGATATCGCGCGATGTTTGATCATGTCTTTCCTTTCGTCCGTCCGGGCTTGGGCCGCCGCGCGGACCAGCGGTTGTTGGACCTTGCAAAGTCTCACCACCCGATCGCCGTCGGGTGCTGTGGGGGCTTTATCACCCTATCGGATAACCCCACCGATTTGCGCATAAAATCCACAGGCCCGTGCCCATGTAAAGTGCGATAAAGCGCGCCCGACTGCGCGCCGCGGTCCGATTGCGCAAATACCTGCACCGTTGGCCTGCGCGCGCTGCAAAGGCTGTCACGGTAAAGGACGGCTGTGCGGATCATTTGCGGGCTCCTGCTGAGGCAGGCAAAGGCTGCCGCCAAGCTGCGTCAGAATAAAGCACAGAATGATCGGATGGGGATTGGGGTAAGGTTAACCCATGGGCGTCGGGTCGCAGTTGATGCCGGACAATTTGCGGCAAAAGTCAACACTGCGGGCATGGGTTTGGCGATTGCGCGGGCGGTGCTGATCGCCCTTGCTGCGGCGATCAGGCCGTTGCCCGCACAGGAAACATGTTCCGATTTTGGCTGCGCAGACCACCTTCCATCTGGCCCTATCTGACGCTATAGTCTGGCCATAAGAATACCACCGCCGATCCCGGACTATAGGCCAAATCAAACCGGCGCATATCGCCCTTGCAAACAAGAGGTTCAGCCATGGACGGCTACACATCCGCCAACGACATCAGCGAAGTGATTGCTGCCGACAAGCGGCATGTCTGGCATCACCTGATCCAGCACAAACAGTTTGAAACAAACGATCCGCGCATTATCGTCGAAGGCAAAGGCATGCGGGTCTGGGATGCGCGCGGCAAGGAATATCTTGACGCCGTATCGGGCGCGGTGTGGACGGTCAACGTGGGCTACGGGCGCGAAAGCATCGCCAATGCGGTGCGCGATCAGTTGCTGAAGATGAACTATTTTGCAGGGGTTGGGGGGTCAATTCCCGGCGCGATTTTTGCCGACCGGCTGATTTCCAAAATGCCGGGGATGAGCCGGGTTTACTATTCAAACTCAGGCTCTGAGGCGAATGAGAAAGTCTACAAGATGGTGCGGCAAATCTCGCACAAGCATCATGGCGGCAAAAAGTGGAAGATCCTCTACCGCGAGCGTGATTATCACGGCACCACGATTGGCACGCTGGCGACGTCCGGACAGCTGGAACGCGCCGCGCAATACGGGCCCTATCCAGAGGGTTTCGTGATGGTGCCGCATTGCCTTGAATACCGCGCCCAGTGGGATGGCGAAAACTATGGGCGGCGCGCGGCGGATGCGATTGAAGAGGTGATCTTGCGCGAAGGGGCCGATACCATCGGGGCCTTGG
>JAYUHO010000097.1:0-2249 GCA_043766915.1 Cypionkella sp.
CATCACCCGGTCTAGCAGGAACCCGATAATGCCGATGGTCAACACTGCCACCATGATTTTCGCTAAGCTTTGCTGCGATCCGTTCTGAAACTCATCCCAGACGAATTTGCCAAGCCCGGGGTTCTGCGCCAGCATTTCCGCTGCAATCAACACCATCCAGCCCACACCCAGCGACAGCCTGAGCCCGGTAAAGATCAGCGGTAACGCCGACGGCAACACCAACCGCGTGACTTTGACCCAAGGCGACAGTTTCAGCACCCGCCCTACATTGACAAGATCCTTGTCAATCGAGGCCACACCCAGCGCCGTATTGATCAGCGTTGGCCAAAGTGAACATAAGGTCACTGTGATGGCTGAGATCAGGAAGGATTTTGATATCCCGCCTTCGCCGCCCGCATAGGCCGCAGAAACCACCATGGTAACAATCGGCAACCATGCCAGTGGCGATACAGGTTTGAAGATTTGCACCAGTGGGTTAATCGCCGCATTCGCCATCGGCGACAGGCCGGTTACAATCCCCAATGGCACCGCAATGGCAGTGGCAAACAGGAACCCGGCGAACACGGTTTTGATCGAGGTCCAGATTTGTTGGTAATAGGTAGGCTTGCCAGTGTAGGCGCGGTCTTTCACCTCATCCGCCTTGCCTGCCGCAACCAGCTCTGCATTCTTCGCTTCTTGCTTGGCGAAAAACTCGGCCTCCTTTGCACGCTCTGCACCGGCATCCGCGTTCAATATCAACGCTTGTTCCCACACCTGCGCCGGCCCTGGAATAGCGCCAAGCGATGTTTGCACCGTTGGCGCAAGAACCGCCCAAAGTGCAAGAAATCCGATGATTGCCGCCAAGGGAACGCCCAGCAACCGCCCCAAATCGCGCAGTTGCACCTTGGGCGCGTCGCCCGCGATGATTTTCAGGATCGGTGTCAGCCAAGGCAGGCCAACCACCTTGAACCATCCATCCAGCTTGTTGATCGAAGTGAAACGCGCAGTCCGGCGGGCCTCGGCGGCGTCACTGCGTATCTGGGTCGGATCGATTGCGGTCAAGATAGGTCCTCCGGAAAGCGGATATCGCGGCACTTGCGCACCGCGATAAGCGCTTGATCAGTTGATGATTTCGCCGCCAGCAACCGTTTGGTTGCCCTTCAACCCGATGGTCAGCCCGTCGATATAGGCGTTGGGGGTCTTGCCATCATAAGACACGCCGTCGATGAAATCGGCCACAGGCTCGCGGTAGCCATCGGCATCAAAATCGAACATGTCGGCAGTGGCATTACCGTCGGCAATCACGGCCTTAGCGGCGGCGACATACAGATCAGATTTGTAGACCGATTTCGCAGTCTCGTCATACCACGCATCAGGGTGCGCCTCGCTAATCTGGCCCCAACGGCGCATCTGGGTCAGGTACCAGACCGCGTCTGATGCATAGGGGAAGGTCGCGTTATAACGAAAGAACACGTTGAAATCGGGGGCTGGCCGCTTGTCGCCTTTTTCATACTCAAACGTGCCCGTCATCGAATTGGCAATCACCGCCGCATCGGCCCCAACATATTCTGGCCGCGACAAAATCTCGACTGCCTCGGCGCGATTTTTGTTATCGCCTTCGTCCAGCCAGATCGCGGCACGGATCAAGGCCTTCGTCAGCGCCAGCGTCGTGTTGGGGTTGGCGGCAGCAAATTCCGCCGTCATGCCAAATACTTTTTCGGGATTGTTCTTCCAGATGTCGGCATCGGTGATCACCGGCACGCCAATGCCCTTGGCAACCGCCGCCTGGTTCCACGGCTCGCCCACCGCGTAGCCAAGAATGGTACCCGCTTCCAAAGTCGCTGGCATCTGTGGCGGTGGGGTTACCGAAATCAACACCTCGCCACCGATTTGGCCCGACACATCATCTGGCGAATAAAGACCGGGGTTAATGCCGCCCGCCGCCAACCAATAGCGCAGCTCGTAATTGTGGGTGGAAACCGGAAACACCATGCCCAGATTGAACGGTGTTCCTTCTGCGGCATAGCTTTCCACCAACGGCTTCAGGGCCGCCGCCGAAATCGGGTGTACCGGCTTGCCACCCTCATCCAGCGCTACGTTCGGTTTCATCGCGTCCCAAACCGCGTTGGATACGGTGATGGCATTGCCATTCAAATCCATAGAAAATGGCGTGATCAGCGCGGCCTTGGTGCCATAGCCAATCGTCGCGGCGATCGGCTGGCCCGCCAGCATATGAGCGCCGTCAAGTTCGCCCGATACAACACCGTCGA
>JAYUHO010000098.1:0-15918 GCA_043766915.1 Cypionkella sp.
CCTCGCCCACCATGGCACCCTTGCCATAGCCATCAATCTCCGCAAGTCCACCCAATGCGCTGATCAACCGGTCTGTCAGCATCAGGCCAAGCGGCTTCAAATCTTCCATCGCGGCGGTAAGATCAGGCACAAAACGCCCCACAAATGGGTTTGCGACCACGGCCATGATCGCTCCGCGGATCCGGGGTTGGGCTGGAGCAGGCCCGCCTTCATGCAAGATATCTTCGATTTGCAGAGTGATGCGGCGAATGGGAAAATCAGACAAAGGCAGGCTCCTTCAAAGCAATTGCACCAAGGATGCGCTGATCACACTGCAAGAAAAGCGCCGCTGAGTCTATCAATCCGCGCGCCAAGTATACCCGCGCCGCAGCCGCGCCCCGATCTAAGGCAAGCGATACATCTGCCATGGTTAGGCCGGAAACCCCAACCGTTACCAACCGATGCCCCAAATCACTGTCGGCCTGCACTTCTGCGGCCGCGCGTCGCGAAATGCCCGGATGCTCTGGCAGGTTCACGGCATTGGCAATCATCGTGGCCGCCGCATCGGCCATACTGGCGGTTTTGGCCAGAACAGTCACAGAATCAGCAATCCCCAAAGACCAACTGCGCCCGCGCCAGCCACTGGTGGCGATCCCGCGCGATGGGTCAGCGGCGCGGACCGATACCTGCCCGTCGGTGCCTGCGATGGCACAAGTCAGCGCCTGTTGCCCCGTCAGATACAGCGCAATATCGCCGCCGTTGTTCACGTAGGCCCGCGTGATCCCCGCGCCCGTTAACGCGCATAAAACCGCTTCCGCCACAGCTCCCGCAACCGCTGCCATTGGGGTGATGAAATCCGGTCGAAACGGTGCCACGGCGCGGGCCATAACCACTGCAATTGGCCCGGTCAGAGCCGCTTTTTCTGATCTTAACGCCGGCAATTCAGTGACCAGTTCGGTCAGCAGTCCATCAAAGCGCATCGCTGCGCGCCTATATCCCGATTTGACCGCATCCGGCGCACCCCAAGCATGACAGATCAGATCAATCGGACCGTGATGCAGATGCAACCGCCCATCCGGCAATACCACTCTTTGCGCCTCATTCATCGTGGTTCACCCGGCCACCCCTCCAGCCGTGCCGCGACCGGATACTCGCCCCCTGCAGCCATCACCTGTTCCAAAGTTTGCACCGCCGCCGCATGTCCGCCCATTGCCAGATAGGCCGCGCGGGGCAGGGTAAATTCAAGCGGTGCCACCAGTGCGGGCGTCGGCACCGATCCAAACGCCCCCTTTGGCAGCCGCAGCACATCGACCATAAAGGTAATCCCGCCCCCCGGCCAAACATAGCATTCCGCCCCACCTGAGGTCAGCACAGTTTCACCGCCCTGAACCGACTTGGTCAAACGCACCGGGTTGCGCGTCACGCCAGACCGAAGCGACCCGCCCGCCCCGCCCATGAACATAACCGTGCAAACCGAAGGCTCGCAATTTTCGGCTATCAGGTCAACGATCGCCTGCAAACTGTGCGGCAACGGCATTTTCTGCGGTGTCAGAGCCGTATCCAGCACATAAAACCCATAGTCCTCGCCCGTCGTAGACACCATCAACAATGTCAGACCCGCCCGTGCGCCCTTTTTCGCGTTCCAATCACCCAAAATCTGCAACGGATCGGTCAGGCAGGTGCCGCCCCATCCCAACCCCGGCTGTGACACTTTGAAATACCGCCCCGGCGTTGACCGGTGGCCCTTAATCTTGATGCCTGAAGGCGGCCAGCCCAAGACTCGGCCTGCCTGATGTTCCGACACGACACCCGTGATATGGTCATCGACCACCACCACCTCGTCGACCAGCCCCACCCACTGTGCTGCAAACATTCCGATGGTCGCAGACCCACAGCCCACCCGCATGCGCTGTTCAACCCGACCATCAACAATCGGCGGCTGACCCGCCTGCACCACAACGGTCGCGCCACCGTCCACCGCAATTTCAACCGCCCCGCCATTGCACAGCGCCAGCATCGCTTCGCAGGTCAGCCGCCCTTCGGCTTTGCTGCCGCCGGTCAGGTGATGCACCCCGCCCAAAGACAGCATCTGGCTGCCATACTCTGCCGTGGTCACATGTCCCACAGCCTCGCCTTGCACCCGGATCACCGCCCCTTCGGCCCCCAAATGGCGGTCCGTGTCGATCTTTACCTTCACTCCGCAATAGGAAAAAATCGCCTCGGTCACCACCGTGATCATATCTGCGCCGTCGATCACCGAACTGACGATGAACGGAGCGGGTTTATAGTCGGGGTAGGTCGTGCCAGAGCCGATCCCGGTCACGAACACATCCCCCGGCATCGGTTCACCATCCCAGTCGCGCGCGGCAAAAGGCACAATCCGCTGCCCGCCCGCCATCGCCTGCGACAGCATCACCACCGGATCGGTGCGCACAATCCGCCCCGCCTCATTGGCATAGCGATCACAGGCCCCGGTTTGGCCAGGCGCGATGTAACACATCACCGGACAGGCATCGCAGCGGATTTTCTCGGCCAGATCGCTCATCGCGCAGCCGCCTTGATTGCCGCCAGAACCCGGTGCGGCAGGGCGGGCAGTCGGGTGATCACCGCCCCCGTTGCATGCCGGATGGCGTTTAAAATTGCGGGTGCTGTCGGGATCAGCACATGTTCTCCCAGCCCCTTGGCCCCGTATGGGCCATCGGGGTCTGGCACTTCGATCAGCAGGCTTTCGATGGGGGGCACATCGCCAATCGTGGGGATCAGATAATCGTGCAGATTGTCGGTGCGGCCCGGAATGTATTCCTCCATCAAGGCCATCCCGATCCCCTGCGCGATGCCGCCCTCGATCTGCCCTTCCGCCATTTGCGGGTTGATTGTACGGCCCAGATCATGCGCAGCCGTGATCTTGATCAGCCGCGTGGTGCCCAGTCGGGTGTCAACTTCCAGCTCGACCATTTGCGCCCCAAAGCCATACACCGCATAAGGAGTGCCTTGGCCATCGGCGTTCAGTGGCGTGGTCGGCGGATCATAGGTTTCTTCGGCCATCATCGCATAGCCATGGGCATTGGGGGGCAGACGCTGCAGATCAAGACTGTGACTGACGCCGCCCTCTGACACTGAAATTATCCCGCCGCCGAATCCGATCACCGCGCCATCGCCTGCATTTGCCATCCGCAAAATCACCGCCCGAAGCGCCCGCCCCGCCGCCAGCGCCGCGCGCCCCGTCACAAAGGTTTGGCGGCTGGCCGATGTTTTCCCTGCATCCGGTGTCACCGCCGTATCCGGCCCGATCAGCGCAAAGTCTGCCACCGATACCCCCAGCGCATCGGCGGCAATCTGGGTGATCACTGTGTTTGACCCCTGCCCAATGTCGGTGGCCCCCTGATGCAATACCAACCGGCCTTGCGGCGTGATGCCGATGCGGATGGTTGACGGGTTCGGCAGCGCGGTATTGCCACAGCCATACCAACACGACGCCACCCCCACCCCGCGCCGTAACGGCCCATGGTGCGCAACTTCCGCCAACGCCCGTGCCCAATGTGGGCGCAGCGCCGTCAGGCAGTCATGAATTCCCGCCGCACTCATCCCCTGCCCTGTGGCCGACGCATCGCCATCGCGCAGCGCATTTAAGATACGAAATTCCAGCCGGTCCAGCCCGACTTTATCTGCCAACCGATCATATAACGTCTCTTGCCAGACAGCCGCCTGCGGCACGCCAAAGCCGCGAAACGCGCCAGATACCGGGCCATGGGTATGAATGGCCCGTGCGCTGGCGGTGATCGCAGGGGTCAGATAAGGCCCCGACACATGCACAGGCACCCGGTTCGCCACCGTCGGCCCCCAACTGCTATAGGCCCCTGTATTGAACCGGCCTTCAAATTCCATGCCGGTGATCCGTCCGCTGGCATCGCAGCCGATCCGTCCCTGCATTTCCGCCGGATGGCGCTTGGTCGTCGATGCCATGCTTTCGGCGCGCGAATACACCATCCGGCTGGGCCGCCCGGTTTTCAGCGTCACCAACCCGATCAGCGGTTGCAGGCTGATGTCCAACTTTGAGCCAAAGCCACCGCCCACTGCCGATGGAATGATCCGCACCTGGTCCACGGGCAGCCCGAGGATCAGGGCGGTATCATCGCGGTCCATTACCGGGGCTTGGGTGCAGGCGCGGATCACCAGCACATCGCCCTCCATCCACGCCGCCCCCGCCTCGGGTTCGATATAGGCGTGTTCGACAAAGGCGGTTGTGATCGCACCTGAAACAATATGCGCAGACTGCGCCAAAGCCGCTGCGGCATCGCCCTTGCGCACCCGGCCCTCGATCAGCTTGTTTCCTGCACGCGCCGGATGGATCAATGCCGCGCCGTCCGCCTCGGCCTCGTCCGGGCTGGCCAAGGCGGGCAGTGGCGTCCATGCCACCGGAAAACCCGTCAGATCAGGTGCGACACCGGGTTCAAACGCCACGATCGCCACGCATTCGCCACGAAACTGTGCAACGATCGCGGCGATGGCGGGCTGATCTGCAAAAGCGGGGATCACCCCAAACGCATTGCACCCCGGTATATCGGCGGCGGTAAATACTCGCACGACACCGGGCCGCGCCGCAAATGCAGCCAGATCGCCAAAGGTAAAACGGGCATGGGCGTGGGGGGATCGCACCGCCACCACCCGCACCGCCCCCTGCGGCACATAGTCGGCCCCAAAGCTGTCACCCGCAACCTTGGCCGGGCCATCCTGGCGCGGCAGGCTTTGCCCAACCATTACCCCGACCATTGGCCGCACCAAAGGCGTTTCAACATGCGCGTCCATCACTGCTGCAATGATCTTACGATAGCCCGTACAGCGGCACAAAACGCCGCCCAGAGCCGTATTTACCTGCCCCTCATCCGGCTGCGGCACCCGTGCCAGCAACTCGGATGCGGCCATCAGCATGCCGGGTGTGCAGATGCCGCATTGGGCGGCACCATGGCGTAAAAATGCTGCACGAAGTCTGGTCAGATCGCGGGTGTCTGCCTCTATCGTTTGCACATCCTGTCCCGCAATCCGGGCGGCTGGCATCAGGCATGCACAAACCGACGCGCCGTCGACCAGCACTGTGCAAGCCCCGCAATCGCCCGCATCGCAGCCCACCTTGGTGCCCCGCATCCCCAATCGTTCGCGCAGCACCTCTGACAACCGCTCGGTAGGCGGGGCATTCACCGAAACCGCCGATCCGTTCAAAGTAAATGCGATCACGTTGCCACCTGCACCACGGCGCGCGCCACCAATTCCGCCGCCGCCTGCGCCCGATACTCGGCACTGGCGCGAATGTCGGCAATCGGCTGCAGACTGGCCGCTACATCCGGGGCCCGCACCAAGCTTGCCACATCTCGCAACGGCGCCCCAATCAGCGCACGTTCAACCAGCGGCAACCGTTGCGCCACGCCCGAACATGCGCCCACAGCCACCGCGATATCGCCCACACGGCTGCCATCGCGCACCAACCGCACCGCGACCATTGCAATCGAAATCACCAGATACGCCCGGGCACCCAGTTTTAGAAACACCGAACGCCCTTGCAGGCCTGCCGCAGGAATATGCACTGCAACCAACATCTCATCCGCTGCCCGAGCAGTCTGACGCGGCCCGGTGATAAACGCTGTCAGCGGCATCCGCCGCACCCCGCGTACAGAGGCCAGTTCCACCACAGCATCACAGACCAACAGGGGCGGAACTCCATCTGCGGCGGGCGAGGCATTGCACAGGTTTCCTGCGATCGTGCCTACATTCTGCACTTGCCGCCCGCCAACGGCCCGCGCCGCCATCTGCAACGCCGCCATAGCATCCGGCAACGCCGCCTCGGCAATATCTGTCCAGGTCGTGCAGCCGCCAATGCGCAATCCGTTCTGCAAAGACATCCCGCGCAGCCCCGCGATACCGGTTACATCCAGCACATCGCCTGCCAAGCCGCTGCCAGCGCCCGGATAAACATCGGTGCCTCCCGCCAACAGCCGATGCTGACCGTCTTGCATCAGTTGCAGCGCATCTTCCAAGGCGGACGGGCGGGCATAGGCAGACATGCAGCGACCTGAATTGTTTGTGTACACTCAGTCTGGCCCTGCGCCCCTGTTGTGTCAACTTCCTTGCGCACCGGGTGCGGCGCGGCTATTCCAAAAGGGGAAATGGCCAAGTCAGCGGACTATATCCTGGATGATCAGATCGGCTATGTGCTGCGTCGCGTTACGCAGCGCCATCTGGCGATATTTTCAGATCTGATCCCTGCAGTGACGACAACGCAGTTCGCCGTTCTGGCGCGGCTGGATCAACAGGGGCCGCAATCGCAAAACCTGCTTGGCCGCGCCACCGCGATGGACGGCGCCACAATCAAAGGCGTCGTGGATCGGCTGGCCCGTCAGGGTCTGGTTGAAACCGCCGCCGATCCCGATGATCGCCGCCGCCTGACGGTCGGGCTGACCGCGTCTGGCAAAGAACTGTTTCGGGCCACCCGTGCGATGGCTTTAGCCGTGTCCGATCAAACGCTGCAGCCCCTTTCCCCCCACGAACGCAGCCAGCTTATGGCCTTGTTGGCACGACTGGCCTAGGCGCTGGATCAGACATTCAGGTGTCGTATTCCTGCAACCCTGCTGTATTGCCACGCCCTAGCCTGACCAAACGCGATGCAAGGAACCTGCTATGACCATGCCCTCATCTGATCCCCTGTTGCAACCCTACCAGCTAAAGCACCTGACCCTGCGCAACCGCATCATGACGACCAGCCACGAACCGGCCTATCCTGAAGATGGCATGCCGAAAGATCGCTATCGCCTATACCACCTTGAACGCGCCCGCGCAGGCGTGGCGTTGACGATGACGGCGGGGTCGGCCACCGTGTCGCGCGACAGCCCGCCGGTTTTCAACAACATCCTGGCCTACAAAGACGAAGTGGTGCCATGGATGCGCCGTATGGCGGATGATTGCCATGAGGCGGGCGCGGCGGTGATGATCCAATTGACCCATCTTGGCCGCCGCACCCGCTGGGACAAAGGCGATTGGCTGCCCGTGGTGGCCGCGGGGCCCGCCCGGGAACCCAGCCACCGCGCTTTTCCCAAAGTGATTGAAGACTGGGATATTGAGCGCATCGTCGATGACTACGCTGATGCCGCCGAACGCATGCAGGCGGCGGGGTTGGATGGGGTGGAATTCGAATGTTATGGCCATCTGATGGATCAGTTCCTGTCACCGCTGACCAACACGCTGGCGGCCCCCTATGGCGGTAGTCTGGAAAACCGTGCCCGCTTCGCACTGGAGGTGCTGACGGCGTGTCGCAAACGGGTGGGCGAAAAATTCCTGCTGGGCGTGCGCTATACGGCGGATGAGGCCGAACGGGGCGGCATAACCGCCGACGAAGGCGTGCAGATCGGCAAGCTCTTTCGTGATTCAGGCCTTGTCGATTTTCTGAACATCATCAAAGGCCGCATCCATACCGATCCTGCCATGACAGATGTGATCCCCATTCAGGGTATGAAATCCGCGCCGCATCTTGATTTCGCAGGCCGCATCCGCGCCGAAGTGGGCCTGCCCACCTTCCACGCCGCCCGGATTCCCGATGTGGCCACCGCCCGCCACGCCATTGCCACGGGCCAGTTGGATATGGTCGGCATGACCCGCGCCCATATGGCCGATCCGCATATCGTGCGCAAAATTATCGAAGGCCGTGAGGCTGACATCCGGCCCTGCGTCGGGGCGACCTATTGCCTTGACCGGATCTATCAGGGCGGGGCCGCGCTGTGCATCCACAATCCTGCCACCGGGCGCGAAGAAACCATGCCGCATACGATCTTGTCGGCACCCATACAGCGCCGGGTTGTCGTTGTGGGCGCTGGGCCTGCAGGTCTGGAAGCCGCCCGCGTTGCTGCCGAACGGGGGCACCGCGTAACTGTGTTTGAAGCCGCCCCCCAACCCGGCGGCCAAATTCGTCTGACCGCCCAAACCAAACGCCGGGCTGAAATGATCGGCATCATCGACTGGCGCATGGCCCAATGTGCGGCGCGCGGTGTGACGTTCCATTTCAACACTTGGGCCGAAGAGGCCGATGTTCTGGCCTGCACCCCCGATGTGGTGATCATCGCCACGGGCGGCAGCCCTGAAAAAGATATCCTGCCATTTGGCAATGACCTGACCGTGGCGGCGTGGGATATCCTGTCGGGCGATGTCAAACCCGGCAGCAATGTGCTGCTTTATGATGATGCGGGCGATCACACCGCGCTGCAGGCTGCGCAAACGCTGGCCGACGCGGGTGCTGTGGTCGAAATCATGACACCGGACCGCAGTTTTGCCCCCGAAGTGATGGCGATGAACCTTGTGCCCTACATGCGGGCGCTGCAGGACAAAGCAGTGACCTTTACTGTCACCTACAGGCTGTCCGGCGTTGTCCGCGATGGCAATCAGCTGCGCGCAACGATCGGGTCAGACTATCTGCCGCTGGTCAAAACCGCGCTGTATGATCAGATCGTGGTCAACCATGGCACCCAACCGCTGTGTGATCTATATTTCGCGCTGAAACCCCTGTCATCAAACCTAGGTGCCGTTGATTACGACGCCCTGATCAATGGACTACCGCAAACCCTGAACTCTGGTCCCCAAGGGTTCCAGCTGTTCCGCATTGGCGACGCGGTGGAATCGCGCAATACTCACGCCGCTATATACGATGCGCTGCGCCTGATGAAAGATGTGTAACCCCCAACAGTGCAGACCTAACCACCCTCAAAGAACTGCACGATCCTAACCGCCATCGCCCCAGTATCTGCAGGCACCGCCAAAGATGCCTTCGCGCGTTCGGCAATCTCTTTCGGCAACTTACGGAAATATTCCGCCACCAATGCCGCCATAAACTCTGGTGTCATCTCTGGGTGATATTGCGTCGTCAACACGCCGCGCCCAATCGCAAAGCTGCCAATAGGGCACTCGTCGTTGCCGCCCAACACCACTGCCCCCATAGGCAAGGCCAAAACCTGCTCTTTATGCGCCGCATAAAGCCGGATTTTCTCATCTTCCAAGACCGTGTCAGTTGCCCCAAACACCCAGCCCCCCGAATTTTCGCCAACGACCCCGCCCAACGCCACTGCAATCGCCTGATGCCCGAAACACGCCCCGAACAGTGGCTGACCCGCCGCCACAATTTGCCGGATCAACCCCAGCAGACGCAGGGTCCAATCCTGGGGGTCATTCACCGACGCCGGGCTGCCCGTGATCAACCACCCGTCAAACACTGCCCCCTCAGGTGGAAATTCCCCGTCCTTCACCGAAAACACGCTAAACTGCCACGCGGGTCGCACCCCCCGCAGCAGCCCTGAAAACTTTTCACCATCGCGCGGATGCGCCTGGGCAAAGGCACTTTCATCGGTGTTCGCCATCAGAATTGCGATATGCATGATCTGCCACTTTACATATTTATGAACACGTTTAGTATATTTAGAATTGGACCATCCAGCAAGCAAGGAAATCGCACCATGACGGTCTGGACCCCCAATGACGATGGCCACGCCGATCTGACCAGCCATGATACGTTTCTGAACGGCCCCCCGCTCAACACGTTCGCCCGTCTGCGCTGCGAAGATCCGATGTCCTGGACCGACTACGCCGATGGCCAAAGCTTTTGGTCCGTCACGCGTCAGGCCGATATTCTGGAGCTGAACCGCCAGACCGATCTGTTGTCCTCGGCGCGCGGCATCAGGATGGAGGACCAGTCCTACGAAGAATACCTCGCCCGACGGACCTTTCAAGAAACCGACGGTGCCGATCATATGGCAGTGCGCATCAAAGTTGCCCGCGCGTTTTCCCGCCCGGTGATTGCGCAATTCGAAGAGGTCATTCGCCAGATTTGCGTGCAAATCCTTGATGATACCCTGCAAAAAGGCACCTTTGATGCCACCACTGACATCGCCCGCCAATTGCCCATGCGCATGCTGGGCCGCATCATCGGCACCCCGGACGAAGATCTCGATTGGCTGGTGCAAAAGGGCGATGCGTTGATGGCCAACACCGACCCTGATTTCACCACCCATGTGCTGGACAAAATGACCACCGATGAATTTCGGATGATGCCGTTCAACTCGCCTGCCGGGGCCGAACTTTACGTTTATGCCAAAGATCTGATGCGCAAAAAGGCCGCTTCGGGCGATACGAACGGCATCCTGCACATGATTTTGCAACCCGGCCCAGACGGCACTGTGATGCCCGAACACGAATTCCGCAATCTGTTCTGCCTGATGGTGGCTGCAGGCAACGACACAACCCGCTATTCCATCGCCGCCGGGATTCAGGCACTTGCCCATCAACCCGAACTGCTGGCGCAACTGCAATCGGGCACGGTCTGGGATACCGCCCCGGATGAAATCATCCGCTGGGCCACCCCCGCCCTGTATTTCCGCCGCACCGCCACGCGTGATTTCGAGTATCACGGCAAACAGGTTCGCGCGGGCGACAAAGTGCTTTATTGGTTCATCAGCGGCAATCGCGATGATGCCGCCTTCACCGACCCGAACCGCGTCAACTTGGCCCGCCAAAACAACCGGCATCTCTCATTCGGTCAGGGGGGTCCGCATGTTTGTATCGGGATCTGGCTGGCCAGACTGGAAGTGCGCGTGTTGTTCGAAGAACTTGCGAAACGCATCCGCTCGGTGGAACCTGCCGGGGATCACAAATTCCTGCGCTCTAACTTTGTGGGCGGGATCAAATCGCTGCCCGTCACCGTCACGCTGCAATAGACCAACCCGGAGAGTTCAATGACCGACCGCCCTCAGCGCCTGCGCGCGATGTTCTGCGATCACTTGTCGATCATGCGCGGCAAATACCTGCCCGCGTCCAAAATGCGCGATGACGAAAGCCGCTTTGCGCAACCTACCTTTGCGGTGCATTACGACAAAGACCTGATCCTTGATGCGCCCGGCACGAAATGCCGCGAAGGCATCCCGGATATGGCGCTGCGCTGGAAGGCCGCCGACATTCGTGCGGACTGGGAGCCGGATACAAAAGTCGTCCTCGGCGATCTTTACAGCGGCGATGGCCACCCCCTGCCGCTGTGTCCGCGCGGTGCCCTGAAACGCGCCTCTGCCGATTGGGCCAAACACGGGCTGAAACCGAAAGTCGGGATCGAGCTTGAGGCTTTCGCCTTCACCCGCGACGACCACGGCCAACTGGTGCCCTATGACAGTCCCGGTTCTGTCGTTTATGGCACCGGCAATTTCACCGATCCACAGCGGTTCACCGATGCGATCTGGGACGCCGCCCATGACGTGGGCTTTCGCCTTGATCTGATCACCGCCGAATATGACAGCCCGCAGTTTGAATTCACCCTTGCCTATGACGACGCGGTAAGGGCCGTCGATGACATCGTTCTGTTCCGCCAGATGGCCCGCGAAATCGCGTGGGATCAGGGCATTCTGCTTACCTTCATGCCGAAGCCGTTCCTGAACAAAGGCGGCAACGGCATGCATATTAACCTGTCGTTCGATGACGCATCGGGCCACAACGCGCTGGCCAATGGCGATCATGGCAGCCCCGACAACCTGAACGATCTGGCCAAGGGCTGCATCGCGGGCTGGATGCATCACCACAAAGCCATCGCCGGACTGGTCGCCCCCACCGCGCTGTCTTATGCCCGCCTGCAACCGGCCAGCCTGTCTGGGTATTGGTGCAACTGGGGTGGCGATCATCGCGGCGTCACCGTGCGTGTGTCTGCCGAAGGCGGCAAGAAAGCCCGCCTTGAACACCGCATGCCCGATGCCAGCGCCAACCCCTACACCGCCACCGCCACCATTCTGCAAGCCGCCCGTCTGGGGTTTGAGAACCACTACCCCCTGCAGGCCCCTGAGGCCGGAGACTGCTTCGACCGCATCGACGCCGGTCACGGCACCGCCGCGTCCCTGTCCGAAGCCATGGACGATCTGGCAGCCGATCCGGCTCTGACCGGAGCGGTCGGACAGGGGCTGTGCGACAACCACCTGTTCATGAAACGGATCGAAGTGGGGAAGACGGCGGGGCTGGAGGGGGACGGGTTAAGGGATTTTTATGTTTGGTATGTGTAGAGGGGGAGACGTTATTGTAGATCGACATTGGGGAGCGCAACATACCAACGTGCGGAAGACAACAATCCCCGTTTTTGGGTACTAGAAAAACGATTTGGTTTTATGTTACCCCAGACTTCACCATGATATGGATTTTGCGGCAAGGGATCGAAGCCCACTCGCAAATTTAGGGCACGGATATCGCTAGCCAGAAATACTACCGACCCGGTGAATATTGGTGTTGTAACGTAATTACGCGGGTTCAAACCATTAGCTAATATCAATGATTCGATATCTACCGACATGCCGCCATTCTCATCAGAAGATGGCGAATAGGCCTTTGATGAAATGCGGCTTCGATTTTCATTCTCATCCCAGACTAAATGATGAATCGAACTTATTCGGCGAATTATGATGTCGGTTGGGTCAATTTTTACTTCATCATAAGGCTCAGAAGTCAACGTCTGTTCTTTCCAACAGCGAGGTCTGTATTTCGATCAGTTGCGAGATCAGCAATCCAAACAGCGAGGTCAGTAAAATCTGACTGTAAATCAAGCTCTTCACTCAGACCAGATACTTTATCGAAGCGTGTAGCAACCACTTCGTATGGTGCCAAAACATCAATTTCGATATCATATTGATTTCGATGCCATTCTATTTGAATCGTGCCATCACTGCCGGGCACCAGGCTTGGCGGCGGTAAATTTGAATCGAACAGTCGCTCCAACAGGTTTGCAGCGAACTGAGCGCAAGTAAACTTTACGGCTTGGCCTCGATATCCATCCCATCCTTTAGACAGAGACGATAAATCGTCGAAGCGGTCCTTTAAAGTTTCAAACCAACTTGAACTTGGTTGTCTTGCTATCCTTACCTTGTTACCATAACTCGCTTTCAAGTTAAATACATAGTTAGTTTTCTCGCCTTGAACAAAATTAGGAATTTCATCTTGAAATACAGAGTTTCTCTGTGCAGACGAGTTCATGACGTTCTCTCCCAATTTTTATGTGCTTGATTAGTAGTAATCGCGCTGAATCGAGTTACAATAGTTTCTCGTCCGCGCGCCAAGAAGCGCATAGCAGATGCAACGTTGTTTTCTATTGGTTTTCCTCTAAAGGTGAGGTTCAGACGGAAAGCCTTTTGATTTCCATCAACTGTAAATACCGATTGAATTTCATAGTGTAGTCGTGCGAGCGGTTTTCCGTCGCTATCACGGATGACTTCTGTAAAGTTGGAGTTTAAAGTTTCAACGCTCAACTGGTTATCGCCCCAAAGGCTAAACCATTGGCCTGCTTCTGAAAAATCACTAACCGGAATAATGTTGATGTAAGAGACTTCAGCTTGATTTATGTCGAGACCCTGTCCAAAAAATTCGGTCAGATGCTGGTTCAGGGTGTTTAGGTTGGATTCAAATGCCTCAGAAATCCCTTCGAACCGCGGATACGGGTGCGGATTAGGGCTCTTGCGCCAGTTTGCAAGAAACCTATCAGGCTGAAACTGGACTAAGTGGTTTGAGTTTTCAGAAAACAACCAAAGGCGGCTTCCAATCGGCGCACCAAACTGAAGCTGAAAGTTTGGTTGCAAGTTCGATCCGCCGAAGGTTTCGAAATGCGGCGGTATCAATGATTGTTCCTGCACTACAGGAAAATCCTTCGCAAAAAGCTCCCAGACTCCTCTCGCAAACACGGCTGAGTATCCTTGTATTGGTGAAAACTGCACACCAACAACTACCTCGTCAAGTGGAGGCTTTGTATAGTTTGGTAAGTGGTCTGGCCGAGACATCTTGAGCCTTTTTTTACTTTGATAACGAAGCTAAGCGGGCTTTGCTAGAAGATTATGAATGGTAAGTCAAAATAGGGTTGACTCTTCGTAAACAAAATTTTTACTATTCGACTCACTCTTCAAGTCAGTGCTCACACCACCCCCCTCACCCCCCCCGTCTGCCCACGGTCCAGCAGAAAATGGTCCAGCAAGACACAAGCCATCATCGCCTCGCCCACCGGAACTGCGCGAATACCGACGCAGGGGTCATGCCGCCCCTTGGTGATCAGGTCCACCTCTGCGCCGTCAGTATTCACTGTCCGGCGCGGCGTCAGGATGCTGGACGTTGGTTTCACCGCGAACCGCACCACCACCGGCTGACCCGATGAAATCCCGCCCAATATCCCGCCCGCGTGGTTGCTTTGATACTCTGGCCCCTGCGCGCCCATCCGGATTTCATCGGCGTTCTCGACCCCCGTCAGCGCGGCCACGGCCATGCCATCGCCAATCTCAACGCCCTTCACCGCGTTGATCGACATCATCGCCGCCGCCAGATCGGAATCCAACTTGCCATACAACGGCGCGCCCAAACCCGCAGGCACACCCGCCGCCACCACTTCGATCACCGCCCCGACCGAGTTATGCGCCAGACGCACCGCATCGAGATATCCGGCCCATTCCACGGCCGCGACCGGATCGGGGCACCAGAACGGGTTGGCGTCAATGTTGCCCGCGTCAAACCGCGTCCGATCAATCCGCTGCGTGCCCATCTGCACCATATAGCCCGAAATTTTCAGCCCCGGCAGCAGCGCCGCAAGCACCTGTCGCGCCACACCCCCCGCCGCAACCCGCGCCGCCGTTTCGCGCGCGCTTGACCTGCCACCCCCGCGAGGGTCGCGCACCCCGTATTTCTGGTGATAGGTGATGTCCGCATGGCCGGGACGAAACGCCTGCGCGATTTCCCCGTAATCCTTGCTGCGCTGATCTGTGTTTTCAATCATCAGCTGAATAGGCGTGCCCGTCGTGCGCCCCTCAAAGGTGCCCGACAAAATCCGCACCTCGTCGGCCTCTTTGCGCTGCGTGGTGTATTTGTTCTGCCCCGGTTTGCGCCGGTCCAGCCAGGGTTGAATGTCACCTTCGGTCAACGCCACCCCCGGCGGACAGCCATCCACCGTGCAGCCAATCGCCACCCCATGGCTTTCGCCCCAGGTGGTAACGCGGAAAAGATGACCGAATGTGTTAAGGCTCATGGCGATAGGTTCCTTTGCTGAAGGCAAGGCATAAGCCAAGGACGGGATGCGATAAACCCAAATCTGTTCCCGCCACTAGTTCCCGTATAACTCGGCCCCGTCTCCCAGATAGCCATCCCAGGCAAACCAATAGGCCACGTGCCCCGCCACCCGTGCCAGACTACGGCCATCTGGGGCAGTTAACGCTTCCTCGCCCTGCTGCCAGACCACGCCGTCATTGCTGGTCAACTGCCCGCCCTTCACCGAAAATGTCAGATCACCGCGTTCATAGGCGCGGGCTGACCTGCTGTCAGTATCCCCCATCACCACCACTGGAAAATCGGCCACCGCATCATTGATCACCGGCTTTTTGGCAAAGGCCGTTAAAGGCCACGCCTTGGCCCCCCCAAACCGCCGGATGCCAAACACATAATCTTTTTGCTTTTGCCGCGATTGATCGGCCAACGCCGGAAACATCAGGTCTTTTGAGGCGAAGTACTCCTTGTAAACCTCACCCGACCCATAGTTGCGGTTAAAACCAGTATCCAGAGCCAGAACTTTGGTTTTTGGATTGGCCGCGCGCCAATCATCCCACCGGACAATCACCACCGGGCGCTGTATCAATTCGATCCCGCTGTCGGCCAGCTTGCCCGTCACCGGTTTGCCCGTAAACTGGTTCCACAGGCTAAGCGTGGCACGGTCAAACATCAGTTTGTTTGACCGATACAAAAACCCCGATGATCCAAAAATCAACGGATTGGTGCGCCCCTTTACCTTGGTTTCATACAAAATGCCCGACCCGCATAACGTGCAATAGGCCAGCGCCACCGGCACCCCGCCGATCACTTCGTTGAACATCTCGTGCCACCCCATGATCCGCAACGGATAGGCCCGCACATCGCCGTTGATCG
>JAYUHO010000099.1:0-6015 GCA_043766915.1 Cypionkella sp.
GGGTTTTCGGCAAAGGTCGACGAGTTGGTGTTCGGATCAGGATAATCCGGGCCCCAGCTTTGCAACGTCGCCTGATGCAGACGGCCACGATATTCTTCCAGCTGTTCCGCGCCTTCGCCGACTTTCAACTCAACAGTAATACCGATCTGGCCAAAGGTGTTCTGGATCGACTGCGCCATATCCATCCGGTCGGCCGCGTTGCGCACCGACAGGATGATCTTGGTATCAGTGATGCCCGATTCCGCCACCAGCGCCTTGGCCTTTTCAACATCCAGCGCATAAGGCGTGTCATCCAGCGCGCCCAGATAGCCCGATGGCAAGAACGCCTGATGCACAACCATCGACCCTTTCAGGAAGGTGTCGGTCATGCCTTTGTAATCAACGGCCCAGCGCATCGCTTCCAGGAACTTCTGGTTCTTGAACCGCTCATCTTTCTGGTTGAACGACAGGTAGAAAATCTGACCGCCGACATCGGCCTGAATGCGGATATCGGCGTTGCCGGTCATGCCTTCGATGTCTGTGGGTGTCAGTTCACGCGCGATATCTATATCGCCTTTTTCCAACTGCAGCCGTTCGGTGGCGGCCTCTGGCACGTGCATCATAAAGACCTTGGCCAGCTTGGCATCACCGCGCCAATAGCCGGGGCGCATTTCCAGAACATAGCCCTCATTTGGCTTGAAGGATTTGAGCGTATAGGCCCCTGTGCCAGCAGAGTTGTTCTTCAACCAGGCATTGCCCATATCGCCATCAACCACATTGGCCATGACGGTTTTTTCATCAACAATTGAGGCAATACCTGCGGTCAGGCAGTTGTAAAGGAAAGTCGGCGCGTAGGATTTATCGACTTTTACGATAACATTCTCGCCATCCGCCATAACCATCGTATCGACGTTTTCTGCCGTCCAACCGAATTGATTAAGGATGAACGCCGGGGTCTTGTTCAACTTGACCGCGCGCTGCAGCGAAAACGCTGCATCTTCGGCGCGCACCGGGTTGCCGGATGAAAAGGTCAGACCTTGCTTCATGTGGAAGGTGAACGTCAGGCCATCTTCCGAGGCTGTCCAGCTGTCAGCCAGGCCGGGCACCATTGCACTGGTGGCCGGATCAAGTTCAACCAACCCGTCATAGGTGTTGTTGACCACGTCCAGACCAGAAAATTCATACGCTTCATGCGGGTCAAGCGATACGATATCGTCGATGGCGTCCGCGATGACCAAAGTGTCGGCAGGCGTTTCGGCAAACAGGGCAGCCGGAGCAGTGCTCAGCATAAGGGCAGCTATCGCCGCAGCCCCGAACCCGCGCAGTGTAGGATCAATTTTCATTGGTAACTCCCGGTTTTTTAATGGTTTTGTTTGATTTTTTAGCCGCCCCCGCCTGAGTCTTGGGGGCAATTCCTGACCGATTGGGCAACTTCTGACTTCAGTTGTCAACAAGCCGTTACAAACCACAGCGCTTTGGGCCCTTCATGTTTAGAATACCTTGACCCAAGGCCAAAAAATGCGCGGCTTGGCACAGGATGCGGGAAATTTCAGCTGACCGGCTGCGCAAACCCGTCCGTTGCGCGCACCATCGCATCGGCGATGCCCGGCTCGGTTCCCGTGTGCCCGGCATCGTCGATGATATGCAGTGCAGCCCTTGGCCAGACCTTGTGCAAATCCCACGCATTCTGCAGCAGCGTGCAAACGTCATACCGGCCATGGATAATCGTGCCGGGGATGCCCGCCAATCGGGGCGCGTTGGCCAATATCCAATCGTCGCGGTCAAAAAACCCGCCGTGGATAAAGTAATGACATTCAATCGCGGCAAAGGCGGCGGCGAAATGATCATCCGAAAAATCATCCGCCCGTGCAGGGTTGGGCAACAACGAAATCGTTGTGCCCTCCCACCGGCTCCACGCCCGCGCGCACGCGGTTTTTTCAGCACCGTCTGGCCCGGTCAGGCGCTTGGAATAGGCGGCCAGCAGATTGCCGCGTTCAGCAGGTGGGATAGGGGCAACAAAGCCTTCCCAGGCGTCGGGAAACAAGGTGGAGGCCCCTGATTGATAGAACCAGTCAATCTCAAACTTTCGGATCATGAAGACGCCGCGCAGGATCAATTCGGTCACGCGCGCAGGATGGGTGATGGCATAGGCAAGGCCAAGCGTTGACCCCCAACTGCCACCCACCACTTGCCAGCGGTCAATCCCCAGATGCGCGCGCAGGCGTTCTATATCGCCAACCAAATCCCATGTGGTGTTTTCAGTCAGACTGGCATGCGGAGTCGACTGGCCGCAGCCGCGCTGATCAAACAGGATAATCCGATACTTCGCCGGATCATGGCCCTGGCGCAAAAATGGCGAGATTCCGCCACCGGGGCCGCCATGCAGCACGATAGCGGGTTTGCCCTGCGGGTTGCCACATTCCTCAAAGTATATCTTGTGCAGGTCTGACACTTTCAGCCACCCGGTGCGGTAGGGGGTGATTTCAGGGTAAAGCGGGCGACGATCAGTCATGCAGCATTCCTTCCACGCGGTCCCAGATCAGCCGTCCCATCGCCGGGAACGCCTTGGGGTGGGTTTCTGCCAGCCCCTGCCCTTGGGTCATCACCACAACCGTCAGCGGTTTTCGATGGGGTGCGGCGATGCGGATCATGTCATGTTTGAACCACGACGCCTTGGGGTCGCCCGTCCACAGATTATGCCCGGCCTTCGACCAAATCCTGCACCCCACGGGCAGATCGGCCCCAAGATATTCCGACAGTTGATAATGCGGATTGGCCGCATCCGGGCTTTTGGCATCACGGTACAGCATTTGTTGCGCGCGGCGTTTCGCTTCGGGCACCAGAGGCAAGTCGCCATCAAACAACGCCCACATCAGCCGCGCCGTGGCCAAAGGTGTCAGCGCATTCAGGTTCACGCCCCCCACCCCGGCAAACTGCGCCTCGCGGCCATAGCGGGTGTCATCCATCAGTTTTTGACTGATGTTGCAGCCGTCGAATTCCGGCCAGTCAAGGGCCTGAAACATCTGGTTCAGGCGTTCGCGCTTGATCGTCCAATCCATATAGTCGGCGCCTTCCAGCAGCGTATCGCCCGTGGTGCCCGTCAGCACGTCAATCACATAATTCGTCGCCGTGTTGGATGACCAGCGGATCATATCAGCCATCGCGCGATCAAGTTCAGAGTGTGCTGCAACGCGATGTCCCGCCAAAGCGGCCATCGCATGTACCAAATGAAAGGTTTTCACCAGCGAACACGGATAGCACCGCCAATCGCCGCGATGGGCAAACCCTTCGGGGCCATTGGCACCGGGGGTTAACAGCACAAGCCCAAGCGTATCATCCGTCAGCCCCATGTCAGAAAATTGGGTGGTCAGGGCGGTGACAACTGCACTGCCAAGGCTTTGCCACGCGGGCGTTTCGGTGAAGAACATCACAGTCTCCTCGTGTCTGCGGCCAACGTATCGTCATGTTTTGCGTCTGGCCAGTGGCAGAACATCTCTTGGTTGCAGTTTGCATTTGCAGCCCGTGCAGATGGCCGCAATCGCCTTGCCCATCTCACTGGCTGTTTGGTCGGCTTCATGCCAGATTGCTTGCAGACCGGAGGCAGTCTTATGTCAAAAATTATCATTTCCTGTGCCATCACCGGGTCTATCCACACCCCGTCGATGTCACCCTATCTGCCGATCACGGCAGAGCAGATTGCGGGTTCAGCCATTGGCGCAGCGCAGGCCGGGGCGGCGATTTTGCATCTGCATGCGCGCAACCCGGCAACCGGGCAGCCGTCCAGCGCCCCGGCGCATTGGTCGTTTCTGCCCGCCATCAAAGCGGGCTGCGACGCCGTGGTGAATATGACGACGGGCGGGTCGGCAATCATGACGCTGGATCAACGGCTGGCCGCCCCGACAGCTGCCGCACCCGAGATGTGCAGCCTGAACATGGGGTCGATGAATTTCGCGCTGTATCCGATGGCGGCAAAGATCAAGGACTGGCGGTTCGATTGGGAAAAGCCGTTCTTGGAAAACTCGGACGATGTGGTGTTCAAAAACACACCGCGCGACATTGCCTATGTCTTGCACCAAATGGGCCAGCTGCGCGGCGCGCGGTTTGAGTTTGAATGCTATGATCTGTCGCATCTGACAATGCTGAAACATTTCGTTGATCGCGGCGTGGTGGCGGGGCCGCTGTTCATTCAGTTCGTCTTTGGCGTGTTGGGGGGGATGGCGGCGGAACCTGATACGCTGACCTTGCTGAAACGCACGGCGGATCGAATGTTTGGTGACAGCTATCAGTTTTCGGTGCTGGCAGCGGGGCGGATGCAAATTCCGATGGCCACCATGGCGGCGGCAATGGGTGGGCATGTGCGGGTGGGGCTGGAAGACAATCTTTACCTGCGCAAAGGCACGCTCGCGCAAAGCAACGCCGAGCAGGTGGCATTGATCAGGGGCATCGTCGAAGGGTTGGGCCGCGAGGTGGCCACCCCCGATCAGGCCCGCGCAATGTTGGGGCTTAAAGGTGCAGCGGGAGTTGCGTTTTGATCACCTATCGCGCGACAGTGGCAGCAGACGTGCCGATCTTGCGCAGCATGTTGCAGTCGTTGTCCGATCACGACGGCGGTAATTATCCGGTGGCGTCAGAGCAAAGCCTGCTGCAGCATGGCTTTGGCGCGCGGCCTTTGTTTTGGGCGGCCATCGCCGAACTGGGCGGGGCGGCGGTGGGGATGGTGGTTTATTATC
Source organism: Cypionkella sp. (assembly GCA_043766915.1). Classification (GTDB taxonomy): domain Bacteria; phylum Pseudomonadota; class Alphaproteobacteria; order Rhodobacterales; family Rhodobacteraceae; genus JANNAT01. The sequence goes on from JAYUHO010000099.1 coordinate 4,710, forward strand.
CCGATTACTCGACCCACCGGGGCCAGCCGGGAGTTTATGTGCAAGACATCTACGTAAATCCCACCACACGGGGCGCGGGCGTGGGGCGCGGGTTGTTGGCATTCATGGTGCAGACCCAGGATTGGGATGCCCGCTATGTCACATTGGCCGTCAGCCCACAGAATGGCACGGCGAATTCGTTTTACAGCCGACTGGAGTTTTTCGCGCGCGGCTATGAGGTGATGCTTTTGGCGGGGGATAGGTTCGAGGCTATGCGTTAAAGTTGCATTCCGCGAGGTGTCATCGAGAGAAAATTTTTCGGCGAAGAGTTTTCTGAGTAAGGCCGGTTTAGCAGGTGATCTTTTCAATCCGCCGTCCCTTGGAAATCGCAAAAATCGCATCTTGCGGCACGGGCAGTTTTAAGATTGCAGGCATATCCAACCCAAAAGGCGGCGCCTGATCGCGCGGGCAACCACGCAAAGCTTACCTTTATAAAGCGTTGATCGCGGTGACGCTTTGATTCCCCCATATGATCGGCGGTTGCGCGGCAGGATCGCGCGCGCATCAACGCGGCGCAAGAGCGGATCGGCGGGGATATGAAGAGTTCTGTGGACAGTTCTGAAATGTATCTTTTCGACTAGAGCCTTATCGCCTAAGACCGAAGGGGAATGATGATCCAAGGATTGGCAGATGCGGGGCCTACTAATTGTTTTTACTTCTTTTTTTGTCCTTTCGGCCTGCACAGACGGATTCGTTTCCTTTCCCGTCACCAAAGTATCGCAAAAATCCCTCAGCGACGAAGTTGAAATAATCCGACTTGATGCCAGCAACATCGGCAGCTTTACCAGCCCCGCGCGCGGGCACTCTGTTTCTGAAATCTCCAATGGCACTGGCTGGGATTACCGGGTTGGTGTCGGTGACATTCTGAACGTCATCGTGTTTGACCATCCCGAACTTACCCTGCCCGCTGGTCCCCAGCGAAGTGCCGAGGAAACCGGGTTTCGGGTTCAATCGGACGGCACCTTCTTTTATCCCTTCCTTGGGCAAGTGATGGCCAAGGGCCGCGCGCCCGAGGAAATTCGCACCGAAGTCACCAAACGATTGGCTGAATACATCCCTGAACCCCAACTGGAAGTGCGCGTCGCCGCGTTCAATTCGCAAAGTGTCGTGGTCTCGGGCGCAGTGGCTGTTCCCAGCCGACAAAAGCTGACGACTGTTCCGGTGACCCTGATCGAGGCGGTTACCGCATCAGGAGGCATCAGCGCTTTGGGCGATGGACGGCGTGTCAGCATTCAGCGCGGTGGCACCCGCTATACCGTTGACCTTG
>JAYUHO010000100.1:0-15894 GCA_043766915.1 Cypionkella sp.
CACGATGGAAGAGGTGAACGAGTCGGCGGTGAAATACCTGAACCGGCTGTCAGATTGGTTCTTTGTGGCAGGGCGCATCGCCAATAGTGACGGCAAGGATGATGTTCTTTGGGTGCCGGGGCTGACGCGTTAGGCGTCTGACCCCGCAATTCGCAGCCAAGACGCGACGTCTGGACGCGTTTGCGCGTCGTATTTGGTCTGTCGGATTGGCAGCTTAACCGCTATCACGCTGGCAATGGTTTGTCTGGCCCCTGCTGGCCTGCATATAAGGATTTACGCGATGAAGGTCTTGGTGCCCGTCAAACGTGTGATCGACTATAACGTGAAGGTCCGCGTCAAGGCGGATGGATCGGGTGTCGATCTGGCCAATGTGAAAATGTCGATGAACCCGTTTGATGAAATCGCGGTCGAAGAAGCGATCCGTCTGCGCGAAAAAGGCATCGCATCCGAAGTGATCGTGGTGTCAATCGGCGTCAAACAATCGCAAGAAACCCTGCGCACCGCCCTTGCGATGGGTGCCGACCGCGCCATCCTGATTGAGGCCACCGACAACGTCAGCACCGATATCGAACCCCTCGCCGTGGCCAAACTGCTGGCCGCCGTCGTGCGCGAAGAGGCCCCCGGTCTGGTTCTGTGCGGCAAACAGGCCATCGACAACGACATGAACGCCACCGGGCAAATGCTGGCGGCTCTGTTGGGATGGTCGCAGGCAACCTTTGCGTCGGAACTGACCGTGACCGCCGATACCGCGACAGTCACGCGCGAAGTCGATGGCGGCTTGCAGATCATCACCGTCAAGATGCCTGCAATCGTGACGGTTGACTTGCGGCTGAATGATCCCCGCTATGCCAGCTTGCCCAATATCATGAAGGCCAAAGCCAAACCGATGGCGATGAAAACCCCTGCCGATTACGGGGTCGACGTGGCACCCCGGCTGTCAATTTTGAAAACCGTGGAGCCGGCAGGGCGCAAAGCGGGTGTCAAGGTTGCCTCGGTCGCCGAACTGATTGCGAAACTTAAAGACGAAGCGGGGGTGATCTGATGGCTGTTCTTCTTCTTGCCGATGTGATCGACGGCGCACTTGCAACCGATCAGGTGGCCAAGACCCTGACTGCGGTCAAATCGCTGGGCCCGGTGACGGTGTTGGTGGCTGGCACGGGCGGTGATGCCGCTGCCGCCGAAGCCGCAACCCTGTCGGGAGTGGCGCGCGTGCTGTTCGCCGATGACCACGCCTATTGCCATGCGATGGCAGAGCCGACTGCGGCGCTGATCCAGACTTTGGCCGGCGATTTCAGCCATATCGTTGCCCCGTCGGGCGCGTTTTCCAAATCGGTGCTGCCCCGCGTTGCGGCGTTGCTGGACGTTATGGTGATTTCCGAAGTGCTTGCCGTGATCGACGCCGATACGTTTGAACGCCCGATCTATGCGGGAAATGCCATCCAGACGGTGAAATCGACGGATGGCAAAAAGGTGATGACGATCCGCACCGCCACGTTTGATGCGGCGGGCAAAGGCGGCAGCGCCTCGGTCGAAAAAATCGCAACTGCGGCGGAGGGCGGGTTGTCGGCATGGGTCGCGGATAAGGTCGCGTCAAGTGATCGCCCGGAACTGACATCAGCCGGCATCGTCGTATCGGGCGGGCGCGGCGTTGGATCGCTGGCGGATTTTGCGCTGATCGAACAACTGGCAGACAAGCTGAACGCAGCCGTCGGGGCCAGCCGCGCCGCAGTGGACAGCGGGTATGCCCCGAATGATTGGCAGGTTGGTCAAACCGGCAAAGTGGTTGCGCCAAACCTGTACATCGCCGTCGGAATTTCAGGTGCCATCCAGCATCTGGCGGGCATGAAGGATTCCAAAGTAATCGTCGCTATCAACAAAGATGAAGATGCCCCGATTTTTCAGGTGGCCGACTATGGCCTTGTCGCAGATCTGTTCGTTGCCGTGCCGGAACTGATCGAAAAGCTGTAATCCACTGTGAAAAACTGGAAAAAGGGCGCCCAGATCCGGCGCCCTTTTTCATTTACAGCAACTGATGGATCAGTGGCAGCAAGGCCTCGGCCACTTCCCGATGCACCAGTGGCCCCGGCACAGTTGCCGCCGCTGGGGCATCCAGCGGCCCAAAAACCATCCCCTCCACCCCTTGCGCCCGCGCCTGCGCACTGCTGATCACCTGCACATATCCTGTGGCACTGGGCCGAATGACTGCGACCATTTCGGCATCCACCAGCAGCGGATTGCGCGCCAACTCGACCTGTCGTGTGGGCGACGGTGGGGCCACATCCGCCATCCACAGCAATATCGTCGGCCCCGCCAGCCGCGCCAGCAGCAGCTTCATCCGCACCACCCAGGCCGCGCGCAACTCTTCGGCCACCACCTCAAACCGTTCGGCAGAACTGTGCTGCAGCGCCTGCAACATGTGGCGGGTAAAGTTGAACTCGGTAAAATCCACCCGCGGAAAGATCGCGCGCAACAGCGGCGTCGCCCCCAGAAACCGATCGTTCCGGCGCGGATGCACCGCGTAATAGCGGTTCGAAAGGTTCTGCGCGCCCAGCAATTGCACCACGGTAACGCAGGCCTGTGCGGCAATCGCCGTGATCGACTCTTCATTCAGAAACACATCCGGACCCGCATTCATACAGCCCAGATTGGCAACCGGCAGCCCCAGATCGCGTTCAATCAGATCGGGAAACGGATCTTGCACGAACTTGCCATACGTCTCAGACCCGCCCAAAACGGCCACATAGGCCCGTTCAATATCCCGACGTGGCCCGCGAAACAGCAACCGCGAGCTGCCATACCGGCACGGAAAATAGTCCAGCGCCCCATCGCCTGGAAAAATATAAGCCATAACACCCACCCACATTTAGTCACACCCAACGTCAGCCTGCCGCACCGACCTTTCCAATTCCCTAAATTCGGGATTTGCCACAAATCACAGGTATATTTCCGCACGCCCACCGGGGTTGCGCCAGCGCGGGATGCCTGCTTATGGTGCGGCCACTTGGTGCAGGGGATATCGGCATGACAATCCAATTGGTGGGCATCGTGGGCGCGGGCCAGATGGGCAGCGGCATCGCCCATGTCTTTGCCATGGCGGGCTATGACGTGCTGCTGAATGACGTGCAGGCTGACAGTCTGGCCGGGGCACTGGCCTTGATTGACCGCAATCTGGAACGGCAAGTGTCCAAAGGCAAAACCACCGTCGCCGAAAAATCCGCCGCCCTTGTGCGCATCCGCACGACCCTTAATCTTGCTGATCTGGGGGCAACCGATCTGGTGATCGAGGCGGCAACCGAACGCGAAGAGGTCAAACAGGCGATTTTTGACGGACTGAAACCGCACCTGAAACCGCATACGATTCTAACGACCAACACCTCGTCTATTTCGATCACCCGGTTGGCCAGCCGCACCGACAGGCCGGAAAAATTCATGGGGTTCCACTTTATGAACCCCGTTCCGGTGATGCAGCTGGTGGAATTGATCCGGGGCATCGCCACCGATGCCGAAACCTACCAAACCTTGCTGGCCGTCGTGGAACGGCTGGGTAAAACCGCTGCCAGCGCCGAGGATTTTCCGGCCTTTATCGTCAACCGCATCCTGATGCCGATGATCAATGAAGCGGTTTATACGCTGTATGAAGGCGTAGGGTCGGTCAAATCCATTGACGAGTCGCTGAAACTTGGGGCCAATCATCCGATGGGGCCGCTGGAACTGGCGGATTTCATCGGGCTGGATACCTGCCTTGCCATCATGAATGTGCTGCATGACGGCTTGGGCGACAGCAAATATCGGCCCTGTCCATTGCTGGCAAAATATGTCGAAGCGGGCTGGTTGGGTCGCAAAACCAAGCGCGGATTTTACGACTATCGCGGCGATGTGCCGGTGCCGACCAGGTAGGCTCGGCGCGCCCGAAGGCACAGCCTACTTGCCCAAATCCAGCACATGCTGGCGCAGCCAGGCCAGAAACCCGCGCGGGTTGCCTTCCCATTTGTCCAGCTCGGTGGCCGCAATCGGCAGGCCGATAAAGGGCCGCTGCGGTTTGAACAGCGCCCGCTTGATTTCATAAAGCAACAAGCCCTGCCGCAGCGTGGCCGACAAACGGTTCGCAATCTGATAGGTCCGCGAATTGCGCCCGGTAAAGTGGATCGGCACAATCGTGGCACCCGACCTTTGGATCATCTTATGGGTAAAGACGTTCCATTCGGCCTCTATTGCCGGGCCAAACCACGTTTCCGAACAGGCCACTTTGCCCGCAGGAAAGACGATGATGACCCCGCCATTTTTCAGATGCTCCATCGTCAGCGCGCGCATTTCCAGCCCCAACTCGCGGGAGTTTTCTTCATGTGGAAACGGCACCGGTATCATGAATTCCGCCACTTCGGGAATGCCGGTCAGCAGTGATCGCGTCAGAATTTTAAAATCCGGACGTACCCGGTTCACCATTTCTGCCATCACCATCCCGTCCACCAGCCCGTGCGGATGGTTGGCCACCACAACCAGTGGGCCAGTGGCCGGGATACGCGCCACTTCTTCGGCGGGCGTATCGATGCGAATGCCCATCTGACGGATCGCCTTGGGCCAGAACGGCGAGCCGAACGGCGCGCCAGAGCGTTCAAAATCGCGGATCAACCGCAGCAGCGTCACCTTGGCCGTCAGCCATTCAATGGTGCGGATCGCCCCTGCCTTGAACGGATTGGTGAAGGTGCCGGCATAAGACAGCCGCTGCATGTCATATTTACGCGACGCAGACGGGCCACCGTCTACGGGTAAAATCGCATCATTTGTTTGGGGCGTGTCGATCACGAAGCGTCAGCCTTCCTCGTCAGTCTGGCCTTAATACTCTTCTCCGAAGCGATTGGCCACCAGCGCCTGTAGGGCAGCCCCCAAGTCCGCCGCTTGCGCACCACTGGTTATCACGTCGATAGAGGTTCCGCGCGAGGCTGCCAACATCAAAAGTCCCATGATCGAGTCGCCAGACACCGTCATGCCGTCTTTGGTCACCTCGGCCATGGCATCATGCGCCTCAACCACTTCGACGAATTTGGCCGATGCGCGGGCATGCAGGCCCTTTTCATTGATGATCAGAAAGCTGTGACTGCCCATCTCAGGCCCCTCCGCCCAAATCCAGGCTGTTGATGTATTTGCGCCCCGCATCTAGCGCGGCGGCCACGGCCTCGGCCACAGGTAAATCGCGTGACTTGGCCAGCTTGATCAACATCGGCAGATTTGCGCCATAGATTATGCGCCGATCAGGGCCCGCACAGGCCATCAGTGACAGGTTCGATGGCGATCCGCCGAACATGTCGGTCACGACAACAACGCCGGTGCCCTGATCAACCTGATCGGCGGCGAGGCAAATTTCGGCTTGCTTGTCGGCGCGGTTATGATCTTCGGCAATCGAAATTGCCCGCACCGCCGTCTGCGGCCCGACAACATGCTCGACCGCCGCAAGATACTCACGCGCAAGCCCGCCATGTGCAACGATCACAATACCGATCAACCGCGTGTCATCCCGATGCCAGGCCGGGCGATGCTGCCGCGCGGCGTTCCAATTCACGATGACGTTTTGACACTGGCCAGCCGGTTTCTGCAAGCACATTGCCAAGTTTTTCTGCAACTGCAACCGAACGGTGTTGCCCTCCGGTGCAGCCAAAGCCGATTGCCAGATGCGCCTTGCCCTCTTCCAGTTGCGCAGGCAGCAGCATCAGCACAAGGTCTTGCAACTTCTGGAAGAATTCAGCGAACCGCGGGTCTTTTTCGATAAAGGCGCTTACCGCTCGATCGCGGCCATCCAGTTCCCGCAGCCCCGCCTGCCAATGGGGGTTGGCCAGAAACCGGCAGTCAAACACCATGTCCAATCCGCGCGGCAGCCCGCGTTTATAGCTGAAGGACTGCACCGAAACAGCCATGGGCGAGGCTGCACGGCGATCAAACCACTGGCCGATTTCCGCCTTCAGATCATGGGGCGACATCTCGGAGGTATCAATAAGGTGGTCTGCCCGCGCCCGGATCGGGGCCAGCAGATCAATCTCACGCGCGATACCTTCGGTGGGGGTTTCCAGCGGTGCCAACGGGTGCCGCCTGCGGGTTTGCGAATAGCGGCGGATCAGTTCAGACACCGCGCAATCAATATAGATCAGTTCCAGGTTGATGCGCGGATCACGGGTTAGCGTGTCAACCAATTCGATCAGTGTGGTGGTGTTGAAATCACGATTGCGCACATCCAGCCCCAGCGCGATGGGGCGCAACAACGGCGGGCCATCCACGAGGCGCGGCACCAGTCTGAGCGGCAGATTGTCGATCACCTCAAACCCCAGATCTTCCAACGCATGAATCGCCGTAGACCGCCCTGCCCCCGACGGGCCGGTGATCAGCACCAGATGGTGTTCTAGAACCGGATCGACACCGATCTGCATTGCCACTTTGCCCGTCATTCCTGGCGATGTCCCTGAAGATAACAGAACACTGCGGCGCTGAAATGGCCACTGATTGGGCCAAGAACAAGGTCAACGGTGATCCCCGCCACCGAAACGTGACGTCGCGGCGGCAAGCGATCTGTTTCTGCCTGGCCCAGATCAACCACCAGCACCACGGCCGCCTCGGGCAGAGCAGCCATGCGCAGAATACCAATGCCGCGCGCCTCTATCAATCCCAAGATTGCAGCGGGGCAGCGGGCGATTGCCCGGCCATTTTCGGCGCTGATTTCTGTGCGATCATCTGCCACCAGATCAGCACCCAGCGCCATCAGCTGTAACGCCAAGGCAGACTTGCCCGCCCCGGACGGGCCAAGGATCAACACAGCTTTGTTTTGAACGGCAACGCAGCTTGCATGCAGGATCAACCTTTCCTGCGGCGCGGTCACACCGGCAGACCCACCACGAACCGCGCGCCCAGCGGATCAGAGGTGGCATCGGCATTCGTCGGGCGGATGTTTTCCGCCCAGATCACGCCGCCATGCGCCTCGACGATCTGTTTTGAGATCGCCAGCCCAAGACCCGAATGGTTGCCAAAATCGGTTTGCGGGCGTTCGGAATAGAACCGGGTGAACACCTTGGTCAGGGCCTGTTCAGGAATGCCAGGGCCGGTATCTTCGACCACAATCAGCACGCGATTTTCGCGCCGCCGGGCCCAGACCCGCACCGCATCGCCATCTTCGCAAAACGACACGGCGTTGGTGATCAGGTTGACGAACACCTGGGCAAGCCGGCCTTCCAACCCATGCACTTTGATCGCATCGGCAGGGAAATCAGTTATGAATTCAATGCCTTTGGACTTAGCCTGCTGGCCCAGATATTCGGTCAGATTGGCAAGGGTTTTGACAAGGTTAAACTCTTCCTCTTCCTCTTTCACCAATTCAGAATCAAGGCGTGAGGCATTTGAAATATCGCTGACCAAGCGATCAAGGCGGCGCACATCATGTTCGATCACTTCGATCAGGCGTTCGCGTTGATCGTCCCGCTTTGCCGTTCGCAGCGTGCCAACTGCCGATTGCAGACTGGCCAGCGGGTTCTTTATCTCATGGCTGACGTCGGCTGCGAATTGCTCGTTGGCGTCGATACGATCGTAAAGCGCCGTGACCATACCGCGCATCGCCACCGACAGACGGCCAATTTCATCGGGCCGCGCGGTCAGATCGGGAATACGTATCCGCCCCGGCGACATTTTGCGCGCATCACGGTCGCGGCCCAGTTCAGCCGCCGCCGCCAGATCAGACAAAGGATTGGCAATGGTTGAGGCAAGGACCAAAGACAGGCCAATCGACACCAGCAATGCAATGACGAACATCTGCAAGACCTGTTCGCGTTCATAGCGCACAAGACGGTCAATTTCGCCTTCCGCTGATGTCAGAACCACGGTTCCGATCACTTGCCCTGCCAACAGAATGGGTGTGGCCACCGAAAACAGCACCCCCCCCTCAACGCCGCGCCCGGTATTCACCGCCGTTTCGCCGCCCAAGGCTTGGGAAAACAAATCGCGGGCCAAGGTTTCGCTGCTGACAGCGGTATTCTTCGCGTGGTCCGATCTGATAAGACCCGAGACAGACTCCCAGATGACGTTCAGAAAATCAGTGATGATCGTAGATCGCTCTCGCTCGGGCATGCCGCCAACATCACGGGCCTGACCCACGCCCTGCGCCACCAAAGCGCCGGCAGGATCAAACAAAAACACCTCGACACCCGGCCCGATGCCAAGCTGATCAATGTTGCGCGGCAGTTGGCCTGCGGTTAACCGGGCGGCGGATTGCACTGCATTGGCGATCAACTGCGCTTCGGTGATCAGACCCTGTTCGCGCTGCAACACAAGGCTGTCGCGAAACGGGTTCATAAACAGAACACCCGCCACCAGAATGACCAAGGCCATCAGGTTGAACACGATGATCTTGCGCGCCAAAGGCGAGCGGTTCAGAGAAAAAAATCCGCGCCGCCGGCGCCCCTGACGCAGGCCGGGATCAGCGATGGCTGCAGGCGATACCCAGTCTTCGCCAAGCAACACTTCACCTTGCTTGGCGCCGATTGAATCTTTCAGGGATAGCTGCGGAATCGCGGTCATTCTTCGTTGTAACGATAGCCAATGCCGTACAGCGTTTCGATTGCCGAAAAGTCATCGTCCACAGCACGCATCTTTTTGCGCAGGCGTTTGATATGGCTGTCAATGGTGCGGTCATCGACATAGACCTGATCATCATAGGCCACGTCCATCAACTGATCGCGGCTTTTCACAAATCCCGGACGTTGCGCCAAGGCCTGCAACAGCATGAATTCCGTCACGGTCAGCGAGACATCCAGACCCTTCCAGGCCACGGAATGGCGCAACGGGTCCATCCGCAGGTGACCACGTTCCATGATCTTGGTTTCTTCAGTCACCGCCACTTCACCCGTGGCAATCGCCTCATTCCGGCGCAACAGTGCGCGGATGCGTTCGACCAACAGGCGTTGCGAGAACGGCTTTTTGACGTAGTCGTCGGCCCCCATGCGCAGACCCAGCACTTCGTCAATTTCATCATCTTTCGACGTCAGAAAGATCACCGGCATCTGGGTTTTCTGCCGCAAGCGTTGCAACAGATCCATGCCATCCATTCGGGGCATCTTTATATCCAGCACAGCCATATCGGGCATGCGGCGGTTGAAGGCATCTAACGCGGATTGCCCGTCGTTGAAGGTTTCAACTTCGAAACCCTCTGCCTCAAGAGTCATCAAAACCGACGTCAGGATATTCCTGTCGTCGTCTACAAGGGCGATCCTTGCCATATTTGGGCTTCCCTATTCTGCTCGGCTTGCCTGATTTTTTCCTACACTCTGGTTTTCGCGCCAAGGAATCAACTGTTATGTGCGAATCACCCCGGCTTACTGACTCCATCAGCCGTTAAATTTCCAAAGGAATGGCTAATTTGCCGCAGTTTTTGCCGAAACGAGGGTTTGACGAAAATTCTTTTCGAATGGTTGCGCTAACCCTTCAGTGGTTGCGCTAACGTTTCCAATCCGCGCTATTCCCAAAAAAAACTGTGTGTTATGGCAAATATAGGGGGTTGGCCTGCCGCCCCTGTCCCTGGCAACCAGTTGGTCCGGGTGCCGAATTTCAGACAGATAACCGCCTTGCGAGAGCGGCGAAGGGAGCTTGGCTTATGCATACTGGACGCGTGAATCCACATCACCGACTTGAAGATCAGGGCATCGCGGGGCTGGGGTGCGTCTATTACAATTATCTGGAGCCTGCGTTGGTTGAAGCGGCAGTTGCGCGCGGTGAAGGGCGGCTGGGGCAAGGGGGGGCGTTTTTATGTGCAACGGGCAAATTTACCGGACGATCCCCTAAGGATAAGTTCGTGGTGCGCACGCCATCGGTGGAAAACACCATTTGGTGGGAAAACAACGCGGCTATGGCCCCTGCTGCGTTTGATCTGCTGCATGCCGATATGTTGGCCCATATGCAGGGGCGCGATTGCTTCGTTCAGGATTTGTTTGGCGGCGCTGATCCGCAGCATCGGCTGGATGTGCGGATGGTCACCGAACTGGCATGGCACGGCTTGTTCATCCGGCATTTGCTGCGCCGCCCGGAACGCACAGAATTAGACAGCTTTGTGCCCGACTGGACAGTGATCAACTGCCCCAGTTTTCAGGCCGATCCGGCACGACATGGCTGCCGGACATCCACCGTGGTTGCGCTGAACTTCGACAAAAAGCTGATCCTGATCGCCAACACCGCCTATGCGGGTGAGAATAAGAAAGCGGTGTTCACGCTGCTGAACTATTTGTTGCCAGAGGCGGGCGTGATGCCGATGCATTGCTCGGCCAACCACGCCATTGGCAATCCGGTGGATACGGCGGTGTTCTTTGGGCTGTCGGGCACCGGGAAAACCACCTTGTCCGCCGACCCGTCGCGCACCTTGATTGGCGATGATGAACATGGCTGGTCAGATCGCGGCACCTTCAATTTTGAAGGCGGCTGCTATGCCAAAACCATCAACCTGAGCGCGGTGGCAGAGCCTGCGATTTACGCCACTACGTCGCGCTTTGGTACCGTCGTGGAAAACATGGTTTATGACCCTGACACGTTAGAGATCGACTTTGATGATGACAGTCTGACGGCCAACACCCGCTGTGCCTATCCGCTGGACTATATCTCTAATGCCTCGGCCACGGGGTTGGGGGGGCATCCGCGCAACGTGATCATGCTGACCTGCGATGCGTTTGGCGTGCTGCCGCCGATTGCGCGGCTGACGCCAGCGCAGGCGATGTATCACTTTTTGTCTGGCTTTACGTCCAAGGTGGCGGGCACCGAACGGGGTGTGACCGAACCCGTGCCAACCTTCAGCACCTGTTTTGGCGCGCCGTTCATGCCACGCCGTCCTGAGGTTTATGGCAAGTTGCTGCAAGCCAAAATCGCCAAGCACGGGGCGGTCTGCTGGTTGGTGAACACCGGTTGGACAGGGGGGGCGTACGGTGTGGGTCAACGCATGCCGATCAAGGCGACGCGGTCATTGTTGACGGCGGCGCTGGATGGCAGCTTGTCCAAGGGCGGATTTCGCCGCGATCCGAACTTTGGCTTTGAAGTTCCGGGGGCCGTGGCGGGGGTGGATGGTGCACTGCTGAACCCGCGCCAGACATGGGCCGACGGGGCCGCCTATGATGCCCAGGCACGCAAACTGGTTGATATGTTTGCGACCAATTTTGGCCAATATGTGCCGTTCATTGATGCAGACGTAAAGGCGGCGGCGATCGGGTAGAGTTGCCAAAGGGCCGTGAGACAGGGGTCACAGATGCCGGTTCGGTCACCTTTCGCCCGCTGCCAAATTTTCTATGCGACATATTAATTCTTAGGGACGCTATGTATTGAATTAATATTGCGCTGCAGTTGCAAAAGGTTTAGCCCATTTGCAACTGCAGACTCTTAAGGACACGCGCAATGGCCCATGATGGTTCCCGCCCAAATCAAACGCCACTGCTGGCCGATATTCTGGTCCTTACCGCCAATGCCCTGCCACAGGTTGACGCGATTTTTGACAGCGCGCGCGAGGTATTGCGCGAAAAAGTAACCCACGGCGGCAAGGTTTCCGCCGCCGCGTTGGAGCAGCACCAATACGCAGCCCATGCGTTGGCCTGGCTTGCCACCTATACGCAGGCGCTGCGGCAGATGCAGGTGTGGGCGCAGCGCTTGGCGGAGGTGGGCAAGTTCGGCGAGATGGAGCGGTTGATCCTGCAAATCGCGTTTGGCGAATATCTGTCGCAGATCGAAGGCGGCATCCCGATGAGCCAGACCGAACTGGCGCGGTTGCACGACATCGGCGCAGGATTTGGTGGCTTTACGAATGAGGCCCGCGTTTTGATGGCGGGCGGAAATACGGCCGACGCCCGTATGCGGCTGGTCGATCTGATGCACGAAAATGCAGGGCGGGCGACCTTTGGCGCGACCGGGCTGGACGACGAGCTGGAAATGATCCGCGATCAGTTCCGCCGGTTTGCCGATGAGCGGGTGATCCCGCACGCGCATGGCTGGCATCTGCGCGATGAATTGATCCCGATGGAGATTATTGATGCACTGGCCGAAATGGGCGTGTTTGGCCTGACCATTCCCGAGGAATTCGGCGGCTTTGGCATGTCGAAGGCGTCGATGGTGGTGGTATCGGAAGAATTGTCGCGCGGGTATATCGGGGTGGGGTCGCTGGCCACGCGATCCGAGATTGCCGCCGAATTGATCCTGTGTGGTGGCACCGAGGCGCAAAAGGCGCAGTGGCTGCCGGGGTTGGCATCGGGCGCAATCTTGCCAACGGCGGTGTTTACCGAACCCAATACCGGGTCTGATCTGGGCAGTTTGCGCACGCGGGCGGTGCGGGTGGGCGACGATTGGGCGGTGACGGGCAACAAAACATGGATCACCCATGCCGCGCGCACCCATGTAATGACAATGCTGGCGCGCACGGACCCGGAGACATCCGATTATCGCGGGTTGTCGATGTTTCTGGCCGAAAAGATGCCGGGCACCGACGCCATTCCCTTCCCCACGCCCGGCATGACCGGGGGCGAGATTGAGGTGCTGGGATACCGGGGCATGAAGGAATACGAGCTGGCGTTTGATGGGTTTGCGATCAAAGGTGAAAATCTGTTAGGCGGCGTGCCGGGGCAAGGGTTCAAGCAATTGATGCAAACCTTTGAATCCGCGCGCATCCAAACGGCGGCGCGTGCAGTAGGCGTGGCGCAATCGGCGCTGGAGCTGGGGATGAGCTATGCCACCGACCGCAAGCAATTCGGCAAATCGCTGATCAAATTTCCGCGGGTGGCGGGCAAACTGGCGATGATGGCGGTTGAGATTATGGTGGCGCGGCAGTTGACCTATTTCAGCGCGTGGCAAAAGGACCATGACAAACGCTGTGATCTTGAGGCCGGCATGGCCAAACTGTTGGCCGCGCGGGTGGCGTGGTCGGCGGCGGACAATGCGCTGCAAATCCATGGCGGCAATGGCTTTGCGCTTGAATACCAGATCAGCCGGGTGCTGTGCGATGCGCGGATTTTGAACATATTCGAAGGGGCTGCGGAAATTCAGGCGCAGGTGATTGCGCGACGGTTGTTGGATTAAGGCGCGGCGCGGGTGATGCGGCGTTGCGCGCCGTAAAATTGAACTGAAGGGTTTACTATTCGCAAATTGTGCCGATATCTTGGATATTGACGCATTAAGGGGCACCCTGAAGATGAGCGATACAATCCTTTTGACCGGCATCTCTGGCTTTATTGCCAAGCATATTGCCGCCAGACTTTTGAATGCCGGTTATGCGGTGCGCGGGTCGGTGCGGCGGCTGGATCGGGCCGAGGAGGTGCTGGCAGCGCTTCGGCCGGTGGTGTCGCCCGACGCTTTGGCGCGGCTGACGTTCGTGGCGCTTGACCTTGATGCCGATGCAGGCTGGGCCGACGCGATGGCAGGCGTGCAGGTTCTGGTTCATACCGCATCGCCCTTCCCGATTGCACAGCCCAAAGACGAACAGGAATTGATCCGCCCTGCCGTGCACGGCACGTTGCGCGCGCTGCGGGCGGCGCATGCGGCGGGTGTAAAGCGGGTGGTTTTGACCTCATCCACCGTGGCGGTGATCAATTCGGCCAAATCGGGCAAGCAAAACGAAGACGATTGGTGCGAGGTGAACGCGCCAGACAGTTCGGCCTATGCCAAATCGAAAACCTTGGCCGAACAGGCGGCTTGGGCCTTTGTTGCGGGGGATGGCGCGGGCATCGCCCTGACCACGATCAATCCGGGATTTGTGATGGGGCCGCCCCTGGACAAGAATTATGGCAGTTCGATCGGCGTCGTGCGGCGGATCTTGCGCGGCAAAGACCCTATGATGCCAATGCTGGGATTTGCGGTTGTCGATGTGCGCGACGTGGCCGAGATGCATTTGCGCGCGGTGCAACAGCCCGAAACGGCTGGCAAGCGATACCTGTCGGTGTCCGGCGATATGACGATGCCCGAGATGGCGCAAACCCTGCAAGCAGCCTATCCGGCGCGGCGCATTCCGACCCGCGTGGCCCCAATGTTTCTGCTGCGGCTGTTGGCGCTGTTTGATCCGCAGATCAAGGCGATCCTGCCCAGTGTGGGCATCATCCATTCGGCGTCAAACGCGCGGGCGCAGGCGGATATGGGGATGACGTTCATTTCCCCGCAAGACGCTGTGCGGGCCAGCGGGGCCTGGTTGGTTGAACAGGGCGAGGTTTAAAACATACAGAGTCCCGTTAGAACTATGCCGCTGGTTAAAAGAAAACCACCACCCGGTCTTTAGCGGGACCGCATCTGACAGCTTTCCAAGGATGCGCTGTGCGGTCCCTTGCCCAAAGGCGTAAGCCGTCGGGCAAGGGCGATCGGGCTGGGAATGGCGGTAGGAAATCAGGCCGCGGCTGTCTGGCTGGTGCGTGACTACGCGCCTGCCGGGGCAGGCGGGCGCGGCCTGATTTGACGCGTGTCAAATCCGGCAAGAAAGGCAAAAGGGTGGTATGAAAGACCAAGGTCGGGATGGTTTCTACCTCTGTTCCACCTCAGCCCCACCGCGCGACGGCCGCAGTGTTCCAAGCCGCGGGTGCAACTGGCCTGCGATGACAAAGGCCGCGACAAACCCCAGACCAGAGGCTGCAAAGATGAACCCCAATGGGGCCACCATCAGAACCAGCGCCGCCGCCGCCGGGGTGGCGATGCCCGACACATCGCGAAAGCTAGAATAGACGGCAGCCATTTCGGCGCGTTGCGAAGGTTTGACCGACATCATGAACGGCAAGCCGCCGACCACATCCAGCATCACCAAACCGAACGACCCCAAAAACAGCAGCAGCATCGCCACCCATGGCAGCGCTGACAATAGCGTGGCCGCGCTGAACAGCACCGCGCAATAGGCCAGCGCCGCGCGCAACGCGACCCGCACCGATTGTCTGCGCACCCATGCGGCCATGAACGGTGACAGCAGCAGCGTGGCATTGGTGGATGACAGCATGATACCGCCCAATTTATCACCCAGGCCGCTTTCGATACAGAAGATCGGCACATAAACCACATAGACCCACCAACCACAGCTGCGGATCACCGCGAAAAACCAGCCTGCGATCAGTCTGGGCTGCGCAAAGAATGGCCCAAGATAGGCCAGCGGATTAACTGCAGGCCCCTTGGCGCGGGTGATCTGCTTGCCATTGCCCAGCCGCAAATACCAAAACACTGCCAGTTGAATGGCGGCGAATACGGCAGCGATCAGGAACGGCAGCGGCGGCCACACCCCCCAGAGCCAAACACCCGACAATGGCCCGATGGCCCAGGGGGCGGCGGCATAGACCATCTGCAGGCTTTGGGTGCGGCCCAGATTGGCGCGCGGCACGTAATCCAGCACATAGGCGTTAAAGCACACAAAGCAGGTGACGGTGGCGATCCCCATGACCAGAATACCCAGCTGCACCGTCAGCTGGGTGCCCATAACGAACAGCACCATCGAAATCAGGTAGAACACGCAGCCCGCGCTATAAACCCAACGGCGAGGCCAGATCGTGGTCAATCGCGGCACGCACAATCCCCAGAACAAGGTGATGATGCCCGCAATAAGATAGACCCGCGAGAGGTTTTGCGCCGAGCCGAACGCATCATAAACCGCCAGCGGAATGGTGGCGATCAACGTGCCGCGCACCGCCGCCTCCAGCCCCGCCAGCAGGGCAAAATGCTGGATTTTGGGGGTAGGAGAAAGCTTTAGGTCAAGGGGAATGTAACGCAAGGCCATGATGGTGTCTTTTCGCCTTGTTATCGCAGGGGGGTCTGCATCAGTGCCGACATTGCGCGCCCGTCTGCGACTTTATGTCCGGGCCAGCAGGGCCACCAGCCGCCCGCGCGCCTCGGGCAGCGGGCGACCGTTCAGGGTGGGCTCCAGACAGCGGTTGAGAAAATACC
>JAYUHO010000101.1:0-2231 GCA_043766915.1 Cypionkella sp.
ACCAATAACGCGGTCCAGATCTCGGTCACGCAATGGTATCAGGATTACCCGGCGGCGTCGAACTTCCTGAACGTGCTGCTGTCTTGTGCGTCGTTCCACCCCGGAACCGATAGCTCAATCAATATCGCCGGAATTTGTAACGAGGAGATTGACGCCCGGATCCAGGCCGCCATGGTGCAGGCTGGCACTGACCCCGCAGGCGCCGATGCCGAATGGGCCAAGATTGATCAGGCGTTCATGGAACTTGCCCCGGTCGCGCCGCTGTTCACCCCCAAACACGTTGATTTCTTGTCGGCCCGGGTTCAGAATTTCGTGTTCTCGAACCAGTTCCAATGGATCATGGCACTGTCTTGGGTTCAGTAACGAAAACGCCGGGGGTCTGACGTGACCGCACCGGCCGACGTAGCCCCCGTAAAAGAAACCACGGCTGCCCAAGACAGGGGCGGTCGCGGCGTCTGGGCGACCGCTTTGCGCCGACTTGGTCGGAACCGATCTGCTGTGGTGTCAGCGGCAGTCTTGCTGCTGATGGTGCTGTTATGCGCCTTGGCCCCGGTCTATGCCACTATCGCGGGCACTAATCCGTTCCGCTCTAATCTTGGCGGCTCGATCGCGGTGGACGGCGCACAAGTTCCCATCATGCAACCCTCAACCACCGGGCTGGGCCTTGGCGTCACACCAATCGGCCCGACCTGGCAATTCACTTATCTGCTGGGTGCCGATAGCCAAGGCCGGGATGTTGCGGCCCGGCTGCTTTATGGAGGGTTGAACTCGCTTTTTATTGCCGCATCAGCCACGGTGATCTGTCTGATCCTTGCGGCTGTCATCGGCATTGTCGCCGGGTTTACCGGCGGAGTGCTGGACATGGTCCTGTCCCGCATTCTTGATGTTTTATGGGCGTTCCCGGTCTATCTTTTGGCAATATCACTGTCCATCGTGCTGCTGAACAGCAGCTTTCAACTCGGTCCGTTCACCGTCACCTCCGGCTCGCTCTTGCTGCCGATCGGCATTATTGGCGTCATCTACGTCCCCTATGTGGCCCGCCCGATCCGGTCCAAGGTCTTGGCCCTGCGCAATTCGGAATTTGTTCTTGCCTCTATCGGGCTCGGCCTGCCGACCTACCGCATCCTGATGCGTGATGTTCTGCCCAATATCATGCCAACCCTGATCGTGTTCATCCCGATCCTGCTGGCGCTCAGCATCACCACAGAATCTGCCCTGTCGTTCCTGTCCATCGGTGTGCAGCCCCCGGATGCAAGCTGGGGCACGATCATTCAGGATGGGCAGACGCTGCTGTATTCGCGCCCGATGGTGGCCCTGGCGCCGGGGCTTGCGATTGTCATCACCGTTCTGGCCCTGAACGTGCTGGGCGACTGTGTCCGTGACGCGCTCGACCCACGATTCAAGGTGCGCTGAGATGCTGGCCACGATCATCCAACGCCTGATCCAGATGGTTTTCGTGATGTTCGGCATTTCGGTTCTGGTGTTCATGATCTTTTTTGCGACCCCCGGCTCGGACCCGGCCGCCCGCATTGCAGGCCGCAATGCCGCCCCTGAAACCATCCTGCAAATCCGGCATGATTTCGGCTTTGATCGGCCCTTGCCGGTGCAATACGGGTTGTTGATGCAGCGGCTGTTTATCACGCAGGATCTGACATCATTTGTGAACCGGGGCCAGCAAGTCATTCCCCAAGTGATCCAGGCCGTCCCGGCGACGCTGTCGCTTGTGCTTGGCGCGGCGCTGCTTTGGGTTGTCGGCAGCATTGGCATAGGTATCGCAGCCGCAACGATGCGCGATACGGTCGTTGATCGCGGCTTGATGATCATTTCGCTGATTGGCATTTCGATGCCGGTTTTCTGGCTGGGCGAGGTGGCAAACCTGATCACGCAAAGCCGTTTTCACGACACATGGATGTTTTCCTGGGTGCCGGGTCTTGGCTATGTGCCCCTAAGTGAAAGTGTCAGCGGTTGGTTCAAGGCACTGGTGATCCCGTGGCTCACGCTGTCCATCCTGTATATCGGCATCTATGCACGGGTCCTGCGCGCCAATCTGATCGAGGTTTATTCCGAAGATTTCATCCGCACCGCCCGCGCCAAGGGGCTGTCGGAAACCCGTATCATGCTGCGCCACGCCTTGCGCACCTCGCTTTTACCGTTCGTCACAATGTTTGGTCTGGATTTCGGCGCTTTGGTTGGTGGGGCGGCCCTGCTGACCGAGGTGGTGTTCGGCATCA
>JAYUHO010000102.1:0-15861 GCA_043766915.1 Cypionkella sp.
CAGCATCGGCCCGCCCGTCACCACAATCGACGGAATATCGGTACTGGCCGCGGCCATCAGCAGGCTGGGCGTGGTTTTACCGCAGCCCACCAACAGCACGCAGCCATCCATCGGCTGACCGCGCATCGCCTCTTCCACCGCCATTGCCGCCAGATTGCGGAACATCATCGCAGTGGGGCGGAAGGCGGATTCACTTGCAGAAAACACCGGCACTTCGACAGGAAAGCCGCCCGCCTCATAAATCCCATGTTTTACCCGTTGCGCCAGATCATTCAGATGTGCGTTGCAGGGCGTCAGTTCCGACCATGTGTTCAAAATCCCGATCACCGGACGGCCATCAAACAGATCATGCGGCAGACCCTGGTTCTTCATCCAGCCGCGATGATAAATCGCATCCCGTCCCGTACCGCCGAACCAGTGTTGAGAGCGAAGGTCACGGGGCCATTTGGCGGGCTTGAAGGTCATATCGTCCTCATAGGAATGGCATAAGATCGCGCAGGGTGATTGAAAGGCAACGGGCGGCTTAGGTCAGATATCAAGATGTTCGACGTTTAGCGCGTTTTGCTGGATGAATTCGCGCCGTGGTTCGACGACATCGCCCATCAGCTTGGTGAAAATATCATCGGCGTCGGCAAGATCGTCGATCTTGACCTGCAACAGGGTGCGCGCTTCGGGGTCCAGCGTGGTTTCCCACAGCTGTTCTGGGTTCATTTCGCCCAATCCCTTATAGCGTTGCAAAGACAGGCCCTTTTCGCCTTCGGCCAGGATCGACTTTAACAAATCAATCGGGCCATGCACCATTTGTTCGCGGTCTTTGCGCATCATCCGCGCCGGGTCAGTATAGATGCTGCGGGTCTGCTGCGAGATCGCCGACAGCCGCCGCGCCTCACCCGACCGCAGAACGGCACCGTCCAACGTGCGCAATTCTTCAACGCCGCGCAGGATGCGGGACAGACGTATACCGTGATCTTGGGTGATCCGGCCCGTCCAGCCCTTTTCATATTCCAGCGCGATCATGTTCAGCCGTTTGGCCACGGTATCGGCGACGTTCTGCAGATCAGCGTCGGCCTGACCCGGATCAAACGCCCCCGCAAGGGCCGCCTGTTCCAGAATACCGCGCGGGTAATGCGTGGGGAACGCATCCAGCACCCGGCGGAAGGCACGCGCGCCTTCAACAACACGCGCCAGATCGTTGCCCGCAATTTCCTGCCGATCGGTCAGCCGCAGAACGGCCCCTTCGACGCCCATTTCAATGAGGTAATCTTCCAGCGCCGCCTGATCTTTCAGGTAAACTTCGGACTTGCCGCGTGCCACTTTGTAAAGCGGTGGTTGCGCGATATAGAGATACCCGCCTTCGATCAGTTGCGGCATTTGGCGGAAAAAGAAGGTCAGCAACAGCGTACGGATATGCGCGCCGTCAACGTCGGCGTCGGTCATGATTACCACTTTGTGGTAGCGCAACTTCTTGATATTAAACTCATCCCGGCCAATTCCAGTGCCCAGCGCCGTGATCAGCGTGCCAATTTCGGCACTGCCAAGCATACGGTCAAACCGCGCACGTTCGACGTTCAGGATTTTACCGCGCAGAGGCAGAACGGCCTGATTGGCGCGCGAACGGCCCTGTTTGGCCGAGCCGCCAGCCGAATCGCCTTCGACCAGAAAAATCTCAGACTTGGCCGGATCGCGTTCCTGACAATCGGCCAGTTTGCCGGGCAGGCTGGCGATATCCAGCGCGGTTTTGCGCCGGGTCAGATCGCGCGCTTTGCGGGCGGCTTCGCGGGCAAGGGCGGCTTCGATGATCTTGCCGACAATGATTTTCGCATTGGCAGGATTTTCCTCAAACCATTCCGACAGCTTTTCGTTGACCATGTTTTCAACGGCAGGCCGCACTTCGGACGACACGAGTTTATCCTTGGTCTGGCTGGAAAACTTGGGATCGGGGGCTTTGACCGAAAGCACACAGGTCAGCCCTTCGCGGGCGTCATCGCCGGTAAAGTCGATCTTTTCGCGCTTGGCGATCCCGGACGATTGCGCATAGGCGTTGATCGTGCGGGTCAGCGCACCGCGAAATCCGGCAAGATGGGTGCCACCATCGCGCTGCGGGATGTTGTTGGTAAAGGGCAGCACCATTTCGTTGTAACTGTCGTTCCACCACATCGCCACTTCAACGGTGATGCCGTTACGTTCGCCGATCATGTAAATCGGCTCGGCCATAACGGACGTCTTTGACCGATCAAGGTATTTCACAAATTCCTTTACGCCGCCGTCATAGTAAAGCTCGGTACGCAGCGGCTCGGCAGGGCGTTCATCTTCGATAATGATGCGCACACCGGAATTCAGAAACGCCAGTTCGCGCAGACGGTGTTCCAGCGTTTTAAAACTGTAGTCGAGGTTGGAAAACGTTCCATCCGGGATGTTGGTTTTGGCAGCCGCCAGGAACCGCACTTCGGTGCCCTTCATCCCCGGCGCGGGGCCGACAGGATAGACATGCACCACGCAGTCGCCATGTTCGAACCGCGCGCGGTATTCGGTATCATTGCGCCACACCGTCAGTTCCAGCCATTCCGACAGCGCATTCACCACCGAAACACCCACGCCGTGCAGGCCGCCAGACACTTTGTAGGCGTTGCCGGAATCGTCAGTGTTGTTGAATTTACCGCCCGCGTGCAGTTGCGTCATGATGACTTCGGCGGCGGAAACGCCTTCTTCCTGATGGATATCCACCGGAATGCCGCGCCCGTTGTCGCGCACAGAAACCGAGCCGTCGGCATGGATTTTCACCGTCACCGCAGTGGCATGTCCGGCCAGCGCCTCATCAATTCCATTGTCGACAACTTCATACACCATATGGTGCAAACCCGAGCCATCATCGGTGTCGCCGATATACATGCCGGGGCGCTTGCGAACCGCCTCTAAGCCTTTGAGAACTTTGATAGAATCGGCGTCATAGGCTTGGGTCTTTTTGGCTTCTTCGGCCATGGGTCAATCATCCCTTGAATTACACGCGACTTATAGCGGTTCAGGGGGGGGATGTCACGCCTTGGACACAAGATTTAGCGGTTAGCTTAGCCCGATTGCGACACCAACGCCGATCAGCAAAACGCCGGAAATCACGTTCACCCGACGGATGCTTTCGGGGTTCGACAACAGGCGGCGGGCGCGATCCAGAAACAGTGCAAGGCCAAGATTTCCCAGCATGGGCACCAGACCAGAAATGACCAGAATAGCCACAATGTCGGGCCACTGCAGACGACCAAGATCAAAGAACCCCGGAAGCACGCCCATATAAAACAAAATGGCCTTGGGATTGCCGATCACCACCGCAACACCCGTCACAAATCCCGCAACGGCGCCCGGTCGGGTCAGGCGGCCATCGGCGGTGGGCAGAGTGGCAGGCTTGCGGATCAACAAAGCGCCCATCACGATGAACACGACCGCCGCCACCCAGCGCAGAACCATCAGAAATTCACCATAGACCGACAAGATCCAGGTCAGGCCAAAGATCGCCGCCAGCGGCCAGATGATATCCCCCAGCGCCACGCCTATCGCCAGAGGCCAGGCGCTGGCAAAGCCCCCCGTCAGCGCCCGCGCTGTCAGGGCCAGCCAAACTGGTCCGGGCACCGCCCACAGCAGGGCCATGCCCCCCGCGTAAAGCAACAGCTGATAGAAGGTGATGGTCATTTTAATCTCCGGCAGATGGACTGGTGATGCGGGACAGCCCGCTTGTCTCGGTGACTTGAATGGTCTGCGCACGGGAGCCAAGACTGTCAAAAAGGGCGGCTTCGGTGCCTGTCATCAGTGCCTGTGCGCCCAAGGCACATAATTCGTCATACAAAGCCTCGCGGCGGGCTTGATCCAGATGGGCGGCAACCTCATCCAGCAACAAGATCGGCGCTGCCCCCAGATCGGCGGCCAAAGCGCGCGCGTTGGCCAAGATAAGGCTGATCAGCAAGGCCTTTTGTTCCCCGGTTGAACATTGATCGGCAGGCAGATCTTTGTCGACATAAATCGCTGACAAATCAGCACGATGCGGGCCTTGCAAGGTGCGCCCCGCCGCCAAATCCCGGCGGCGACCTTCTGCCAGCTGGCCCAGCAGATCATCGGCGGTGTCATCTGAAAGTCGCAATTCTGCGTGGGGAAACGCCGTCCGGGCACCCGTCTGGGCCACCGCAAGACGCTGCAATGCCGTGTGCCGATTGGCTGCGATTTGTTGGCCGGATATCGCCATTTGGGATTCCAAGGCGGCATACCAATGCGGATCGGTCACGTTATCTTTCAACAAGCGGTTTCGATCACGCATCGCCTTGTCATAGGTCAGCACCGATTCTGCGTGATCTGGCAGAAAGGACAGCGTCATCCGATCCAAAAACCTGCGCCGCCCGTCCGCAGATTCGATCCACAGCCTGTCCATCGCGGGCACCAGCCAAAGCACGCGCAGTACGCGCCCCAGACTGGCTTGGGTGGCTGCCTTGTCGTCAACGCGAACGGTGCGGCTTGCGCCGCTGTCTGACCAGGTTTCAACGGTATGATCCGCGCCAAATCCGCGAATATTTGCCGTAACTTTCCAACCCAGCGCTTCGGGTCTGCGGGCAATTTCGTCAGGCCCCGCACGGCGCAATCCGCGACCGGGGGACAGCAACGACACCGCTTCCAGAATATTGGTTTTGCCCGCGCCATTTGGGCCGATAATCGCTGCAGGCCGACCATCAAAAACCAGCCGCGCCGCAAGATGGCTGCGGAAATGCGACAGAGTTAGGGCTGTGATTGCCAGACCCGTCACAGCGTAACCCTTTTCATCCGTCGCTGAATTGAGCGGGTGTTACACCCGCATTGGCATGACGACATACACCGCCGACATGTCATTGCCTTCGCGCATCAGGGTTGGATCGCCTGATGAGTTGAACATGAACACCGCGTTTTCACGATCTACCTGACTGGCGATTTCCAGTAAGTATTTGGCGTTAAAGCCAATTTCCAACCGTTCATCCGAATAGGCCACGGCCAGTTCTTCTTCGGCGGCCCCCGAATCGGGCGCGTTTACCGACAGGATCAACCGGTCATCTTCCAGTGACAGTTTCACCGCACGGCTGCGTTCGGACGATACCGTCGCGACACGATCAACGGCTTTGGCAAATTCCGACGCATCCACTTCCAACCTGCGGGTGTTTCCGGTTGGAATGACGCGGGTGTAATCCGGAAAGGTGCCGTCGATGACTTTTGAGGTCAGCGTGATCGCCGGTGTGGCAAAGCGGATTTTGGTTTCTGATACCGACACGGCAATGTCGGCTGTATCGTCGTCCAGAAGTTTTCTGAGTTCATTCACAGTCTTACGGGGCACGATCACCCCCGGCATGCCCGTGGCACCGTCTGGCAAAGGGGCGTCAATCCGGGCAAGGCGGTGGCCATCGGTGGCCACACAGCGCAGCACGGCCCCGATTTCACCGGTTGAGACGTGCAGATAGACGCCGTTCAGGTAATATCTTGTTTCTTCAGTAGAAATCGCGAATTTCGCCTTGTCAAACAGACGGCGCAGTACCGGGGCGGGGGCAGAAAAGTTTGACGAATATTCCGATGACGCCATCACCGGAAAATCTTCGCGCGGCAAAGTGGCAAGGCTGAACGTTGATCTGCCCGCCGCTATAACCAGACGGCCAGAGGCGGCGTCTTCGGTCAGGGCAACCAGCGCGCCGTCAGGCAATTTTCGTATGATTTCATGCAGCATCACCGCCGATACAGTGGTGGCACCGGCGCGTTCCACCATGGCCGGGGCGCGATCCACCACTTCGATATCAAGATCGGTGGCGCGGAAACTGACCTGGGCACCGTCAGCTTCGATCAGCACATTGGCCAGAATCGGGATGGTGTTGCGGCGCTCCACCACGGATTGGGCCTGCGCCAGCGCCTTGAGCAGCGTTCCGCGTTCGATTGACAGCTTCATGTTGCATCCCCTTGGACAAATCCCCCGGCGGGGACGTCGAAATTAGCCGATTTCCGAAGTTTAACAAGGCCTAACGGGCAGGAGTTAAAGGCACCACACGATCTTGCAACAATTCACAGCCAAGCTGTTGAGAACGCTGCATTAACTGGCTGGTTTCTACCCGGTCCGGCTTGCTACAGCCGTGCTACAAAGGTGCTACAATCGGTCTTGCAACATCCTTGCGCGCCGCGCGGCGCACAGATGTTAACAAAGACATCGAATCGGGTCGATCTGAAGGCGCTTTACCCCTGCAACAACCGGCGCAACAGCAGCAGGTCGTCGGACAGTTGGCTGTCGGTTGACATCAGCTCTTCGATCTTGCGCACACCGTGAATGATGGTGGTGTGATCGCGCCCGCCAAAGCGGCGGCCGATTTCGGGCAAGCTGCGCGGCGTCAGCTGTTTGGCCAGATACATCGCCACCTGACGCGGCCGCGCAATATTGCGCAGGCGTTTGGGTCCGATCATATCCGACAGGCGGATGTTGTAATGTTCGGCCACCTTGCGCTGAATTTCTTCGATGGTCAGCTTGCGATCCGAGGCGCGCAGAATATCGGCCAGACAGTCCTGCGCCAGTTCCAGCGTGATTTCGCGGCCCACAAGGCTGGCAAAGGCAAAAAGACGGGTCAGCGCCCCCTCAAGCACGCGAACGTTGGTGGTGATGCGGTGGGCAAGGAATTCCAAAACACCGTTGGAAATCGCGAGGCCCTTATATTGCTGACGGTAGAATTCTGCCTTTTGCTGCAGGATGCCAAGGCGCAGTTCGTAATCGGTGGGGTGCAGATCAACCACCAGACCGCATTGCAGCCGCGATTTGATGCGTTCTTCCAGGTCTTTAATCTCGCCGGGCGCACGATCTGCGGAAATGACGATCTGTTTGTTCTGATCCACCAGCGCGTTGAACGTGTGGAAGAATTCTTCCTGGGTGGAATCTTTGCCCGCGATGAATTGTACGTCATCAACCATCAACACATCGACCGAGCGGAAAATCTCTTTGAAATCCATGATCTGGCGTTCGCGCAGGGCTTGGACGAAGCGATACATGAATTGTTCCGCCGACAAAAACAACACGCGCAAATGGGGTTGCCGGGCCTGAAGTTCATGCGCAATGGCGTGCATCAGGTGGGTTTTGCCCAATCCGACGCCGCCATAAAGAAACAGCGGGTTAAAGCTGACCGGGCCGCCTTCGGCAACGCGGCGGGCGGCGGCATGGGCCAGTTCATTCGGTTTGCCAACGACAAAGCTGTCAAAGGTGAAACGGGCGTCCAACGTGGCACCGGGCAATTCATCATCAGACAGCACACGGGTGCGGGCGGCTTTGTTGGTCCGCGATGGAGTGACCGGGGCCGATTCGTTGGCGGGCCGGGGCGAGGCTGTGCGGGCGGGAACGAAAAACTCGATGCGTCCCACCGCGTGGCCTTCGGCATTCAGATGCGCCAGAATATGGTCACTGAAATTGCGCGACACCCAATCGCCAAAAAAAGTTGTCGGCACTTCGAATCGTGCGACGCCCTCGGACAGATTGGACAGGCGCATCGGCTCTATCCAGCTGACATAGTTGTTCTTGCCAATTCGCTTTACCAGCGATTCCCGCACCCTGCCCCAGGATTCATTCGTCATAGTTCATTCCGTCCCTAGGCGTCTGTTCTTCGGAGAAAATCCGATCGCGCCCTATGTTTCGCCACCCGTCACAGCACGAAAATCAACCGCTTGGCGCTGCCGAAACGCTGCTTTAGGTTACTTGCCACAGGGCAAGGAAGCCAAAGCAACCTGTTCAACAGCAGGGCAATTCAACACGAGCCAGCGCCCGAGATTTCCCCGGGACTGGCAGCTGAATAACTGTTGGCCAATTTAGGCGCAGACAGCACAAGACATTGATCTTAAAGCTATTTTTCATGTTTCAATTGGCAAGGCTTGGCAGCAGCGCCCACGAAAACGGCTTATGGATCTGGTCTTGTCCCCCCAAGCGAAGTGACTCGCTTGCGTCAAGGTATCAAGCGCTGTGCGGGCTTCGCAACCGATCTTGTTGCTTGACACAAGATTGTTCGAGCGAATCCCTTGGCCAGTGCAAAATGGCAACGCCCGGATCGGAAAAGGTCAAAAATGTTTGGCGGACATGACAAAGGGCGCGGCTTTTGCAAGCTGCGCCCGACTGTATCCTGGATCGAAACAACAATCAGGCGGCGGCGGTGCCGAGGGCCTTAACACGCGAGGCAAGGCGCGACATTTTGCGGGCAACGGTGTTTTTGTGCATGACGCCCTTGGTGATGCCGCGCGCCAATTCAGGCTGCACGTTCTTCAATGCAACTGCTGCGTTTTCCTGATTGCCAGACGCAAGCGCCTCTTCAACCTTGCGCAGGAAGGTGCGGATACGCGAACGGCGCGCCTTGTTGATGTCTTGGCGGGCGTCGGATTGACGCGCGCGCTTTTTGGACTGGGCGGTATTTGCCATCGGTATGGATTCCGGTTCTTGGTCTGGTGTAATTCACAAGATCGGGTCTTTACGGGCACATCCGGCATTAGTCAACCTTCAAAGCCGCGCCAATTGCCGCTATCTGTCGCGGAATTGCGGTTGGCGTTTTTCAAGGAAGGCGGCCATGCCTTCTTTCTGATCTTCGGTGGCGAAAAGCGCGTGAAAAACACGGCGTTCAAACAACAACCCCTCGCGCAGGCTGGTTTCCTGCGCGCGATTGACGGTTTCTTTTACTGCCATCACCGACAGAGCGGACTTTTCGGCGATTTTGGTGGCGATTTTCATTGCCTCGTCCATCAAGGATTTGACAGGCACCACGCGGCTGACCAGACCGGACCGTTCGGCCTCGGCGGCCTCCATGAACCGGCCAGTCAGGTGCATGTCCATGGATTTGGATTTGCCGACAAACCGCGTCAGGCGCTGGGTGCCGCCCATACCAGCGCAGATGCCCAGATTAATCTCGGGCTGGCCGAATTTGGCGGTGTCAGAGGCAATGATAAAGTCGCACATCATCGCCAATTCGCAGCCGCCGCCCAGGCAATAGCCGGACACGGCGGCGATTATGGGTTTGCGAACCCGCTGGATGGCTTCGGTTTCGCGGGCGAAAAGATCATCGGAAAACACGTCAGTAAAGGTTTTCCGGGCCATTTCGCGCACATCGGCCCCGGCGGCGAAGGCCTTTTCAGACCCGGTCAGCACGATACAGCGAATTTTGTCGTTGCGGTCGGCGGCGGTCAGCGCATTGGCCAGTTCCTGCATCATCTTCAGGTTAAGCGCGTTCATCGCATCCGGTCGGTTGAGGCGAATCAGACAAGTATAATCCGAAATCTCGACGATCAGGGTTTCATAGGCCATGGCAGCGGCTCCGGTTATTCAGGCGATGAGTCGTAGCAGCACCGCGCGCGTTATCAAGTCACGTCTGGCAGGTGGGGCAATAGAACGACGATCTGCCCGATTGCACGATCCGTGCGACAGCACTGGTGCAGCCGGGGGTTTGGCAGGGTTGGCCTTCGCGTCCATAGACCTGAAAGCTGTGCTGAAAATAACCCAGTTCGCCATCCGCCTGGCGGTAGTCGCGCAATGACGAACCGCCCGCCGTGATGGCATCAGACAACACCTGACGGATGATCGGCACCAAAGATGCCACGCGGGATTTTGTCAGCGCCATCGCCTTGGTGGTGGGGTCGATTCGCGCGCGGAACAGGGTTTCGCAGACATAGATATTGCCCAACCCTGCGACCAGATGCTGATCCAGAAGGGCGGATTTGATCGGCGTGTTGCGGCTTTTCAGTTTGGCAATCAGGTAAGATTCGTCGAACGCATTGCCCAGCGGTTCGGGGCCGATGGGGGCCAGCAGGGGGTGTTCTTCGGCGGTGGCGGTGGGCAGCAGATCCATCGCACCAAAACGGCGGGCATCGTTGAAGGTTACCCGCGCGCCGTTTGCCATATGCAAAACAACATGATCATGCTTTTGCGGCGCGGGGTGGGTATGGTGAAATTCCCCCAACATCTGCCCTGAAATCAGCATCCGGCCTGACATGCCCAGATGGATCAGCAAGGTTTCCCCCGACGACAGATCGGCCAAGATGTATTTCGACCGCCGCCGCAGGGCCAGAACCGTTTTGCCCGTCAACCGATCTGCCATGCCCAACGGCAAAGGCCAGCGCAGATCGGGGCGGTTTACCTCTGCCCGGTCTATCCGTTGACCCTCCATCACGGGCAAAAGCCCACGGCGAACGGTTTCAACTTCGGGCAATTCGGGCATGATAACCTGTGGCTTGGACAGATGGGCGCATTGCGGCTGCGCGCTACCTATCTATAAGGTGTGGCAAAGCCAAGGACAGCATGCAAATGACCGAAGATCAAACCACCCATTTCGGCTTTCAAACCGTGCCCGAAGGCGACAAGGCGGGGATGGTGCATGGGGTGTTCACCCGTGTGGCCAGCAAATACGATGTGATGAATGATCTGATGTCGGGTGGCATGCACCGGTTGTGGAAAGCCGCGATGATGGATTGGCTGGCGCCGCGGCCCGGCCAGCGCTTACTCGACGTGGCGGGCGGCACCGGGGATGTGGCATTTCGGTTTCTGAAACGCGCGCCGGGGGCGACAGCGACCGTGCTGGACATGACCGAATCCATGTTGGTAGCGGGACGCGCGCGCGCGGACGCCGATAAAATGGCGGATCGGCTGGATTGGGTGGTGGGCGATGCGATGGCGCTGCCCTTTGCCGATAATTCCTTCGATGTTTACACAATTTCCTTTGGCATTCGGAATGTCACCCGAATCGGTGATGCGCTGCGCGAAGCCTACCGCGTGCTGCGCCCCGGCGGGCGGCTGATGGTGTTGGAATTCAGCCGCATTCCGAATGACGCGGCGCAATGGGTCTATGACAAGTATTCGTTCAACGTGATCCCGGTGATGGGGCAGATCGTGGCAGGGGATCGCGACAGTTATCAGTATCTGGTCGAATCGATCCGCAAATTTCCGGATCAGGAAAGCTTTGCAGCCATGATCCGCAGCGCAGGTTTTGATCAGGTGAAATACCGCAATCTGACGATGGGCGTAGCTGCCTTGCATTCGGGTTGGAAGATCTAGGTGCGCGGCCCGCACAATATCTGGCGGTTGATCCGCACCGGGGCCACGCTGGAGCGCACCGGTGCAATGGATGTGGTGTTGGAAGCGTTCAGCGCGCCCGCCCGGTTGCGATTCGCGGCACGCCTTTTGGGATGGCCCTTCAAATGGCTGGGATTGAAAGGCGACCCGGCGCTGCCACCTGCCACCCGTGCGCTGACGGCGTTGGGGCCGGCCTATATCAAGTTTGGCCAGATCCTTTCGACCCGGCCCGATATTGTCGGGGATGAGTTGGCGCTGCAGTTGAAATATCTGCAAGACAAGCTGCCGCCGTTTTCAACCGATGTGGCCAAGGCGATGATCGCGGTGGAACTGGGCCTGCCGGTTGACCAGATATTTTCTGAGTTTTCAGAACCCGTAGCTGCGGCGTCTATTGCCCAAGTGCATCGCGCACGGCTGGCCGACACCGGGCAGGATGTGGCGGTTAAAGTGCTGCGGCCGGGGATTGAACGGGCGTTTCGCAAGGATATCGACGCGTTTTACTTTGCCGCCCGCGCGATTGAATTTCTGGCCCCCTCGGCCCGGCGGTTGCGCCCGATTGATGTGATCACCCATTTCGAAGGCGTGGTGATGGGCGAGTTGGATTTGCGGCTGGAATCGTCCGCCGCATCTGAATTTGCCGACAATACCAAAGGCGATGCCGGATTTCAGGTGCCAAAACCGGTCTGGGATTATTCGGGCCGCACGGTGATGACACTGGGCTGGGCCGAAGGCATCAATCTGGCGGAAAATGGCGCGATTGATGCGGCGGGGATTGATCGCAAGGTGGTGGCAGCGCGGGTGTTGCAGTTGTTCCTAAGCCATGCGTTGCGCGATGGATTTTTCCATGGCGACATGCATCAGGGCAATCTGAAAGTGGCGGCGAATGGCGATATCATTGCCTATGATTTTGGCATCATGGGGCGGATTGATGAATATACCCGCCGAGTTTATGCAGAAATTCTGATGGGCTTTATCGCGCGCGATTACCGCCGCGTGGCGGAAGTGCATTTTGAGGCGGGCTATGTGCCTGCGGACCGCGACATTGACGAATTCGCGCGGGCCTTGCGCGCCGTGGGAGAGCCGATTTTTGGCATGGACGCCACGCGGATTTCGATGTCGCGGCTGTTGTCGTATCTGTTTGCGGTGACGGAACGGTTTGGCATGGAAACCCGGACCGAGCTGATTCTGTTGCAGCGGACGATGGTGGTGGTCGAAGGTGTCGCGCGCGGGTTGGACCCGCATATCAACATCTGGCAAGTCGCCAAGCCGGTGGTCGAATCCTATGTGAAACGCAACGTCGGGCCGCTTGCCCTGCTGCGCGATCTGGCGCAGACGGCGCGGGTTTTGGGGCGGTTCGGGCCCCGGTTGCCACGACTGGTTGAGGCCGCCTTGATCCGGCAGGCCGAGGTTCTGCCGCCTGTGAACACACAGCCCCGGCTGTTTGGGTGGCGGGTTCTGCTGGGCCTGCCCGTGGTGTTTGCTTTGGGCGTTTGGTTGGGGCGGTATCTGTAGTTATGGCACCCGTAGGGCGGTCACCTTTGTTGCTGCCACTTCGATCCCGCCTTCCAGCACCAAAGCGGTGCCATTCGCGCCACCGCGTGCCTCGACGATGCGGGCATAGGATTCGACTTCGGTTGCCGTGCCGATCTGCTCTTGGCCGCGATAGCTTTCCAGACTGAGGGTATAGACGCCATTGGGCAAAGGATTGCCCGACGCATCGGCGCCCAGCCACTGATAAGGGGCGTTCGACAGGGGCACATCTTCGCGGGCCACCAGATTACCCACTTTGTCTTTTATCACCAGCACCGCCCGGTCGGCCTGCGCGTTTGGCGCATAGGTGATCGTGACTGGATCAGCCCCTTTGAACACCGGAGCGGCAGAGCGCGCCTCTTGGCCGACCCAGGCCGCCAGTTGCGACATGCCCATGACGCCGAACTGGCTGGCCAGATCATCGAGCAGCTGGTTGGTTTTCATCTGCTGTTCAACGCCTGAAAACGTGGCCAGTTGTACGGCGTAATCGGCGGAATCAATCGGGTTCAGCGGGTCTTGGTTTTGCATCTGTGTGGTCAGCATTTTCAGGAATGTATCAAAATCGGCGCTGATCGCCTGACGTGGGGCGGACGCTGGTTTTGGGGGGGTGACAACTGAAACGGTTGCGGTTTCCATATTTTGGCCCTTTCTGGAGCGGTTCAGGTTTGTTTTGAATCGGAATTCGCTGCCTCTCGCTGCGCTTGAACGCGATTTCCGATGTTCATGTTTCCCTCAAAACCTGAACCGCTTTAAAGGCGGATATTCAGGCCGGTTGATGCGGCGATCTGGGGGGATTGGCGGCGGGGTGGGGGGGGCGGGGGAGGTGGATCAAAATCCCAATCCTGCGGCGGGGGCGGTGGGGGGTGCGGGTCAGGCGCGGCGCGGGGATTGCTGTTTTGTTGATCCCACTGACCAAAACTGAGCGATGCACCCGAAAATCCGGCGGCGCGGAATTCGCCCAACAATTGATCGGCATTGCGGCGCAGAAGAGTCAGTGTTTCAGGCCGTTCGACCGAAAGCACGACGCGCAGCTGGTCGGCTTTTTGGTGAATTTCAAAGCGCAAATGGCCCAACTCTTCGGGGTTCAGCAGAATCTCGACGGGGCCAGTGCCAGGCGATTTGGTGAACGCGACCAGATCAGCGCCCAGTCGGGGGGGAAGTGCGATCGGGTATGGCTGCATCGCTGCTGCGGCGGCACCGTTGGGTTGAGGCAGCGGGGAAGATGGCAATTTTACCGGCTCAGCTGTCGCAGTGGCGGGTGCTGGCAGAGCAGTGTCTGGATTGCGAACCTCTGGCAGTGTCAGCGCAGTGTCAGAATTTCCGGTCGTTGGCGGTGTGATGGTTCCGTCGGTGACCCGCCGTTCCTGCGATGCTGGTTCTGCCGCATCCCCGCTGTGGATGGCGCTGGGCAGCGGCGCAGTCGTTGCGAATAGCTGTGGTGCGGGTGTCAGATTGATAAAATCTGCGGGTTGCGGCGGGGCGGTCGGCGCAGCCTGCTGATTGGCTGCGATACCCGCCCCAAGGCGAAGACGAAAGACCGTCTCGGCGGGAGTAACGGGCGCAGGTTCGGACCAAGGTTCGGGAGTCGCTGCCGGGGCAAGACCCATCACCGGCCCGGCCAGATCCAAAGCCGGTTCCCGGTGATTTTTCAGGTCTTTTGGCGGGGCTGTCAGTGGCAGCGGCACAACTGCAATTGGGGTGGCCAATACGGGCGGCACAACCAGAGGCGGCATTAACACTGCTGGCGCTGCACCTGAGGCAGGGTTGGCTGGCGGCAAGATGCCAGCCTGCAGCGGTGGTGGCGGCGGCGGGGCGACCGACACCGGACTGGCCGACACGGCGCGGCCAGCCTGCAGCGGCGGCGGAACCGGCAACGAGGGAGGTTCAAGCAGATCAGGGGCGGGCGCTTCCGCCCTGCGGCTGGGTGTGAAATTCGCGGTCACGTCCCGCCGCGCAGGGTCAGTGCCCGCTGGCAAAACGGGTGCGGCGGTCGGTTTGACTGAAGCCAGCTGCGGAAGGACCACGGTGGGTTCAGGGACGGTTGGCGGGAGGGGTGGGCCGTCTTTGATACCGGACGGGTCAATCGGCACGGCAAGCGCCGGCCCTATCAACCAAGCTGCTGCCGCCTCCTCGGCTATATCGTGCCGGTGATCACGCAGGGTTATGGCCGCGGGTTGGGCGATTGTGTCTGGTTCGGGATCGGCGCTGACCGAAGGGCAAAACACACGCATTGCCACCGCTGCCACCTGCGATCCAAGGTCCGTCGGCAAAGGCATGGGCGGGGCCAGTGGTGTATCGGCCATGTCCGCGTCTGTCCCGTCGTCCTGCATCAGCCTGGCAAAGTCACATTCCTGCAGATTGCCAGTCAGAGCAGCCTCTGCCTGACCATCCCCCGCCGCCGCGTCAGGCACCCCCGCCGCGCCGGCAAGCGGGCCGGCCAGTGGTGAGACAAAAACCTGCTGAACCTGTGGCGTCATCGTTCCCCGATTTCTGCACCCCCTTCTGACGGTGCGAGGACTATTATTCCTGCAACTGGTTACCACCTGTTTACCGCCATAGCGGATAGTCAGAAAAATCTGATCAATCAGGAGAGTATAATGCAAGTTATTCCCGTAGCCCCCCCGCTGCCTTTGACCCGGCTGTCGCCGCGCGATCAGGCTTTGATGGATCAGGCCCGCGCGCTTGAGGCCAGTTTTCTGTCTGAAATGCTGGGCCACGCCGGGATGGGCGCCCCAAGCGAATCGATGGGCGGCGGCATAGGCGAAGAGCAGTTCGCCAGTTTCCTGCGCCAGGAACAGGCCAGGCAGATGGTCGCCAAAGGTGGCATCGGATTGGCAGAGCGGCTGTTTGCATCCTTGTCGGAACGGGCAAGCCATGCAGGCTGACGCAGTGGCAACGCAGGTGCTTGACCAGATGCACGGTGCAATTCTGGCAGCGGATTTTCCGGCGCTGGCGGTATTGGCCCCGCAGCTGGAAGCGGCGCTGCTTGGCATCGGGCAGATCCGCAATCCAACTGTGTTGCAGGCCCTGCAGCGCAAGGCCGACCGCAATGCCGCTTGCCTGTTGGCGGCGGGGCGGGGGGTGCGGGCGGCGATGCGGCGGTTGGCCGAAGTGCAGGGTGCGGGCACGGGGCTGATCACCTATGACGGCGCAGGCAAGCGCGCGGATCATGCCGTGTCGGGTCAACTGGCCCGGCGGTTCTGAAAGTTTTGTACAAATGCGTGGCAGAGATTTCGGTGCTGCCTGTCCGCCATTAGCAATGTCTT